>CAYQOH010000122.1:0-8134 GCA_964419075.1 uncultured Opitutaceae bacterium | reverse complement strand
GAATGGGTCGTCGCCGAGGTCGACGAGAGCGACGGCACGATCGACGGCTTCTCGCCGGAGATCACGGTGATCGTGAACCTCGACTGGGACCACCCCGACCGCTACCGCAGCCCGTCCGAGCTTGAGGTGGCCTTCGCTGCGCTCTGCGCGCGCACCCGGGGCTCGATTCTCGTGAGCGACGCGTGCCCGGTCTCGTTGCGGCTGGCGCCATCGGCCGCCACCTTCGGCAGGAGCGGGGACTTCTCGGGCGCACTGGAGAGCGAGGGGAACGGGAGGATGCGCCTGCGCCTCGGCGGCCGGTTCAAGCCGATCGAGGTGGACGTTGGCGCCACCGGGGATTTCAACGGGGCGAATGCGACGGCGGCGCTGGCCGCCGCGCAGATGATGGGGGTCGAGCCCGCAAGGGGGTCGCTCGCCGGCTACCCGGGCGTCCGCAGGCGCCAGACCGTGCTCCTTGGGGAAGGCGGCCTCACCGTGATCGAGGACTACGCCCACCACCCAGCGGAGATCCGCGCGCTCCTTCCCAGCCTCAGGAAGCGGGTGGCGCCCGGCGGCCGCCTGATCGTCGTGTTTCAACCCCACCGGTACAGCCGCACGGCCCGCTTCAAGGCTGAGTTTGCGGCGTCTCTGGCGCTTGCAGACGCGGTGCACCTCCTCGACGTGTATCCAGCCGGCGAGGCGCCGGTCTCCGGCGGCACGACGGCCGACGTCTACGCCGAGCTCAAGAGGGGCTCGCCCGCGCTGCCCGTCAGCTACCTGCCGGGCCACGGACCGGGCTGCATTCCCGCGCTGCAAAGGGAGGCGCGGCCGGGGGACCTGGTCGCCTTTGTTGGGGCGGGGGACATCGACCAGACGGCACGGGCCTGGGTGGATGCGGTGAAGCAGGGCGCGGCGCGCGCGCTTCGCTGGGACCGCTTGGCCGAACGGATCCGCCCGGCGCTGTCCCGAGGCACGGCCCTGGCCCGGGAGGAGCCGCTCGCCAACAGGACCACCCTTCGGGTCGGGGGCGCCGCGCGGCTGTTCGCCGAGCCGGCGACCGAGGAGGACCTGCGCACGCTCCTCGCCGAGGCGAGGAAGGACGGGGCCGCCGTCTATGTGCTCGGCCGCGGCTCCAACATCCTCGTGCCCGACGAGGGCGTCGAGGGGCTCGTCATCACCCTTTCCCACAAGTCATGGTCCGGCTTCGAGACGCTCCCCGACGGCAGGGTGCGGGTGGGCGCCGGGCTGCGCCTCAAGAACCTGTGCGGACTCGCTGCCGCGGCGGGCCTCGGTGGTTTCGAGTTCCTCGAGGGGATCCCCGGGAGCGTCGGGGGAGCCCTCAGGATGAACGCCGGCGCCATGGGCGGCTGGATCTTCGACATCGTCGACGAGGTGAGGCTCATGTCGGCCGACGGCGCCGTCAGCAACGTTCCCCGCGGCGCGATGAAGGTCGACTACCGCCAGTGCGAGGAGCTGCGGGGGAGCATCGCGCTCGGGGCCGTCCTCCGCCCGGCTTCACGGACCGACGCCGAGGCCGCGGCGCGCAAGATAGAGGAGTTCCGGCGCAGGCGCCACGAGACCCAGCCCAGGGAGCCAAGCGCGGGGTGCATGTTCAAGAACCCCCCGGGGGACTCGGCGGGCCGCCTGATCGACGCGTGCGGGCTGAAGGGAACCCGCGTGGGAGGCGCCGAAGTCTCCCGGGTCCACGCGAACTTCGTCATCAACTGCGGAAATGCGACGAGCGCCGACGTGCTTGAGCTTGTGAGGCGCGTGCGCGCCGGGGTCCGCAAGGCAAAGGGCGTGGACCTGGAGCCGGAGGTGCTGCTCTACGGGAACGACTGGAGGGACGTGCTGTGACAACGCCGGTGGTCGCCGTTTTTGCGGGGGGGACCTCCTCCGAGAAGGAAGTGTCGACGGGATCCGGGACGGCCTGCGCGCTCGCGCTCGCGCGGTCGTTCACGACGCGGCTGTTTCCCGTGGTGGCGGACGCGCTTCCCGACGGCTACGACCCCGCACGGCACGTCGTCTTCTCGACGCTCCACGGGACCTTCGGCGAGGACGGGGGCATGCAGCGCCTCCTCGATGCGGCCGGTGGCGCGTACTCGGGCTGCGACGCCGCGTCCAGCGCACTCACGATGGACAAGGCACTGACGAAGCGCACGGTGTCCGCGCGCGGGGTACCCGTCGTCGACGGGATCGCGTTCGACGCGGCGTCGAAGCCGTCCGCCGCGGACGTGGCGGGACGCCTGGGCACGCGCGTCGTCGTGAAGCCCAACAGCGAGGGCAGCAGCGTCGGCCTGCACCTGGTCGAAGACCGCGCGGGGCTCGAGGCCGCGCTCGGTTCGATCACGTCCGGGCGCTGGATCGCCGAGCGCAGGATCGAGGGCCGGGAGCTCTCCGTGGGCATCCTGAGGGGTCGCGCCCTGGGCATCGTCGAGATCCGCCCAAAGTCCGGCGTCTACGACTACGCGAGCAAGTACACGAAGGGCTCCACGGAGTATCTCGCCCCCGCGCCCCTCGACGAGGCGCTTGCCGCCGCGGTCCGGAGCGCGGCGGAGACGGCCTTCGCCGCGTGCGGATGCCGCGACTATGCGCGCGTGGACTTCATGGTATCTAGGGAGGGGGAGCCGTTTTTGCTCGAAATCAACACGCTTCCTGGCATGAAGGAGACGAGTCTGCTGCCGATGTGCGCTCGCTGCGCGGGACTGGATTTCGCGGCTTTGGTCAGGGAGATGGTGCTGCCCGCGGTGGAGCGTTTTCGTCTCGGCAACGCCTCGCGCCGCCCATGAGCAAAGACACCCATGCCATGCCCGAGACCCGATCCTGGAGGGAGATCCCCCAGGAGGTGAGGCCTCGCGCGATGTCGCACGAGGGGCGCCGCCGCCTCGCGATGAGGGTGGCGCGCGCGACCTTGGGCGTCGTGGCCGTCGGCGCTGCGGCCTGGGGAGCGTGGGAGATTGCGGCCGCGCTCCGAGAGAGCCCTGATTCGATGCCCTCCGCGGCGAAGTCCGACCGCGTCCGCAGCCTCGTCCTCGTGACGGACGGGGTGCTCGACCAGAACTGGCTCGCGCGAACCCTCTCCATCCCCCAGGACGCGACGCTCATGGGCCTCGACCTTGGCCGGCTGCGCCTGAGGGTGCTGGCGGACGCACAGGTGTGCGCCGCGACGATTGCTCGGAATTTCCCCGACCGGCTCACCGTGCGCATCTCCGAGAGGTCGCCCGTTGCGAGGCTGATGGCCCAGGCGGGCGGCGGCACGCCCGAGATGCTCCTCGTCTCCCGGGACGGGGTCGCCTTCTCGGGCACGGGCTTCGATCCGGCGATGGTGGCGACGCTGCCGTGGCTGGATGGTGTCCGGCTCGCGCGCTCCGGGGGGTCGTTTGTCCCGATAAGCGGCATGAGGGCGGTCTCGGACCTGCTCGCCGCCTCCAAGCTCGAGGCTGAGAACCTCTACCGCGGCTGGCAGGTCATCTCGATGGCGCGCCTGGCGTCGGACGGCGAGATCGAGGTCCGCACCAAGGACGGCATGAGGGTCGTCTTCGGGACCCGGGAGGACTACCTCAGGCAGATCGCCCGGCTGGACCTCCTCGTCGACGATTCCAAGGATCCG
The DNA here is from genome assembly GCA_964419075.1 of uncultured Opitutaceae bacterium. Taxonomy (GTDB): domain Bacteria; phylum Verrucomicrobiota; class Verrucomicrobiia; order Opitutales; family Opitutaceae; genus Palsa-1447. The sequence continues at coordinate 4,545 of CAYQOH010000122.1, read as the reverse complement.
ACGCGGCCCCTCCGGGAGGTGAATCTCGCCCTTGGCTCGCAGGTGCCGGTCGCCTACGGCAAGGCGGCCCCCGCGCTCTCCGAGCCGCCGGTCAACCCCGCGGCGGCCCCGGGCGCTTCGAGCCCGGTCATCGCCTTCCCGGCGTTCTCCAGCCTCCGCGCGGACACCCATCGTGAGCTCTAAGACCACCTTCATAGGCGCCGTCGAAATCGGAACCTCCAAGATCACCGCGCTCGTCGGCGAGTACACCGGCCGCGAGATCGCCATCATCGGCTGCGGTGAGTGCGCCTCCCGGGGAGTCATCAAGGGCTCGGTCGTGGACTACCGGGCCGCCACCGAGAGCACCCACAACGCGCTTGAGATCGCCGAGCGCGACGCCAACGAGCGCATCGACCATGTCTTCCTGGCGCAGACCGGGGGCCACCTCGAGGGGTTCTACAACGAGGCCTCCGTCAACGTTAAGGCGGCCGACAACATGATCGAGATGGACGACATCAGGACCGTCTGCGATCTCGCAAAGGCCAAGGACCTTCCGCTCGGCCGCATGGTGGTCCACAACATCCGCAGACCATTCCGGGTCGACGGGCGGCTGATCCCGACGTCCCCCGAGAACCTCGTGGGCCAGAAGCTCGAGGTCGGCTACTGGACGGTGCACGGGCAGGAGCAGCGCCTTGCCGACAACATCCACGTCATCCGTGGGTTCAACCTGGAGGTGAGAGAACTCGTCCTGTCGAGCCTGGCGTCCGGCCACATGGTCACCAGCATGGAGGAGCGCCAGAACGGCGTGCTGGCGATCGACATTGGCGCGGGGACCACCGATTACGTGCTCTACCGCAACGGCGCGCCCCACACGACGGGCGTGCTCGCGGTGGGCGGGGGCCATTTCACCAACGACATCAGCATCGGGCTCAGGCTCACCGAGGGCCAGGCCGAGAAGCTGAAGCTTCGCTTCGGGCGCGCCGTGGTGCAGGCGCGCGACAAGGGCGAGAAGGTCTGGCTGGACGGGAACTTCGCCATCGGCGACCGGCAGTTCTCCCGGCATGCCATCGAGAGCATCACCGCGGCGCGCGCGTGGGAGCTCCTCGACGTCGTGAAGAAGCGGCTCGGCCACGCGTTCTCTCCGGAGGCGTGCGCCGGGGGTGTGGTGCTGACCGGAGGCTGCGCCAAGATGCCCGCACTCGTGGAGTGCGCGGCCAAGGTGTTCGGCACGTCGGCGCGCCTCGGCGAGGCGCCCACCTGGGTGAGCGAGAACCTACGGGACCCGGGCTACCACACGGCGCTCGGCATCCTCTACTACGGCGTCAGCTCGCTCAGCGACAATGCCGCGGCCACGCGGCGCAAGGGGGGGTTCCTGCGCAACATGTCGCGCCTCTTCGCATCCACGTGAACCCGAACGAACTTCCACTCGAGCCCCAGGCCCTCTGCGACCGCAACGTCGCCATCAAGCTGGTGGGCGTCGGCGGGGCCGGCTCCAACGCCGTCGACCGCCTGAAGATGGAGAGCCTCGAGCGCCTGCAGCTTGCCGTGGTCAACACGGACAGCCAGGCGCTGGCAAGCTCGCCCGTGCAGGACAAGATCCTGATCGGGATGGGCACGACGCGCGGCCTCGGGGCGGGTGGCGACCCCGACCTGGGGAGGCAGGCCGCCGAGGACGACCGCGAGAAGATCGAAAAGGTGGTGAAGGACTGCGACCTGGTGTTCATCATCGCCGGAATGGGCGGCGGTACCGGCGGCGGGGCCTCGCCTGTCGTGGCCGAGATCGCCTCCGCGGAGGGGGCCCTCGTCATCGCCTTCGTGACCCTGCCGTTCAGCTTTGAGGGGGGCCGCCGGCTCAAGCAGGCCGAGGAGGGGCTCGCCGCGCTCAGGAGGGCATGCGACGCGGTCATCCCGCTGCCGAACGACATCCTCCTGCAGGAGGCGGCCGACAACGAGACGGTGCTCGACTCGTTCGCCCGCGCCGACGAGTGGATTGGCCGGGGCGTGAAGTCCATCTGGTCCATGCTCTCGAAGACGGGGCTCATCAACGTGGACTTCGCGACGCTCCGTCAGGCCTTCCAGAACCGCGGCGCAAAGACGCTCTTCGGCCTCGCCGAGGGCTCGGGCGAGAACGCGGCCGCGGAGGCGATCGCCGACCTCAAGCTCTGCCCGCTGCTGCACACGCCCGAGTTCTCCAGGAAGGCGGACCGGCTCCTGGTCAACATCACGGGGGGGACGGACCTGACGCTCCCCAAGGTGAACGAGATCATGACGGCGATCGCCGAGCAGTTCGGGCGCGATTCGCACATCATCATGGGGGCGGTGATCGACGAGGCCATGCAGGGCAGGGTCGAGATCTCGGTGCTGGGGGCGAGCGACATGGGCACCCGTGGCGCCGTCGCGAGGCGGCCGGCGCCCGCGCGGATGCGCCCTGGTGTGGCGCGCGCCGAGGAGCTGGCCCAGGTGCAGGAGGGCGCCGCGCCGGCCCCGCAGGAGGCGCCCGCGGCCCATGCCCTTAAGGCGAAGCAGGACGAGTTCGGCTTCGGCGAGGTCGAGAGCCGAGGGCAGTTCGAGCGCACCGACCGCAACCTTTTCGACGGGCAGGACCTGGACGTGCCGACGTACCTGCGCAAGGGGATCAAGATCGCGATTTGATCCCGAGGCGCAATTAGGTACTCTGCAGTCTATGTTTGTCGATGAATGCGTCATAAAGGCCACCGCCGGCGACGGCGGGCGCGGCTGCGTCTCCTTCCGCCGTGAGAAATACGAGCCCTGGGGCGGGCCGAACGGCGGGGACGGGGGCGCCGGGGGCGACGTCGTCCTCGTGGGCTCCCACGACGCGAACAACCTGGTCGACTTCAAGTTCAAGCCGCACTGGAAGGGCGGCCGCGGCGAGCACGGGCTCGGGAAGGACTGCAACGGCAAGGAGGGCCGCGACGCCGAGCTCAGGCTGCCCCTGGGCACCATCGTCACGGACATGGCGACCGGCAGGGTCGTCGCCGAGGTCATCGTGGACGGCCAACGCATCGTGCTCTGCAAGGGGGGCAACGGGGGCTGGGGAAACACCCACTTCAAGACGTCGACGAACCGGGCGCCGAGCCGAGCCAACCCCGGGCAGCTGGGCGAGCGCGGCGAATACCGTCTCGTGCTCAAGTCGATCGCCGACGTGGGCCTGGTGGGCTTCCCGAACGCGGGCAAGTCGTCCCTGACCAACGCCATTACCAAGGCCCATCCGAAGACGGCGGCGTACCCGTTCACGACCCTGCACCCCCAGATCGGGGTGATCGAGTTCCCGGACGAGATCCGGGGCGACCGGCGCCTGCTTCTCGCCGACATCCCGGGGCTGATCGAGGGGGCGAGCGAGAACCGAGGCCTTGGGCACCGGTTCCTGCGCCACGTCGAGCGATGCGCCGTGCTCCTGATCATCGTTGACATGGCCGGCAACGACGGGCGCGACCCTGGGGAGGATTACCGTCAGCTGCTCAACGAGTTGAAGCTGTACGACCCCGCGCTCCTCAAGAAGACGAGGCTCGTGGCGGCCAACAAGATGGACCTGCCCGCAGCGCCCGCGAACCTGAGGAAATTCAAGCGCCGGTTCAGGGTCGACGCCCTCGAGATTTCATGCCTTGAAGGCACCGGCTTGGACGCCCTGAAGACGGAGCTGCTCAGGCGGGTGACCGCCCTTCGCCGAAAGGAAAAGGTGTCGCCAGCCGCCGCCGCGTGACACACACTACAGGAACCTTGGCCACAGGACCCATAATGTCGCCCGAGAACCGCTCGCTGATGATGCGGGCCAACAGGCTGCTTGGCGCCGGGCTGGTCGAGCACAACCTGGTGAAGATTGAAGACCTGGAGAAGGCAAACGAGCGCCTCCTCGAGATCATCGCCACGAACCAGCCACGTCAGGCCACGGTCCTCGGCGTCCTCGCCTATGAGCTTAAGGTCATACGCGAGGAGGATGTCCTGCAACACCTTGTGGAGACCGAGGGCCTGGGCCTGGTCGATCTGCGGGGCTACGAGCCCCCCGACGACACGAAGAAGGGTCTGGACATGGATGCCTGCTGGGCGACGTGGTCGGTACCCTTCGACCAGGAGGAGGACTTCACCTTCATCGCCTCGGCGTACTACCTGAGCCCGGCCGTGCGCACCTACTGGGAGAAGCGCTACGACGGGCCCATCCTCTGGTTTGGCACGACGCTCGAGGGCATCGCCGAGCACCTGGACCGCATCGGAAGCCCCACCAGCTCGAAGGCCCCGTTCCCGGTCGCGGGCGAGCCGGCCTCCGCCCCGGCGGCCCCGGTCCCTCAGTCCACGCCGCCCATGCCGACGGCGCAGGCGCCGGTCGCGCGCTCCGCCTGAGCACCCCGTCCAGATGGCCCTTGGAAAAGTCCAGTCCCTGATCGTAGCCAAGCTCATCGCGATGGGCCGGCTGACCGCGGAGCAGCGCGACGCGATCGCGGCGCGGCCCCAGGACCTGAACGGCGACGCGCTCGACCGCCTGCTGCAGGAGGACTACAAGATCACCGCCTTCCAGTGCCTGGTCGCGAAGGGCAGGGCCCTCGGCCTCGC
>CAYQOH010000121.1:0-8177 GCA_964419075.1 uncultured Opitutaceae bacterium | reverse complement strand
CGCCGATGAACGCGAGGTTGAGCTTGCGGCTCGGCGGCGGGCCCGCCTGGCCGATCGCGAAGCGCGGCAGCGCGAGGAGGGAGGCCGCGCCGAGGGACGTCTTCAGGAAATCGCGGCGGGAGCAGGCGTGTCGATGGGACATAAGGGCAGGGGGCTTGGGATGAGTGAAAGGTCGGGAAAACTACACGGAATCGCGGGGATTGCGAAGGCTGGAGATTCACGGCGGGGGCGCTCCGCTTCAAATGTCAAATGCGCGGCGCCGAAGATTTTTCCGAGTGGCTGAAGGGGAGCCGAGGCCACGGGTGTTATACCGGGCTATCCACCCCCCCATGAAGAAAACTAATCGTGACGATAAGAATCCGGCCTTTGCCCGCAGGCGGCCCGCAGGCGTCCCCTGGCGCGCGGCGCTGGACGCTGCGCCCGCCGTCGTTCTGATCTTCGGAGGTGCCGCGGCGTTTGCCGCAGCACCCACCGCGCCCGTATCCGACGGTGGCGAGGCCGTCGCCATCTCATCCCGGGCGAGCGGGGACTACATCCGGCAGCGGCTGCCGGACGGGTCGCTCCAGAAGGAGACCTTCGCCTTCGCCAGGGGGGGCCTCTGGCGCGGCGCCGAGGCCGGAACGAAGGACATGCTGGACTTCGCGGATGTCGCGCGGGTCATCGCCGGGCCCTTGGCGGGCCAGGGTTACCTTCCCGCCAGGGACCCCGGGGCCACGCGGCTCCTCATCATGGTCTACTGGGGCACCACGCGGACCCCGGAACACACGACCGACTCAGTTGCGAATCAAAACCTTGCGGCGGCAAACGCCGCGGCGCTCGCCGCGAGCAACGCCCCCCAAATGGCCCACTTCGGCCTAAACGACTACTGCGCGCCACTCCAGGTGGCGCAGGCGTCCACGATAGGCTATGGCGTCAGGACACCGGCCCAGATCGACGTGGACAATGCGTTGTCGGCGGCGATGGCCGCGGCCGCGGCCGAGGACCACCAGCGCACCCGGCTCGACGCGATGAACGCCAACCTGCTGGGCTTCGACTCCTGGTGGGCCGAGACCACCCAGTCTGACGGCACGCCGCTGCAATTCCGCAGGCGGGACCTCATGGACGAGCTCGAGGCCCGGCGCTACTTCGTCGTCCTGCTGGCGTACGACTTCCAGATGATGTGGCGGCAGAAGAAGCCGAAGCTGCTCTGGGAGACCCGATTCAGCGTCCGCGAGCGGGGCAGGGATTTCAGCTTGGAGCTGGCCGCGATGGCGGCCACCGCGGCCTCCTACTTCGGGCGCGACAGCGCCAAGCTGATCCACGCCTCGGTGCCGGAAGGCCGAGTGGAGGTGGGCCCGATCAAGGAGGTCGCCTTCAGCCCCCGCAATTAGGAGCGCGGGCGGGAAGGCGCGCCATGGGCCCGGCTCAGTTCCGCGATGTCGAGCTTGCGCATCTTGAGCATGGCGACCCAGACCCTCTCCGACCGCGCGGGATCGGGGTCTGCCAGGAGCTCCGCGAGGACCGAAGGGACGATCTGCCAGGACAGGCCGTACCGGTCCTTGAGCCAGCCGCAGCGCTGCTTCTTGCCCCCCTTCGAGAGGCGGTTCCACAATCGGTCCACTTCCTTCTGCGACCCGCAGTCGACCGACAGCGAGATTGCCTCGGTGAACGTGAAGACTGGTCCACCGTTGAAGGCCGTGAGTTCAAGGCCATCGAGGCTCATCCTCACGCCCATCACCCGTTTTCCGTCGCGCCTTACCTCCAGGATCTTTGAATTCCTGAAGGTCGAGACGTAGAATCTCGCGGCCTCGAGCGCCTGATCGTTGAACCAAAGGAATGGGGTAATCTTCTTCATAGGGACCCTGTGCCTGGGGACGACGCGGGCACCGGAGCTGCAACGGACCTACAGATAAGCGGTCGGGCTCGGGGCGCCAAGGACAAGATGCGCGGGTAGCGGCCTCAATCGAGCGCTTCGGAGGTGCGAGCGTGTGGGCGACGCGAAGGCCGGGCCCTCGTCACCGCGTGAGAATCTATGCATATAATTATTAACCAGCATGTTGACAGCAGTTCCGACGCGGGATTTTCATGATGCGTTCACGGCGTTGGGGCGGAAGGTCGAGTGTCGAAACGGGTGGGGAACCCATGGCGCCGTTCTAGCCACGGGAAGCGTTGCTTGTTGTAATAGCATCTCTTTGGGTGCAAGGTGTATAGTGCCTGAAAGGATGTATGAAACCGTCCACCCCAACTGAATTCCTCGCTGCCCGCGGCACCTCGGTGACGTGCAGAGTGAGCGAGAGCAGTCCCGGCGGATACGGATTTTGGTGCAGGTGGTTTGCACTATTTCTTGCGTTGGCGGTCGGATCCATGTTCGCCGTCTCCTTGCATGCGGCCAATGACAATTGGACGAGCACGAGCTCGGGGCTTTGGGGAGCCACCGGCGACTGGAGCGCAGGCATCCCGACGATCACCAGCACCGCCCGTTTCAACCTCGCGGCGGGTGAGCAAACGTCCCTCACGCTCTCGGCCGCGTCCGTGGCGAAGAACCTGACCTTCCTCGGCAACGGCGGGGCCGTCGCCTTCACCTTCGACACCTCGCTCACCCAGAACAACAACACGCTGACGCTTTCCACCGGCATCACCAACAGCGACGCGGCCACCCAGACCTTCTACAACCAGTTCACGCTGGCGGGCGCCCAGACCTGGTCGGCGGCGAGTGGGTCCATGGCATTCAACGGCAACGTCAATCTGGGGTCGGGCGCCACCGCATACGCGCTGACGGTGAACGCGGCGAGCGATGTCACCATTTCCGGCACCATCTCGGACGGAGGCTCGGGCTCCGGGTCGCTCATCAAGTCGGGAGCGGGCAACCTGACCCTGACGGGCAACAACACCTTTACCGGCGGCACGACGGTTTCGAACGGGACGCTCACGGCGGGTTCGTCAAATGCGCTGGGCGCCGCAACCTCGGCGGTGACGGTGAGCAGCGGCAACTCGCTGGCGCTCACGAACGGCATTTCCGTGGCGCAGGCCGTCAGCGTCGCCGGCGCGGGAGATTTGGCGAACACCGGCGCGATATCCAATGCCGCGGGCACGAACACCCTGACGGGAGCCATCACCCAGACCGCCGCCACGACGTACAGCGCCGCCGCCGGCACCCAGCTCACGCTCTCCGGGAACACGACGGGCAACTTTGCGGCCACGTATGGAAAGGGGACCGCGAACGGCACCATCGTGCTGACGGGCAGCAACTCGAGCACCGGCACCTCGTCCATCGCCGTGGGCACGGTCCTCGCCGGGTCCTCCGGCGCGCTGGGCACCGGCACCGCGACGGTCGCAAGCGGGGCGACCCTTGGATTTCAGGGCGGCATCACCGACACCCAGGCGATCGGCGTGAGCGGCTCGGGGATGGCGGGCTCGGCCGGAGCCCTTGAAAGCTTTTCGGGCACCAACATCACCACCGGGACCGTGACGCTGAATGCGGCGTCGACCCTGGGTGCCATGACGGGCCAGGAGCTTGACCTGAACGGTACGCTTGCGCTGGGGACCCGCGCCCTGACGCTCGGCACGTCGACCGGCGCGGGGACCGTGCGCATCGCCGGCCAGGTGACGGGAACAACCGGAACCGTGACGGCGGCGTTCGGCACGACGGTGCTTTCCAACAGCGCGAACAGCTATGCCGCGGCCACGACCGTCAATTCCGGGGCGACGCTCGTCGCCGCGGCCAACAACGCCCTCGGCACGGCGGCGGCCGGGACCACGGTCAACAGCGGCGGCACCCTGGGCTTCCAGGGCGGGATCAACTATTCGACGGCGGAGGCGGTGGCGCTCAACGGTTCCGGGGTCGGAGGCAACGGCGCAGTCCAGAACCTCTCGGGCACGAACGCCTTCGCCGGCGCCCTGACGCTGGGCTCCGCCTCCACGATCGGCGCGGCCGCGAGCTCCCAGCTGAACCTCTCCGGGGCGATCGCGCTCGGCAGCGGCAACAACCTGACCCTAGGCTCGGCGTCCGAGACCGGCACCGTCAACACGACGGGCGTCATCGGCGGCACCGGCAGCGTCACCGCGGCGGGCGGGACGGCCGTCCTCGGGAACTCCGGGAACACGTTCACCGGCACCGTCCAGGTCGGCTCCGGGGCGACGCTCCAGGCGGGCTCGAGCGGGGCGCTCGGCAACGCGGCGAACGGCCTGAGCCTGAGCGGCGGCACGCTTCAGGCGACCGCCACGTACTCCCTGGCGTCCACGCACGGGATCACGCTCGTCAACGGGGCCGGGGGCGGGACCATCGACACCCAGGGCAACACGGTCACCTACAATGGCGTGATCGCAGGGACGGGCACCGGCGACACCCTGACCAAGGTCGGCAGCGGCACGCTCTCGCTCGGCGGGGCCAACACCTACAAGGGGGCGACGGTCATCAACGGAGGCACCCTTTCCACGAGCGCCTCGAACGTCTTCAACACCACGTCGCTTCTGACGATAACCTCCGGGGCGTTTTCGCTCCTCGGCAGCAGCCAGACGGTGGGCGCCCTGTCGGGCGCGGGGACGCTGAACCTGGGGTCGGGGGGCAGCCTGACGTTGTCGGGCGGCTCGGGCACGTTCTCCGGAACCGTGAGCGGCAGCGGGATGCTCACCGTGGGATCGGGCGCCACGCTCACGCTTGGGGCCAGCATCAGCAACTCGAGCCTCAACCTGGACCTTGCGGGGGGATCGCTTTTTCTCAACGGGACGACCGATACGATCGGCAACCTTACGCTCACGGGCAACTCCGTCATCGACTTCGGCAGCCCGAGCGCCACGACCCTCAACATCTCCAATCTCAACCTGAACGGCTACACGCTCACCATCCAGGACTGGACCAAGGCCCTGGACTTCATGTACGCGCAGACCTTCACCGGGGCGACGCACGACGTCACGGGCACGACCCCGGAGAACCAGATCACGTTCAACGGCTTCTCGAACAACCAGTCGGTCTGGCAGTCGATCGACAACCAGGTCACCGCGGCGCCGGAGCCGGCTTCCTACGGCATGGTCTTCGCCTCGCTCGGACTCGGCATGGTGCTCTGTGCGAGGCGCCAGCGCGCGCAGCGGGCCTTTGGCAGGGCGGGCGCCGGCGGTTGACGGGGCGCCCCGGACCGTGCGAGGGTACGGCGTCCCTCCCCAAGCGGAGGGGCGCGGGATTGATCCCCAAATCAGAGCCTCGCGGCCCCCACCACGTGAACCCCTACGTCCTACGCGCCCCGGGCGCGCTCCTCACTGCGGCTCTCCTTTCGCTCGGCGCGTCCGGCGCCCAGCCCGCCGATGGGCCGCCGCCGCGGAAGGCCTTCCTTCCCTCGATGGAGGTCGCCACGTTCCCGCTCTGGGACGGAGGCGCCCCGGGAGCCCTTGGGGTCGCCGATGAGGACGTCCCCACGCTCACCGTCTTCCAGCCCGCCTACCAAGAGGGCAACGGCACGGCGGTCGTAATCGCCCCAGGGGGAGGCTACCTCGGCCTCGCGATGAACCACGAGGGCCGGCAGGTCGCCGACTGGTTTGCCGAGCGGAAGGTGACCCCGTTCGTGCTGAAATACCGCCTGGGCCAGAAATACCTCTACCCGGTGCCGCTCCTGGACGCCCGGCGCGCCGTCCGACTCGTGCGCTCGCTTCAGAAGCAGTACCGCCTCGCGCCGGACCGGATCGGCATGGTGGGCTTCTCGGCGGGCGGGCACCTGACGGCGATGGTGGGCACGTCGTTTGACGGCGGCGCGCCCGCCGCCGCCGACCCCGTGGAGCGCTTCAGCAGCCGGCCGGACTTCCTCGTGCTCGGCTACCCCTGGATCAACGCGATGGGGCAGGCGAAGCCGGGCACGATCGACTCGTACCCGACAATCATGAAGATCCCCAAGGAGCAGCAGGCGGCCCTTGAGGAGCTCTACTCGCCGACGCGCCTGGTGACCGCCCGTACGCCCCCGGCCTTCATCTTCAGCACGACCGACGACGATGTCGTCCCCGTCGAGGCCAGCATCGAGTTCTACAGCGCGCTCAAGAGGGCGGGCGTCCCCGCGGAGCTGCATGTGTTCCGCCACGGGGCGCACGGCGTGGGGCTGGGGAAGGGCGACGCGACGCTCGAGCAGTGGCCGGTTCTCCTGTCGCAATGGCTGCGCGACCAGGGCCTTCTCGACAAGACCTCCCCGGCCAAGTGAGGTGGGCCGGGTCCGCGCCCGTGTTGGGGCCGACAATGGCGGATTGCGAAGCCGCGCTTGTCGTCCGTTAATCGGGCACCCGGAGCCCTTGGCGCCGGCCCCGAAACCTCGCCACCGGCCTTGTCCTCCTCAGCCACACGAATCGACCGCTACCGGCGCTCGTACCAGCTCCACTTGGAGCGGCTGCGCAGGGAGCTTGGGGATGAGGACAAGGCGATCGCCGCGACGGTCGGCGGCGACTTCGACGTCTTTGGGCAGATCGAGCTCGACCTGCTCCGGGCCCTGGGCCTCAAGGAGGAGCATTCGGTGGTCGATGTCGGCTGCGGCTGCGGCCGGCTCGCCTATTACCTCCGGGGGTTCACGCGCGCGAAGTACACGGGGATCGACGTTATTCCCGAGCTGGTCGCCTACGCGAGGAAGATGGCCGGCCGCGCCGACTGGGATTTCCTGGTCGGCGACGGCGAGCGCATCCCGGCCTCCGTCGCCCCGGCCGACATGGTCTGCTTCTTCTCCGTCCTGACGCACCTGTCCCATGAGGACGGCTACCGGTACCTCCAGGACGCCCGCAACGTCCTCAAGCCCGGGGGGCTCCTCGTGTTCTCCTTCCTTGATTTCACGATTCCCTACCACTGGCCGCACTTCCTGGACACCCTGGCCAGCCCGGACGAGGACAAGGTCGTGGTCCAGTACCTTTGCCGGGACACCGTGGTCTCGTGGGCGGAGCGCCTGGGGCTAAAGGTGTGCGCCGTCCTGGACTCGGACCGGCTGAAGGTCCCGATCTCCGCGCCGCTCAAGTGGCAGAACCAGCTGGTGACGACGGAATCGATCAGCCTCGGGCAGTCCGTGGCGGTGCTGAGCACCGAGCCCGGCCGGGTCCCCGAGGCCGTTCTCCGGGACCTGGGAGACAGCCTGGAGTCCCTCGGAGGGGGCACCTACCGGCAGCTGATTGAAAGGGTCGAGGCGACCGCACGGGGGGCCCAGCAGGCGGCGGATGCGAGGATAGGCGAGCTCACGGGGATCTGCTCGGCAGGCGCGGGTTATGTCCAGAGGCTGCGCGCGGACCTGGAGGGCCTGCACCGCAGGCTCCGCGAGCTGGAGGACCAGTGGGCCGCCGAAAAGGGGCGCCGCCTCGCCCTCGGCCGATCCTGGCTTCCGGGCCGGTTCCTCGACCCGCGCCTGCCCGACGGCGCCTTCTTCCGAGGCCGGTCCTTCGGGGACAACGGGGCCGACCTGCCCGGACCCCCGATCCGCTACTACCTCTACACGCCGCCGTACCGGCTTTTCGCCCTCGGGAGCAGCTCGGTGAGCGGGTGGTGCGCCTGCGACACCGCGATGATCACGGGAGTGCGCGTCCGCCTCGACCGCCGCGAGTTCGCGGGCGAGTACGGCGTGGGGACCCAGACGATCGCCGGGGCCGAGCCGGACGCGTTCGCGGCCCCGCGAAACGACGGGTTCGTTGTGGAGTTCGAGATCGAGGCCGCCGGCCGGCACTTCCTGAGGATCGAGGCCCGCGTCGCCGGCGGGGGCTGGAGCACGTTCGTCTCGTGCCCGGTTTGGACGACGGGCGGATGAGGCGGTCAGGAAGGGTCGTCTCGCTTAGGGACGGAACTGCTCAAGGACGATCTTCCCGCCCTTGACCTCGTACACGCAGAGCTCGGTGATCGACGCCCGTCCCCGGCCCTTCATGTCCGCGTCCAGGCTCATGATGCAGGCGAAGGAGCTGGTCGACACGATCGGGTCCGACACGGACATCGAGTGCAGCTTTTCCAGCGAGGACATGAATCCGCGGCCCTTCTCAATGATGGCCTTCAGGCCCTTGGTTTCCTTTGGCCCCATCGGGGTGGCCTCGGGCTCCATGCTGACGGCGTCGGCGGAGTACAGTTCCTTCTGGGCCTCCTCGAACTTTCCCTGGCGGCAGTAGGAAACGAGTTTGTCGGCGATTTCTTTGGTGGTCATCGTTTGGGGGAGTGAAGGGAGAACGTGCTCACGTCGTGCGGGAAAGCCAGCGTTTCCTGGAGG
>CAYQOH010000120.1:0-8182 GCA_964419075.1 uncultured Opitutaceae bacterium | reverse complement strand
TTATTGCCTGGTGGTGTAAAGGTAGCACAGGTGACTTTGACTCACCTAGTCCTGGTTCGAATCCAGGCCGGGCAGCCAATTGATGGTGAATGGCTTATGGAGGGTCGCCCGATGGCCTGAGCGGGTCCTGTTTTGGTGCGGCGAGAATGGAGTCGAGGGCCGCGTGCGATGACCTCTGCCCGGCATGCCGGCCTGACCGCAGGCGCAGGCGAGCGCGGGTCCAATGCCGTATCCAATAATTCGAGACGTCTATCGACAAGCAGCGGGTGGGTTGCCCGCGGGCGCGGTCGCCATCGGGAAGCTGTCGGGCTCCGAGACCCGGCCGCTCGATCGCAGGTTCAGGTTGCGGATCAAGGCCCGCCGCGACGAGGGCGCCCTTTCGTCTGGGTTGAACAGGCCGGGCAGGTCGCCTACACCTATGGCCGGCCTTCACGCACGGGACCGAGAACGTGGTGCTCCATGCAATGACGCAAAATCACATCCGACTTCACCCGTGGCTGATCGCGGTGCTCGGCGCGGACGGCTTCCTCGTTTCGGACGTGAGCACGCTCGGTGTTCTTTGCTATGTCGCCAGGGGGCTTTGGCACAACGCGCAGTTTCCGCCTGCCACCTGGGTGGCCGTCTTGCTTCTGTGGGTTCTGGCATCGGTTGCTGCTGCGGCGTGCGCCGGGCTGGCGGGGAGGCTCCAGGGCTTGGCCACCTTCAAGTGCACGATGTTCCTCCTGAGGGCAGTCCTGTGTTCCCTCGCCCTGAAGGCGTCCGCGTCTTCGCTCACGTCGAGGCAGATGGGCGCCTTTGCGCTCATGCTTGTCGCGGCGGTGCTGGCCAATCGAGCGCTTCTTGGGCTGATCGAACGAGTGCGGGCACCCGACCGCTGGGAGGGTCTGCGGTTTGGAGTGGCTCAGGGCGCCGCCTTGTTCGCCGTGCATCCGTACGTCCGCAATGCGCTCCTGGGGGCGGGAGACGCGACGTCCTACTCCCTGATGATCGCGGATTTTCTCAAGCAGTGGCGCTCAGGCATATTCCCAGTCCTGATCGGCCAGAGCCAGTACGCCTTCAGCGGCGGGTTTCAGCCGCTGCGCAACGCCCCCTATCTTCAGCATCTGGCATGGGTCTTTGACCTTGCGGGCCTCGGCACGTTCAACGTCTTCGCGCTCCAGAACCTGACCGTGTTGGCCAGCATGCTCGGGGCGGTCCTCGGCTGCTACGTGGCGCTGAGGGTGTCAAATCCCAGGGGACAATGGGTGGCGTTGGCCTTGGCGGCCCTGTACGGCCTCTGCCCCGGTGTCCTGGCCCCGTTGTACGGCGGCGACATGTACCCCACGTTCATGGTGTTGCCCTTCATACCCTGGTTGGTCCTGGGCATCGAGCAGAGTTCGACGCTGCCGGATCGCACGTGGCCCTGGGTGCTCCAAGGGGCGGCCCTTGCGGCAATGTGGCTGGCCCACCCGCCCGTGGCGGCTTGGGCCACGCTGGTGTCGTGCATGGCCGGCCTTTGGACGCTCGGGCAGAGCCGGAATTGGAGGGTCATCGGCAGGATGATGCTCGCCCTGGGCATCTTCCTGGCACTCGGCGGTTATCTCTTTGTGTCCGTGTCCTCCCTAAGGCTTCCTGCATTCCCGCGCGCCGCCGCGCTGGCCTCGGTGGACTACAAGATCGCGACGCTGCGCGGCGATTGGGTCAGCAGCCTTCTTCCGGTCAGCCGAGAGGGGAACCATCTATTGGGGGACGTCCAACTGGGCTATGGATTGTGGGCCTGCATGCTGGCGGCGATCGCGGGCGCGGTCCGGTCGAGGCCGGGGCGCTCGTTGTCGCGATGCTTTGCCGCTATCCTTCTTTTCGCGTGGCCGATTCCGATTCTGACCAGGATTGCGTGGCGCAGCCTCCCCTCCGAGTTGCTGCTGGTCACCAATCAATGGCCCATGGACCGGTTCTATGCCCTGCTGGCTGGCCTTGCGGTGTTCATCGTTGCCCCTGTGTTTGGCCGGTATTCGCGCAAGGGCCTTTGGCCGCGGATCCTGGTGGGCGGGCTGCTGATGGCGGCGTGCCTTTGGAGCACGGCGGAGACCCTGAAGTTCTTCCGCAGAGCGGCGGCGATCGGCCGCTCAGAAAGTGCGTCCGAGGATCTGCACCGAAGCGAGAACATCCTGTTGTCGCGCACGCACTCCTACGAGTACCTGGGAACGCCTTCCTACTTCTCCTACGGGCACATGGATCCCCGGCTGGAGACAAGGCTGCTCGACTTGGACACGCGGCGCGTCTTCGCGGATGGTGCGACCTATCGACTGGATGTGAAGAGGCCGTCGTCCACCTTGGCGCTTCCAAGGGGCGAAGAGGGGGGCCTCCCCGGGACGGTTCACCTTGGTCCCGGGGACGCGCGAATCTTGCGATTCGACTTCCTGGGGCAGGCCTTGGATGGGGAGCTTCAGCTCTCGGGGGGGGCCCTCAGCAACGTCTACTCACTGCCCCAGTCCGGATACCCGAGGTCCTTTGGTTCCGGTCCGGAAGCCGGGCACACGTTGATCCTGGAAAACAGCACGGCGGCTGCGGAAGACATATCGCTTCGTTTTGTCAGCCGCGACGGCGCCAATGCGAAAGGGGTGCTCGCCCGCGTTTCGATCGAACCCGTGTCGGAGGCTGATCGGGCCATCCGCCTGACGTCGCTCACGCCGTTCCAGGCCCTTGTGACCGCCGAGCGCGCCTGCTACCTGGAGACGCCCAAGCTGTATGTTCCAGGATATGAGGCCTTCGTCGACGGTGTGGCAACGCCGCTGGCAAGGAGTCCGGACGGGCTCGTCGCGGTTCCGCTCGGCAAGGGCGAACACAGCGTCAGAATCCCCTACGTCGGCAGCCGTCTGCTCCGCCTTAGCTTCTATGCCTCGGCGTCCGCCTGGCTCGTGTTGCTGGGAGCCGTTGGCGCTTTCGCCTTCAAGAGCGAGCGAACGATCGTGCGTTGGGCCGGGATGGTCCCGAGAATCGGTGTCGCGCTGACACGGGGACTAACGTGGAAGCCCATTCATGCGCGCGCATTCGTCGGGATGGCCGTGTTGGCGGCCGCGACGGGACTTTGGTTCAGGTCGGGACTTTTCCCGCGTGGGCGCTTCGGCGGTGCCCAACTTGAGTTCAGGCTTCCCTGGCCGGCCTTTGGAGCGTCGGAGCCGCTCCTGACTACGGGGCGCCCTGGCGCGGGCGATTTCTACTACATTACCTACCTTGACGGGAGGCATGTCTCAATCGGACACGACAAATGGGGCTATGGAGGCGCTCAGAGCCGGCCCATAACGGTCGACTACGACGGGATCCAGCATGTCGAGGTTGGCTTTGATCCTGATGCGCTCGCGGGTCCCTCCAAGGAGCACCGTGACGCGGCGAAGGGACCGCGGCTCTTCGTGAAATGGAATGGTGTCACGGTCCTTTCAGAAGACGCGTCGGCCTATCCTTCGAGGGACGGAGACGCCACCTTTGGGGAAAACACGATTGGAGGGTCGACCGTGCGCGGTCATTTCTCGGGAGAGATCCTGAAGGTGGTGCGCGTTCGACCCGGCCAGGCTCCGTTGGGAGGCGATTGAGGGCGGGGTGCGGCCGGAATGCGCCTGCCGCGAGGAGCGCGTGATAGTGGCGCGGGTTCTGTTTTTCATTAGCTGCGCTCATCGGGGGCGCCGGCCCCCGCTGAGCTGCGCCCCCGACAAGGGGCGTCGGCGCCCGCGGGTCCTGCCCGTGGCGCGGTCGGCAGCATCCGCGAGTCGACTCGGGGCGGAAACCGGCCGAGGATGGGGGCGACCCGGAGAGATCTGGCGGTATCCCAATGCGCGATAATCCTCATGGCGGCGGCTGGGGAGACGGAATTCGGCTCGCGCTGTGGTGCGCCGTCGCGGCCGGCGCGAACCTGGGCCCCGTCGCGCGGGCGCAGGACGCGATCACCACCGTCCCGGTGGGCTTCCCGGGGGGCGGCATCGTGGTGAACCCGGTGACGGACAAGATCTACGTCTCGAGCGGCAATGCGATGAGAGTGATCGACGGAGGAACCAATGCCTCCTCCCTCGTCCCGAACGCGAACGCCAGCGTGGTGAACACCGTGACGAACAGGATCTACGGCGCCGGAGGGATCACCTCAGGAGTCCCGGAGCACCCCTTCGTGACGGTCACCGACGGCGCCACGAATGCGACCACGACCCTCGCGGGAATCTCGGGGGCCATCGCGGTGAACGCGGTGACCAACAAGGTCTACGTCGCGAACGCCCTCGGCAACGTGACGGTGATCGACGGGGCCACGAATGCGACGACGACCCTCATGGTGGACGCCCTCCAGGGGGCGATCGCCGTGAACCCCGTGACGAACAAGATCTACGTCGTGAACCAGACTGGCAACAGCCTGACCGTGATCGACGGGGCGACCAATGCGACCACCGTCATTCCCGCGGGGTCCGGCGGGCCCCTCGCGGTGAACCCGGCGACAAACAGGGTCTACGAATCCAATGCCGGCGGAGACTCGGTGACGGTGATCGACGGGGCCACCAACGCCGCCACCTCCGTCGCCGTCGGGCCCTTTCCCGGCGCGATCGCCGTCGATCCGGCGGCGAACACGATCTACGTCGACGTGGAGGGCACCGGCAGCGTCGCGGTGATTGACGGTGCGACGAACGCGACCACCTCTGTGGCCGTCGGGGACGAGCCCGGCGTCATCGCCGTGAACACGGTGACCAACACGGCCTACGTCGCCGTCTACCACAGCAAGACCGTGGCGGTGATCGACGGAGCGACCCGCGCGGTCACGGCGTTCGCTGTGGGAACCCATCCCGTGTGCGTGGCGGTGAACGAATCGACGAACAAGGTCTACGCCACGGACGACAGCAACTCGGTGACGGTGGTTGACGCCGCTGCGGTCCCCGCCGTCCCGGGATTTGCGAGGCAGCCCGGGCCCCAGACCGTGGCCGCGGGCGCCTCCGCCGTGTTTGCGGCGCCGGCAGCCAGCACGTACATCCCCACCTACCAGTGGACGCTTAACGGCGCCGCGCTCGCGGATGGGCCGGGAGTCTCCGGCTCCCATTCGGCCACGCTTCTCCTGAGCGGGCCCTCGGTCCTTGCGGGAACCTACGCCTGCACGGCGACCAATGGCGCGGGCTCGACGAACACCCGCGGCGCCGTCCTCGCGGTGTCGGCCACGGCAACGCCGGGCAGACTCGTCAACCTCTCGGCCCGCGCGCCCGTGGGCACCGGGGCGGACGTCCTCATCTCGGGCTTTGTGATCGGGGGCGCAGCCCCGCTGCCGGTGCTCCTTCGAGCGTCCGGCCCGGCGCTCGCCCCCCTGGGTGTCCCGGGCGCGCTCGCGGACCCGCAGCTCCTGCTCTATGGCGGCGCCTCGGTGATCGACCGCAACGCCGGCTGGGCGGGCAATTCCCGGATCGCCTCGGCGGCCAGCTCCCTGGGCGCCTTCGCGTGGAATAGTCCGGCGAGCGCGGATTCGGCGCTCCTGGAGACCCTGAACCCGGGCACGTACACCGCGGTCGCGTCCGGGACAAGCGGGGACTCAGGGGTCGCGCTGGCCGAGGTCTATGACGCCACGCCGGCAGGCACGTGGGAGCCCTCCCTTCCGCGGCTCGTCAACCTCTCGGCCCGCGCGTCGGTGGGAACGGGCGGAAATGTCCTCATCGCCGGCTTTGTGATCGGCGGCTCCACGGCGAAGACGGTCCTTGTCCGCGCGTCCGGCCCGGCGCTCTACGGGCTCAAAGTCGCGGGCGCGCTTCGCGACCCGCAGCTCCAGCTCTACAGCAACGGCTCCGCCGTTGCCGCCAATACGGGCTGGGGTGGCGATGCGGCCGTCGCGTCCGCGGCGGCCCGCTCGGGCGCCTTCCCCTGGGACGATCCGTCGAGCGGCGACTCGGCCCTGCTCGCGACCCTTTCCCCCGGCGCCTACACGGCGATCGTTTCCGGGGCGGACGGGGACACGGGAGTCGCGCTCGTGGAGGTCTACGACGTCCCGTAGTCCAGCTGCGCGCGTTAAATTCGGGAAACGGGTCCGCGCCGGGTTGCATGGCCCGCGCCGCGGGCGCAAGCTCGCGGCCGTGAATCCCGACAGCCCACCCGCCGTCGAGCTGAGGTCCCTCGTCGGCCACCGCGAGTCGGTGGCGGCCGACGCCCCCCTCGAGGACGTGCACAAGCGGTTCGCGGAGACGGGCCGCGACTTCCTCGCCGTCCTCGACGCCGACAGGCTCCTCGGCGTCTGCGCCCGGCGGGAGATCGCGATGCAGCTCGGGGCGCGCTTCGGCTTCGCCCTCTTTGCGCGCAGCCCCGTGCGGGAGCACCTAATGGCCGCCGCGCTCCGGCTCTGCGAGGACGCGCCCCTGCCGGAGGCGCTCGCGTCCGTGTCGGCGCGTTCGGACGAGAGCTTCTACGACGACGTCCTCCTGGTCGACGCATCGGGCGGATTCATCGGCTTCATCCTGGTTCACGCGCTCGTGCGCCTGCAGACGGACCTCCTCTTGGGAAACATCGCGGCCCTCGAGCGCTCCCGCCGGGAGGTTGCCCAGAAGAACAAGGCCATGGAGGACGACCTCCTGATGGCCCGCGAGGTGCAGCTGGCGATGCTCCCGTCCGGGGGCGCCGACCGGGGGCCGCGGGTCCGGTGGCGGTTCCACTCCCGGTACGCGCCGGCGGGCGGCGTCAGCGGGGACTTCTTCCAGCTGCTCCCGATCTCGGACTCGGCCGCGGGCGTCCTCGTGTGCGACGTGATGGGGCACGGTGTGCGTTCGGCGCTCGTGACGGCGATGATCCGGGCCTTTTCCGAGGACCTGCGCTCCGTGGCGGCCGACCCCGGGGCGCTCCTCACGCGGCTCAACCAGGGGCTCATGGGCATCCTGCGCCAAGCCGGCAGCCTCCTCTTTGTCACGGCCGCCTACGCAGTCGTGGAGGGGGAGACCGGAACGGTGCGCTACGGGCAGGCGGGGCACCCCACGGGCTTCATCCGGCGCGCCTCGGGCGCGGTGGACCTGCTTCCCGTGGACGACGACGTCGCGGGGCCCGCCCTCGGGCTGATCGACGACCACGCCTACGCCTCGGGCTGCGCAAGCATGGCGCCGGGCGACACGGCGCTCCTCTTCACCGACGGCGTGTTCGAGGTCAGGAACGCGGAGGGCGAGGAATGGGGCCAGGAGCGGCTGCGCGCCGCGGTTTCGGGCCGCGCGCGGCTCCAGAGCGAGGAGCTCCTGGAGGCGGTCGTGTCGGCCGCCGGGTCCTTTGCGGCGGGAGGGCTGTTCGACGACGACGTCTGCATCGTCTCGCTCGGGGCCGGGCCCTGACGGCGGTCGCGGGGGAGGGAGATTTTGGGTTGCGGAAGGTTCCGCCGGTGCCAGAGTCTGGCCCGGCAATGGAATCTGCCCTCTCGCTCTGCGGGTAAACCGCCGGGATCCTCCGGCCGATGATGCCTATCCCGAACTGACGGAATTATAGACATCATGATCCTATACCTGTGGATAGCGATTGGCAGCGCGCTGGGGGGGGTGGGGCGGTTTGCCCTCTCCCGGTACGTTGCGGAGAGCATCGGAGAGACGTTTCCCTGGGGCACGCTCGTCATCAACGTGACCGGCTCGTTCGCGATCGGTCTCTTCTACACGCTGACCGAACCGGGGGGAGGGCGGCTGGTCGTGAGTTCCGAGGGTCGCCAGTTCTTCATGATCGGCATCTGCGGCGGGTACACGACCTTCTCCTCCTTCAGCCTCCAGACCCTCAACCTCGCGCGCGACGGCGAATGGCTGCGCGTCGCCGGAAACATCACCGGCTCGGTGGTGTTCTGCCTGGTCGCGGTGTGGCTCGGGCACATCGCGGCCACGGCGCTCAACCAATTGAAAGGCCCGTGACCCATGGAACTGCCCCAAGATACGCTCCTGCTTCGAATCTTCCTCGGCGAGACCGACCGCCACAAGCACCAGCCGCTCTACGAGGCGATCGTGCTGAAGGCCCGCGAGATGCACCTGAGCGGCGCCACCGTGATCCGCTGCTCCATGGGCTACGGGAAGTCCAGCCGGCTGCACACCACGAAGATCCTGCGGCTGTCCGACGACCTTCCCGTCATCGTGGAGATCGTCGACACGGAGGAGAAGATAAACGCCTTCCTGCCGGTCCTCGAATCGATGATGCAGGCGGGATTGGTGACCCTGGAGAAGGTGCGGACGCTCTTCTACAAGGG
>CAYQOH010000119.1:0-8186 GCA_964419075.1 uncultured Opitutaceae bacterium | reverse complement strand
CCCCTCCGCCGCGCCTTCTCAATGACCCGAGGGACAGCCAGCTCCGGTGAACGGAGGAAGGCCCGGAACGGTCATTGGATTATCCGCCACTTACATTTGGTTTATTCGCACTTACATTCTACCGCGCGCACTTACATTCCTCATTATTCAGGAACAGCAAGACCTTGCGCCTAAACGGATAGCTGGGGCCGCTTCGGATCGGGCCAGTCCAGGTGGAAGAACTTCCCGCGAGGCTGGTCCAGACGCTCGTAGGTGTGGGCTCCGAAGTAGTCGCGCTGCGACTGGAGCAGGTTGGCGGGCAGGCGCGCCGACCGGTAGCCGTCGTAGTACGCGAGCGAGGCGCTGAAGGTCGGCGCGGGCACGCCGCATTCCACCGCGAGGGCGATGACCTTCCGCCAGTTCGCCTGCGCGGCCTTGAACGTCTTGTTGAAGTACGGGTCGAGCAGCAGGTTCGCCAGGTCGGGCTTCCGGGCGTACGCCTCGGTGATCTTCTGCAGGAACGCCGCGCGGATGATGCAGCCCCCCCGCCAGATCTGCGCAATCTCGCCGAAGTTGAGCTTCCATCCGAATTCCTTCGCCGCCGTACGCATCAGCTGGAAGCCCTGCGCATAGCTGCAGATCTTCGAGCAGTAGAGGGCGTCGTGGATCGCGGCGACCAGCGCCTTCCTGGAGCCCCGGTATTTCTTTGACGGCCCCTTCAGCACCTTGGACGCCGCAACGCGCTCCTCCTTGATGGCCGAAAGGCAGCGGGCGAACACGGCCTCGGCGATCGTCGGCGCGGGCACGCCCATGTCGAGCGCGTTGGTCGAGGTCCATTTGCCCGTTCCCTTCTGGCCCGCGGTGTCGAGCACCACGTCGACAAAGGGCTTCCGGGTGACAGGATCCTTCTGCTTGAGGATGTCGGCGGTGATCTCGATCAGGAAGCTGTCCAGGATCCCCGTGTTCCACTCCGAGAAGATTTCGCTCATCTCGGCCGGCTTGAGCCCCAGGAGCCCCTTCATGAGCGCGTAGGCCTCGCAGATCATCTGCATGTCGCCGTACTCGATGCCGTTGTGGACCATCTTGACATAGTGTCCGGCGCCGTTTGCGCCGATGTAGGCGGTGCAGGGAACGCCGCCCTTCACAGGGTGCCCGGGCGTTGCGCCCTCGATCGGTCTTCCGGTGGCCGCGTCCACCTTCGCCGCTATGGCCTCCCAGATCGGCTTGAGCTCGAGCCAGGCCTCGAAATTGCCACCCGGCATCAGCGACGGGCCGAAGCGCGCGCCCTCCTCGCCCCCGGAGACGCCGCTCCCGATGTACCTGAACCCCTTTTCTCCAGAGATCTTCTCGCGGCGGATCGTGTCGGTCCAAAGCGAATTTCCGCCGTCGACGATGATGTCCCCCTTATCAAGGAGCGGTTCGAGGCCATCGATGACGGCGTCCGTCCCCTTCCCCGCCTGAACTAGGATGATGATCTTCCTCGGCTTGGCGATTGACGCCACAAACTCCTCGAGGGTCTTCGTGCCAACGAGGCCGCCGGGCGTGCCGGGGTTCTCCGAGACGAACTTGTCCGTCTTTTCGGTGGTCCTGTTGAACACCGAGATCTGGAAGCCGTGATCGGCGATGTTGAGGGCCAGGTTCTGGCCCATCACTGCCAGGCCCACGAGGCCGACGTCTGAAAGTGGTTTAGCCATAGGGCGTCAAATCTCCTCCACGGACGCCCTTAAACCAAGCAGTTTCTGGGAAATGCCTACTTCTTCTTCGTCTCGCCGGGCGTCGTGGCCTGCTTGGCGTTGTAGGCGCCGGCCGAAGGGAAGAAGGGCGCGATCCGGTCGACAAAGGGCGTGAGAATTTTTGGCTCAGTGCGGTGGTAGACCCAATTGAAAAAGAGGACGCCACCTCCGATGAAGACCACACCGCCCAGCACGAACTTATTTATCTTCAATACCTTCTGAACCAAGATGAACACAATGACCACGGCCGCGATGGCCAGGCCCACCTTGCCCCAAAACGCGGGCGGTATGGCCTGGAGCTTTTCCAGCGTGGTGGCAGCGGCGAAAAACGCGTGGTGGGTGTTCATTGGCGTGGCGTTCTGAAACGTAACAATGGCGGCCATTCGTGTCGAGCTGAAGGAAGAATCGGGCCCCTCCCCTTTTTCACGCCTATTTCATCTTCTGGCCGGCGCCGGGACCGCGGGTCGCGCAGTTGATCCATTCGGTCACGCCGTCCGCATAATGCTCCCTCTTCCAGATCGGCAGGCGCGCCTTCATCTCGTCGATCAGGAACCGGCACGCCTCGAAGGCGGCGGCGCGGTGCGCCGCCGAGACCTCGATCCACACGGCAATGTCACCCAGGGCCAGCGACCCGGTCCTATGCACGCACCGGGCGCCCGTGATCGGGAATCTTTCGCGGGCCTCACTCATGATCCTCGCACCCTCCTTCTGCGCGAGCTTGGCGTAGGCCTCGTAGTCCAGGGTCTTCACGCTCCGCCCTTCGTTCTCGGAGCGCACGCGGCCCTCGAACGTAACAAAGGCGCCCGCCTGAGGATCACCCGGGCCGGCCATCAGCCGGGACGGATCGATCGGTAGGTCGGTCAGCTGGAAGTCCATGGTCGTCACCCGCCGGCGACCGGCGGAATGAACACGAGCGCGTCGCCGTCCTCGATCTCCGAATCCCAGGACTCGAACTCGTCGTTGATCGCCACGCGGAGCCTTTCCTCGGGCAGCGTGAATCCGTGGCGCAGGCGCAGCTCCGCGTACAGCTCGGAGGCGGTCGACGCGCCGGTCGGGACGCGCTCCTCGCCGAGCCCCCGCTGGTCGCGCAGGATCGCAAAGTAGCGCACGCAGACCGTCTTCTTCACGGCGCCCGGTAGTCCCTCTTGCCGCCTGTCTTCTCCAGGAGCCGGATTTCCCGGATCGTGATCCCGTGCGTCACGGCCTTGCCCATGTCGTAGAGGGTCAGCGCGGCGACGCAGGCCCCGGTCAATGCCTCCATCTCGACACCGGTCCTTGCCGCCGTCCTGGCGCTGCAGTGGATCTCCACCTCGACGGATCCGCTGCGGCCTGGGGGACGCGGCCGGATCTCGACCTTGCAGTCATCGAGCGGGAGCGGGTGGCAGAGGGGGATGAGCTCGGACGTCCTCTTGGCGCCCATGATCCCGGCCAGGATCGCCGCATTGAAGACCGGCCCCTTGGCGCTCCCCAGCTCGCCGCCCCTCAGCCGCGCCGCAAGCGCCCGCGGCAGGACGACCACGGCGACCGCGTGCGCGGTCCGGCGTGTGACGCGCTTCCCGCCGACGTCGACCATCCGGGGGCGGTTGCCGGCGCCGACGTGGGAGAGTCTGTTTCTGGAGGCCATCGGTCCCGGGATGATGGGCCGCCGGGCGGCTCAACCGCAACCCTTCGGTGCAGGGGACCTAGACCCAGCTCCGGTACTGCGCCACGAAGCCGGCCGGGAACTCGCCCGTCCCCGCCGGAAGCTCGACGAAGCCGTCCGTCTCCACCAGCCCTGCGAAATCCCCGGACGAATTCACGGCGCATGGCGTGGCGAGAAGCTCGGCCCGCGGGCCGCTCGAGACGCGGACCGGTAGGAGGTACGCGACCCTCGGCCTGAAGACCACCGGCTCGGCGAGCGCCGCCGCGAGCGGGATGCGCGGGATGAGCCCGCTCGCGTGGTCGAGGGCCGGCAGGACATACCGGTGCAGGCACGTGTACGCCGAGACCGGGTTGCCGGGCAGGGCGAACACCGGCGTCAGCCTCCCGCTCAGCCCGAACCAGAAGGGCTTGCCCGGCCGCTGCGCCACGCCCTGGAACACCTTCTGCACCCCCTGCCTGCCGAGTTCGGAGGGCAGGAAGTCGAACTTCCCCTTCGACACGCCACCGGTGATCAGGACGATGTCGTACTCCGCAAGGATGTGCCAGAGCATGTGCTCGATCTCGTGGCGGATGTCGCGAAGGTGGAAGCGGTCGGATCGGGGATAGCCGGCCTTGATGAGCGCGGCCCGCAGCGCGTAGTCGTTGCTGCGCCGGATCTGATGCGGCGCGACGAGCGCCTCGACCTCGACAATCTCGTCGCCCGTCGAAATGACGGCGATCTTCGGCGAGTGGGTCACCGTGAGCGCCGGATGCCCGCACGAGGCGGCGACCGCGATCTCGCGGCCCGTGAGCCTCACGCCCGACCTCACGATGACCTCGCCCGTCCGGTGGTCGGCGCCCCGGCGGTGGACATAGCGGCCCGGCGCCACGGGCTCCGAGGACGGCGCGGCGGTCATCCACTCGCCCTCCCGCGTCGTCTCCTCGTACGTGACCACGCAGTCGGCGCCCTCGGGGAGCACCGTCCCCGTCATGACCTCGATGCAGGAGTCGTCGGCCGCGCCCAGCCTGAACGGCCTCATGCCCGCGGCCTGCGTCGCCTGCACGCGGAACCTCGCGACCCCGTTGGCGAGGGCCGAGGCGCGCAGCGCGAAGCCGTCCATCGTCACCCGGTCGAACGGCGGGATGTCCCGGTCCGCGCGCAGGTCGCTCCGGAGCACCCTGCCATGCGCCTCGGAGATCGCGCAGTCCTCCCGGTGAAAGAGCGGGATCGTGTCGAAGATCAGCTTCTCGGCGCCTGCGGGTGTGAGCACGCCCGGCAGCATAACACATAAATCCCTCCTCGCGAAAATAACGTTTTCGTATTTTCTTGGGCGGACAAATGCCCGCCGCCCGCGACACGCTTGGACGCCAGATCCACGACCTGCGCATCTCCGTCACGGACCGCTGCAATTTCCGCTGCCCGTACTGCATGCCGAAGGAGGCCTTCGGGCCCGATCATCCGTTCCTGGCCGACAGCCGGCTCATGACCCACGACGAGCTGGCCACGATTGTCAGGGCATTCCTGGCGCTGGGGGTCGAGAAGATCCGGCTGACGGGCGGGGAGCCGCTGCTGCGGGCCGACCTGCCCGAGATCATCCGCACGATCAAGCGGGGCCTCGGCGTGCGGGACGTCTCGCTCACGACCAACGGCTGGCTCCTGGCAAAGCAGGCCGCGGGGCTTCGCGCCGCCGGCCTTGACCGGCTCAACGTCTCCGTGGATTCGCTCGACGAGGCGACGGCCGGGCGGATGAACGGCCTCGGCTTCAGCGTCGGCCGCGTGCTGGCGGGCATAGACGCCGCCGCAGCTCAGGGATTCCCCGTCAAGGTCAACTGCGTGGTGCTGCGCGGCGTCAACGACGGGGAGATCCTGCCCCTCTGCGAGTACTTCAGGTCGCGGGGGCACGCGGTTCGCTTCATCGAGTTCATGGACGTGGGCAACACGAACCACTGGTCACTGGCGCAGGTGGTGCCCGCCAAGGAGATCGTCGCGCGGATCGCCGCGGCGTGGCCGCTCGAGCCCGTGGGCCCCGCCTACCGGGGGGAAGTCGCCTCGCGCTACCGCTACGCGGATGGACGGGGCGAGATCGGGATCGTGAGCTCGGTGACGGAGCCCTTCTGCAAGGACTGCAACCGGTCGAGGCTCTCGGCCGACGGCAAGCTCTTCACGTGCCTGTTCGCCTCGACCGGATGGGATGTGCTGGGCCGCGTGAGGTCGGGGGCGAGCGACGCGCAGGTCCTCGACTTCATCGCCGGCATCTGGAGGGCGCGCTCGGACCGCTACAGCGACGAGAGGACCGAGACGCCCGGGGCGGGCGCAGGTCGCGAGAAGGTCGAGATGAGCTACATCGGCGGCTGAAGCCGCGCCGGCTTTAGCCCCGCACCTGTCTCAAGATCGCCAGCAGGGCCCCGAAGTCCTCGTCCCGGGTCCTGCTTTCGATGACGAAGTCGAATTTCTCGGCCTCGCGCAGTTCGGCCTCGGCCGTGGCCATCCGCCGGGCGATCTCGGCCTCGTCGTCCTTGCCCCGCTCGCGCATCCGCGCCAGGAGGCGCTCGCGGTCAACCACGATGAACACGGTGGCCATCACGCGCCCCAAAAACGGATCCTTCTCGGCTATCCGGCGCAGGCTCTCGACGCCCTGCACGTCGACGCTCATCACGATGTCCCTGCCGAGCCGGAGGGGGTCCAGCACGCTCGCGGCCAGCGTCCCGTAGCGGCGCTTGCCGTGCACCCAGGCCCACTCGAGGAACTCGCCGGCGGCAAGCCGCGCGTCAAATTCCTCGGGCGTGAAGAAATGGTAGTGGACCCCGTTGACCTCCCCGTCCCTGGGGGCGCGGGTGGTGCTCGTCACGACCCTCGTGAATCCCATCCCGGCCGCCACCAGCCGGTCGCACAGGGTGCTCTTGCCGGAGCCCGCCGGGCCGGCGAGGACGAGCAGGACGGGATCTCTTTGGCCCGGCCGCTTGGCGGGTCCTTCCGTCATCGGAGCCTGAGGGCCGCCCCGCAAAGGACGAGGCCGTATGCAAGGAAGAGGGCCCCGAGGCCGCGAGACCGCGCGGGCCTGGCGAAGAGCCAGCCCAGGAAGTCGCGCAGCCTCCAGGGCTGGGCCCCGAGCCATATCGCGAGCGCGATGGCAACATAGACAAAGGAGACCATGAAGAGCCGAGCGGGGTGGTCGTACTCCATGTAGGCCGCTCCGAGGAACGGCGCGGCGCCGATCAGGACGATCGCGCAGGCGCCCCTCACGCCCAGGAAGTCGGGCACGCACTTGAACGAGAGGACCGCCACCGCGGCGAAGCCCGTGAACAGCAGGTAGCGGTACTCCCCGAAGTCCGCGTTGGACAGGTGGAGGATGTTGTAGAGGAACCAGGCCGCGGCGGCTCCGAAGACCACGTACCCCGCGGACACCGACCTTGGGAAGGCCCTGGCCGCCGCCTTGAATCCCGAGCCGTCCATGAGGAGCGGAATTCCGAGGGCAATCAGGAGGATTCCCGGAACAAGCGAGGCGGCGAAGAGCGACATTGGGGTTTCGGGTTCGGAAGGGAAGGCGCCCGGCTAGGATTGTAGACCGGCGTCCGCAAAGGCGAGATTTCCGTAGAGGGTGCTCACGCTGGCGCTCGTCACCTCCACGGGAACGAGTGAGCCCACAAGGCGGGGCGCCGCCTCGAATACCGTGGTGCGGTTCGCGCGCGTCCTGCCCGAGAAGCGCAGGCCGGTCTGGTCGGGCCCCTCGACCAGGACCTCCTGCACGGTCCCCACGAGGCCCTGGCTCCGGCGGATCGAGCCCTCGCGCAGGACGTCCAGAAGGACCCGGTTCCGCTCCTCGCGCACCTCATCGGGCACCTGGCCGGGCATCGTCGCGGCCGGGGTTCCCGTCCTGACGGAGTACTTGAAGACGTAGGCCATGTCGTAGTCGACGGTCCTGCAGAGCTGCACCGTCTCCTCGAAGTCGGCGTCGGTCTCCCCGGGAAAGCCCACGATCACATCGGTGGAGAAGGCCATCGCCGGCTGGGCGGCCCTGAGCGACTCCACGATCTCAAGGTAGCGGTCGCGCGTGTACGGCCGCCTCATCGCGCGCAGGATCCTGTCGCTGCCCGACTGGACGGGGAGGTGGACGTGCTCGCCGAGCTTCGGCAGCCGCCCGAACGCGTCCGCGAGGTCCTGCCTGAACCCGCGCGGGTGCGGCGAGGTGAACCGGATCCGCTCGATTCCGGGGACGGCGGCCACACGCTCGATCAGCTGGACAAACGGCGAGATCCCTCCGCCGTGGGGATAGTCGCGCCGGCCGTAGCTCGTCACGATCTGGCCCAGCAGCGTGACCTCGCGGGTGCCGCGCGCGGCGAGTTCCTCGCACTCGCGCACGATGTCGTCCATCGGGCGCGACCGCTCGTCGCCGCGGGTCGTCGGGACGATGCAGAAGGAGCAGTCCATGTTGCAGCCCTGCTGGATCGAGACGAACGCGCACACGCGGCGCTCGGGCGTGTCCAGGTGGTCGCGGATCGTGTTCTGGGAGCCCGCCTCCGCCGCCGTGTCGACCACGGCCTCGCCGACCGGGATGCCCGCCTCGCGGGCGGCCCTCAGGTTGTCCAGGTAGTCGGGCACCCGGTGGAACTTCTGCGTCCCGATGATCAGGTCGACGTCGGGAAGGCGGTCGAGCAGGCTCGCGCCCCGGTTCTGCGCCATGCAGCCGAGGATCCCCACGACGAAGTCGGGGTCCCGCTTCTTCCTTGAAAGGCAGTAGCCGGCCTTGCCGATCGCCTTCTGCTCCGCCGCGTCCCTCACGCTGCAGGTGTTCAGGAGGAGCACGTCGCAATCGTCCTCGCTCTCCACGATCCGGTAGCCCCGGGCGCGAAGCA
>CAYQOH010000118.1:0-8306 GCA_964419075.1 uncultured Opitutaceae bacterium | reverse complement strand
GTGCGCAAGAGCGACATCGTGGCGTTCGGGCTCAAGATGAAGGTGGGCCTCGTGAAGGCGGGCGACACCAGCTCGATCCCCGTCCACCAGATCCCGATCGAGAAGGGCGAGCCGCTCGCGCTTGAGCTCGCCCACTTTGTCGACAGCGTGGCGCGCTCGAGACAGCCGAAGGTCGGGGCCGCCCTTGGGAAGAGCGCGCTTGAGGTGGCGATCGCCGTCACCGACCAGATCCGGAGGAAATGACGGGCCCCCCACCGCCTCTGCTGCCCCCGCCCCTCTGCGGCACGCCCGACCTGCTCGTCGTGGCCGGGGAGCATTCGGGCGACGAGCACGCGGCCCGCATGGTGTCCGGGCTCCTCGCGCTGCGCCCCGGCCTTCGCGTCGCGGCCCTCGGGGGGCCCCGCCTCGCCGCGGCCGGCGCGGAGCTCCTCTACGACCGCACGGCCGTCTCGGTGGTCGGCTTCGCCGAGGCGCTCTCAAACCTCGCCTTCTTCAGGGCGCTCATCGATGGTACCGTCCGCTGGATTGCCCGCTACCGCCCCTCGGCGGTCTGCTTTGTCGACAATTCCGGGATCAATCTGCGGATCGCTGAGGCGCTCAGGCTGCGGGGCGTGAGCGCAAAGGGAGGAGGCTCGGTGCGGACCCTCTACTACATCAGTCCGCAGATCTGGGCTTCGAGGGCCGGCCGCCGCTTCGAGATGGCCCGAAACCTGGACGCGCTCGCCGTGATCTTCCCGTTCGAGGCCGGGTGCTACGCGGACACCGGCCTTCCCGTGGAATTCGTGGGGCACCCGTTCATGGCCCCGGACTACGCCCCGCCGGTGCGCAGCGACCCCGCGGGCCCCGTGCTGCTCCTGCCGGGCAGCCGGCCCAGGGCGGTCGGCCTCATCCTTCCCGCCCTCGTCGGGGGCCTCCTCGAGTTCGCGCGCGCGGGCCGGGAGGCCTCCGCCGTGATCCTCTACCCGAGCGCCTCCCTTCGCGCGCAGCTCGAGGCCTCCGGGCTTCCGCCCGGGATCCGGCTCCTCGAGACCGGGACGACCGTCTCGGCCAGCGCCGTCCTCACGAGCAGCGGGACCATGTCGATGCACTGCGCCCTCGCGGGGATCCCCGGAGCCATCGTATACCGCACGGATCCGCTCACCTACCTGGCCGGCCGCTGGCTCGTGCGGGTTCCCTACCTGGGGATCGCGAACATCCTCCTCGGCGAGCCGATGTACCCGGAATTCATCCAGGGGGCCTCCTCTCCGCTGGCGCTGGCCGGCGAGCTCGCCGCCTGCACCGAGGACCCGATCCGGCGCGCCCGCACCGGGGCGCAGTCCGCCGAGCTCCGCGCCATGCTCGCGAACCCCTCGGGCGCCAGCGCCGCCCAATGGCTCGCCCGGATGCTGCCGTAGCGCACGCTCAGGGCGCGGCGGCCTCGCCCGCCGCGCCGGGATTCCTGGCGGGCGCGCCGGGCTTCGGGCCGGAGGCCGACGCCAGGTACTGCTGGACGTGGCTCCAGAGCCCGTCCGCGCGATGGGAAAGGATCGACCGGCATCGGGCGATCTCGGCCTCGCGGGCGAGGCGGTTCTTCTCCGCGATCCGCGCGAGGTCGTCCAGGTTGTAGAGGAAGACGTTCTGGAGGTCGGCCGCGGCGGCCTCGACGTCACGCGGCAGGGCGAGGTCGATAAGGAGCAGCGGGCGGGCGGGGCGCCTGCGCATCGCCGCCGCGATGGCGGCGGCGCCCAGGACGGCCGAGGGTGCGGCGGTCGAGCACACGACGATGTCATAGCGGGCGAGGCTTGCGTCGCGCTCCTCGAACGGCACCGTGCCGGCGCCGAGCGCCGAGGCCACCTCTTCGGCCCGCTCATGCCGGCGTCCGGATACCGCGAGATCCTCCGCGCCCCGGCTCCTGAAGGCCCGCGCGGTCCCCTCGCCGATCTCACCCGTTCCCAGCACGAGGACCTTGGCCTCGCCGAGATTGCCGAAAATGCTGGCCGCGAGGTCGACGGCGACATTCGCGACGCTCACGCGGCCCGAGGCGATGCCGGTGCTCGTGCGCACGTGCTTGGCCGCCTGGAATGCCTTCTGGAAGAGGCGGTTCAGGACGGCCCCCGTCGAGCCGCAGGCCTGGGCGGCCGCATAGGCCTCCTTCACCTGCCCGAAGATCTCGTTCTCGCCGACGAGTTGGGAATCGAGGCCGCTCGCAACCTCGAAGAGGTGCAGGGCGGCCTCCCTTCCCGTGAGCCGGATCCGGATCCGTTCGAACTCGGCCGGATCGAACCCCTGTCTCACGCAATAGGCCGCCTGCACCGAGTCGGGCGCGGTGTCGTCGGACCCGACCCCGTAGAACTCGACGCGGTTGCAGGTGCTCAGGACCGCGAGCTCCCGAAGCCCCGCCACCCTGGCCAGCTCCTCCCGGATGCCGGCCTCCGAGCCAAGTGCCAGCCGCTCGCGGACCTCGAGCGGGGCGTTCTGGTGGGTGGCCCCGATGACGAAGAGGCAGGGTCCGCTCATGGCACGGCCCGCTCCGCGGGCGGGGACACCGCCGGGTGCCGGCTCTCGTCGACCGCCGCCAGCGAAAGGAGCGCCGCCACGAAGAGCGCGAGGCACGTCCAGGCGAAGCGCCTCGCGAGGAGGCGGCCGATGGACCGGAGCAGGAGGGCCGCGGCGGCCCCCGCCCAGACCGCGACCGTCGCGGCCAGCTTCGCATGGTCAACGGAGGCCATGTCCCTCGTCCAGTAGACCGAGCCGAACGCGAGCGCCAGGGTCAGCAGGCCGAATCCGGCCGCCAGCAGGCGCATCTCGATGTGGTCGAGGTCGAGGATCGAGGGCAGGAACGAGAACCAGCCCCCGAGGCGCTTCGACTTGAGCGAGAAGTGGCGCAGGAGGAACAGTCCCGATGTGAGGGCGAGAAGCCCGAAGACCCCGTAGCTGAAGATCGCGAGCGCCGCATGGAGCTCGATCCAGGGGTTGCCCCCGAAGATGTGGGTCCGCCTCACGGCGTCCCAGGCCGGGATCGAGAGCGACACGACCGTCAGGGCGGCTCCAAGGCAGGAGGTGAAGAAGCCGAGCACGCTCGAGCGGAACGTGACGCCGACCACCAGGTAGAGCGTAATCGCGGACCAGGCCGTGAACTGGAAGATCTCGAACGGGTTTCCGAGCGGGCAGCCGCCCGTGGCGCGCCCGCGCACGCTCAGGCCGATGAACTGGAGGACATAGCCGACGAAGATCGCGCAGTAGATGGGCACCCCGGAGGTGCGCTGGCCCCGCACGAGCGAGATCGTGCCGAGGAGCAACCCAACGGCGTACAATCCCGCGGCACACCAAAGCCATTGCCGGTCGGACAGGTCTGGGAGCATGGAGGCAGGACGGTGCCCGATACGTGCCGTCCGGGCAAGCCTACGGGCCTGCCGGCGGGGCCCACGCGGCAAGAAAGGCCGTTATCTTGGCGGGACTGTGCCCGTCGCCCTCCTCCAGCTCGCCAGAATCCTTCGTCGTCAACGGCTTGCCGTCGGAACCGAGCACCACGAGCACGGGGATCCCATGGCGGATCGGGTTGCCGTACCGCTCGTTGACGCCCGCGTTGCGCTTCACGCCGTCGCGGGTGTTGACGTCGATCATCACGACCACGAAACCCCTGCCAAGGGCCGCGGACACCGACGGGTCGGACTCAAAGGTGGCGTGGAGCCGCCTGCACCAGATGCACCAGTTCGCGCCAAAATCGAGGAGCACGCGCTTGTGCTCCGCGGCCGCCCTCGCCAGCGCCGCGGCGATCTGCGCCTCCCCGTCCGCGTGCGTGTCGTAGATGTCCGGGCCCTTCGCCGGGTATTCGGTGCCGGCGCGCAGTTCCGCCGCCTGCACGGCCGCGAGCGCCGCGAAGGCGAGGAGTGGGCGAAGGTGCGCGTGAATCATGGTCGTCCAGAGGCAGACGATTCCCCGATATGGCCCGGCTGCAAGCGAGATCCCCCGGTGGGGCGGGCCTGCGCAGGCCCGCCGCTAGCGCACCCGCCGCCACGCGGCGATGAACATCCCGTTTGCGTCAAGGTCCTGGGGCAGGAGCGCGATCCGGGCCTGCCCGGAGGCGATGGGAAGCGCCGCCGGCTCAAAATCCCCGTGGGCCGCCTCAAAGCCGTCGGCCACGGCCGCGGTCTCGCTCCGGGTCAACGTGCACACCGAATAGACGAGGCGGCCGCCGGGCTTCACGGACAAGGCGGCGCGCCCGAGTAGCCCGGACTGGATGGCCGCCAGCTCGGCGACGTCGGCGAGCGCGGTGGTCCAGCGGGCGTGGGGATTGCGCTGCCAGGTGCCGACGCCGCTGCACGGCGCGTCGACAAGGACGCCGTCGCACTTCGATCTGAAGGGAGCCGGCGCCGCCCCCGTCCATACCGCCGACCGGTAGTTGAACATGCCCGCGCGCGCCGCGCGCCTCCGCAGCAGCGAAAGCCGTCGTACCGACCTGTCGGTGGCCCAGACGAGGCCCTTGTTGCGCATCAGGTCCGAGAGGTGAAGCGCCTTCCCGCCCTCGCCGGCGCACGCGTCCCACCAGGTCTCGCCGGGTTCGGGCGCGCAGGCGTGGCCCACGAGCTGCGAGGAGAGGTCCTGGATCTCGAACAGCCCCGACTGGAAGCCGGGGGCCTTGTGGAGGTCCGCGGTCCCCCGGAAGCGCAGCGCCGAGAGTCCGGGCGGGGCCTGCACCGGTCCCTGCAGGACCGGCTCCTCGCAGGACCCGAGGGACGCCGCCAGGCCGACGGCGGCCCCGGCCTTGGCGCGGATCCAGAGCGCGGGCTCCCGCTGGAGGCTGCGCAGGAAGGCCGCGGAGACGTCCATCTCGCCGGCCAGCCATCCCGGGACCGCGCGTGCCGCGAGGGCGGCCGCCTTGATGCACGCCGGGTCGCGGTCGAACCTGGCCTGCAGGCCGAGCGCGCCGACGACCTGCCTCTGGAGGGACTGCGCGGGCTCGAGCCAGTTGAGCCACCGGAAGTAGGCGAACACGGCCTGGCTGACGGAGCGCTTCCCCACGGCGCCGAGGCTCCGGCTGCGCGCGAGGTAGTCCCGCAGCGCCGCGTCGGCCGGAACGCCGGGGCGCAGCGACTGCAGCACCCTTGCCGCGTGGTTCTCTAGCGTCTCGCCCATCGCGTCTCCGGCCTTAGCTCGAGGGGCCGCGCCTCAATCCGGACCCCGGCGACCGCCGGGTGCGAGCGAAGCTCCTGGAATGCCGGCGCCGAAAGGCGCCACGAGAGTGCCGCGCTGGCCTCGGCCACCGGCGCCACGCCGCCGTCCAGGAGGACGGCGAACTCCATCCTCGTGTCGCCCGGCTCGCGGACGACCGCCTCCCGGAGCCTGCGCAGGAAATCCCCGAGGTCCGGGGCGCCGGGCCTCACGAGCCAGGTCACCTTCCGGACGGTCCGCGCCACCGCGAGGTCGAGGGGGTAGCATTCCTTCACGTTGACGCGCGGCCCGTCGGCCCCGCGAATGATGTTGCCCTGGACGAGCACCGGCGCGTTCTCGGCCAGGACGGACCCGAAGCTGGCGAACGCGTCCGCGAACATGTTGAGCGCGATGGTCGACCCGCGGGTCGCCAGCGTGAACGCCACCCACGGCCGATTGTCCTTCTTCGCGTACTTCTTGACGAGGTTGCCCGCGATCCCGCAGAGGCGGAACTCCCCGCGGTCGGGAAGGCCGGGGAGCTCCTCGGCCGGGGCCGTGTCGATCGCCTCCCACAGCCCGTGGTAGGTGTTCATCGGGTGCCCCGACACGTAGAACCCGAGCAGCTCCTTCTCGAAGGAGAGGCGCTCGTGGGCGGTGAAGTCAGGCGCCGAGTCACCGCTCGCGTGGACGGAGCCGTTCGGGCGCGCCGGTCCGGCGAGCGTGCCGAGGAAGTTGTCCTGGCCCGCGGCGCGGTCCCTCGCCTGGGCGGAGCTCGCCGCGATCGCCGCGTCGATGCACTCAAAGAGCCGGCGCCGTCCCACCCGGCTGAACTCGAACGCGCCCGTCTTCACCAGGTGCTCGAGCACGCGCTTGTTGACCGCCCTGCCATCGACCCTCGCGACGAAATCGTCGAAGTCGGCGAAGGGGCCGTTAGCCTCGCGTTCCGCGATGATCCGCTGCGCCGCAAGCTCGCCCACGCCCTTGATCCCGGCGAGCCCGAACCGTATCTTGCCGCCGACCGGCGTGAACATCTCCCGCGACTCGTTGACGTCGGGGCCGAGCACGCCGAGGCCCATCGCCTCGCACTCGGCGACGAAGTGCGCGACCTTGTCCGAATTGCCGAGCTCGGAGCTGAGCATCGCCGCCATGAACTGCACGGGGTAGTTGGCCTTCAGGAAGGCCGTCTGGTAGCTGAGAAGCGCGTACGCGGCCGAATGGGACTTGTTGAACCCGTAGCCCGCGAACTTGTTGAGGATGTCGAAGATTGCGTCGGAGGTCTTCTCGTCGATGCCGTGGAGGCGCTTGGCCCCTTCGATGAACTTCCCGCGCTCCTCGGCCATGGCGACGGGATCCTTCTTCCCCATGGCCCGCCGCAGCATGTCGGCGCCCCCGAGCGAGTAGCCCGCGACGATCTTCGCCGCCTCCATCACCTGTTCCTGGTACACCATCACGCCGTACGTCTCGCTGCAGACCTCCTCGAGGAGCTTGTGCGGGTAGCGCACGGTGCTCGGGTCCTTCTTGCCGCGGATGTAGTCGGGGATCCATTCCATCGGGCCCGGCCGGTAGAGCGCGATAAGCGCGATGATCTCGTCGATCGACGACACCTGGAGCTGGCGGCAGAGGTTCTGCATGCCGCCGGACTCCAGCTGAAACACGCCGGTGGTCCTGCCCGTGTTGAGGAGCGCAAACGTCCGCGGGTCGTCGATCGGGACCTGCTCGATGTCGAAGCGGGGATCCGCGGTGCGCCGGATGTTGTCCACGGCGTCGGCGATCACCGTGAGGGTCTTCAGCCCCAGGAAATCCATCTTCAATAGCCCCAGCTTCCCGACGGCGTTCATGTCGAACTGCACCGTGACGTCGCCCTCCTGGAGCGTGAGGGGCACGAACTCCTCGAGCGGCCTGTCGGTGATGATGATCCCCGCCGCGTGCTTGCCCGTGTTCCGGACCATGCCCTCGAGGACCTTCGCCTGCTCGAAGATCTTCTTCGCCGCCGGGTTCCTCTCCACCTCCTCGCGAAGCTCGGCCGACTTGGCGACCGCCTGCTCGAGCGTGATGTTGAGCTCGTCGGGGATCATCTTCGCCAGCCGGTCGGCCTCGGCGTAGGGCAGGCTGTGGACGCGCGAGACGTCGCGGATCACCATCTTTGCCCCCATGGTCCCGTACGTGACGATGTTGGCGACGCAGGCGTCGCCGTACTTGCGCCGCACGTAGTCGATCACCTCGCCCCTGCGGCGCATGCAGAAGTCGATGTCAAAGTCGGGAGGCGAGACGCGCTCGGGGTTCAGGAAGCGCTCGAAGAGCAGCTTGAACCTCAAGGGGTCCAGGTTGGTGATCCCGAGAAGGTACGCGACAAGGCAGCCCGCGCCCGACCCGCGGCCCGGGCCGACCGGGATCCCCTGCTTCTTGGCCCAGTCGATGAAGTCCCAGACGACGAGGAAGTAGTCGAGGAAGCCGGTCGTCTCGATCACGCCCAGCTCGAAGTCGAGCCTGTCCACGAGGACCCTGGCCTGAGCCGGGTCGGCGGCCGTCTCGGGCGCCGCGTAGTCGACCCCGTAGCGCCGCTCCAGGCCCGCGACGCACAGGCGCCGCAGGAACCCGATCCGGTCCGTCCCGACCTCCGCGGGCAAGGGGTACTTGGGGTACCGCTCGCTTCCCTTGGGAAACGGGATGGCGACGTCGCACATCTCCGCGACAGCCTGGGTGTTGACGACCGACTCCGGCACCTCGGCGAAGAGGCGCTCCATCTCCGCGCGCGACTTGAGGTAGAACTGCTGCCCCTCGAAGCGCATCCGCTTCTCGTCCGCTATCTTCGAGCCGGTTTGAATGCAAAGCATCGCGTCATGCGAGCCCGCATCCGACGCGTTAACGTAATGCACGTCATTGGTGCAGATCACCTTGAGCCCGAACTCCCGCGCAAGCCGGAGGAGTCCCGGGATGACCTTGTGCTGCTCCGCGATCCCGTGGTCCTGGATCTCGACGAAGTAGTTCTCGCGGCCGAAGATGTCGACGAACCTCGCGGTGGCCTTGCGGGCCTCCTCCCACCGGTCATGGAGCAGGTGCTGGGGCACCAGGGCCGCCAGGCACCCGGTGAAGCCGATGAGGCCCCCCGCGTGGCGCGCCAGCGTGTCCAGGTCCGTCCGGGGCTTGTAGTAAAAGCCCTTCAGGTGGGCGTCGCT
>CAYQOH010000117.1:0-8348 GCA_964419075.1 uncultured Opitutaceae bacterium | reverse complement strand
TGGCGATCTTCATCGGGAGGAGGGCGCTCGGCCTGGCCGCCCCCCGCGCGCAGGTGTGCTTCGGCCTCATGTGCGGGGGGATCGCCGGAAACCTGGCGGACCGGCTCGCGCGCGGACATGTCGTCGACTTTCTCGACTTCCATTTCGGCTCCTACGTGTACCCGACCTTCAACGTCGCCGACTCGGCGATCTGCGTCGGCGTCGTGCTCTACGCCGCCTACTCGCTTAGGTCGCCCAA
The DNA here is from genome assembly GCA_964419075.1 of uncultured Opitutaceae bacterium. Classification (GTDB taxonomy): domain Bacteria; phylum Verrucomicrobiota; class Verrucomicrobiia; order Opitutales; family Opitutaceae; genus Palsa-1447. The sequence goes on along the minus strand of CAYQOH010000117.1, from coordinate 8,110 downwards.
ATCCCCCGTCTAGCGATCCAGGGTTCCGCGCCATCGGCGGGGCGCCCGCGGGCCAGCCGGAGACGCGCCCTTCATCTTGGCCCATTTCTCCAAGAGGTCCCGCTCGCCGACAAGGACCCGATCAACGTAGGCCACCCGGCGCCCGTCCGGGACCCGAACGGCGTCATGGCCCTCCGGAGCGCAGTCAACATGACGGTCCCTCGACAGCGGCGCGGTCGCCACACCGATCATCCGCTGCGGTTTGAACCGCGACCGCGGCTCGGGACTCCGGGCGTCTCGCCCCTGCCTCCCCCGGCGCGTCACTCCACGTTCGCCATCTGTTCGCGGATCCGCTCCAGCTCGTTCTTGAGCTCGATCACGCTCTTTGAGATCGCCAGGTCGTTCGCCTTGCTGCCGATCGTGTTGGCCTCGCGGCCCAGTTCCTGGAGGATGAAGTCCGCCTTGCGGCCGACCTCGCCGTCGGACTTCAGGAGCGCCGACAACTGGTCGACGTGGCTGCGGAAGCGCGTGATCTCCTCGGTAATGTCGCAGCGGTCGGCGAAGAGCGCGATCTCGCGCAGCACCCGCTCGTCGTCGACCTTGAGCTCGAGGCCGGCGTCGCGCAGGCGCTTCAGGAGCTGCTCCCGGTAGGCCGGGGCGACGCCCGGAGCCCGGGCGGCCACGGCGTCCATCTGCCTGCGGCAGATCCCGATCCGCTCGATGAAGTCGACAAAGAGCGCCTCGCCCTCCCTGGCCCGCATCGCGGCGAAGCCGCGGAGCGCCTCGTCGAGCACGAGCGTGAGCTCCGGGCGCACCCGGTCGGCCGCGGGCGCCTGCGAGGGAGAGCGCAGCGAGTTCGCGATCTGCCAAAGGAGCTCCGCCGTCGCCTCGAAAGGGATCCGGCGCGCGTCCGCGAGGGCCGCCAGCTTGTCCAGGGCCGCCCCGACCGCCGCCTCGTTCCACGACGGCTCGTCGCGGCCGCCCGCGGGCGCGTACTCCACGCGGACGTCGACCTTTCCGCGCGACGCCACGCGCCGGACGCGCTCCCCAATCTCGGCCTCGAGGCTCTCCCATTCGCCGGGGAGGCTCACCGTGAGGTCGAGGCTCCGTCGGTTGACCGAGCTTACCTGCACGCTCAGCGTGCCCCGGTCGAGGGCGCAGGCCGCCCGGCCGTATCCCGTCATGCTCCTCATGGCTTCTCCCCGATCAGCTTCGCCACCTCCTGCACGTCCTTGTCGCCCCGTCCGCTCAGGTTAACGATGATCACCTTGTCGGCGGAAAGCTGCCTGGCGCGCTTGAGCGCGTGCACGAGCGCGTGGGTGCTCTCGAGCGCCGGGATGATGCCCTCGAGCCGGGAGCAGAGCTGGAACACCTCGAGCACCTCGTCATCGGTGGCGTACGCGTACTCGATGCGGCCGAGGTCGCGGTAATAGGCGTGCTCGGGCCCGACCGCGGCGTAGTCGAGGCCGGCCGACACCGAATGGGTGAGCTCGATCTGGCCGTCCGGGTCCTGGAGGATGAACGTCTTGCACCCCTGGAGGACCCCGAGCTTGCCGCCCGTGAAGCGGGCCGCGTGCTCGCCCCTGCGGATCCCCCGGCCTCCCGCCTCGACCCCGGTCATGCGCACACCGGGCTCGTCGAGGAACTCGAAGAACAGGCCGATGGCGTTGCTGCCGCCGCCGACGCACGCGATCAGCTCGTCCGGCAGCCGGCCCTCGCGGGCGAGGATCTGCTCCCTGGCCTCGATCCCGATCACCCGGTGGAACTCGCGCACCATCTCCGGGTACGGCCGCGCCCCGTAGGCCGTTCCGAGGATGTAGTGGGTCGTTCTCACGTGGGTCACCCAGTCGCGCATCGCCTCGTTGATGGCCTCCTTGAGCGTCCGCTGGCCCGCATCGACGCTGCGCACCTGCGCGCCCATCAGGCGCATCCGGAAGACGTTGAGCGCCTGCCGCTCCATGTCGACCGCCCCCATGTAGACGACGCACTCGAGCCCGAACTTCGCGCACACCGCCGCGGTCGCCACGCCGTGCTGGCCCGCGCCGGTCTCCGCGATGATCCGCCTCTTGCCCATGCGCCTGGCGAGCAGCGCCTGGCCGATGGCGTTGTTGATCTTGTGGGCGCCGGTGTGGAGCAGGTCCTCGCGCTTGAGGTAGATCTTCGCCCCTCCGCAGTGCCGGGTCAGGCGTTCCGCAAAGTAGAGCGGCGTGGGGCGCCCGGCGAACTCGGAGAGGTGCCTCCTCAACTCGGATTGAAACTCGGGATCCACGCGGGCCGCGGCGTAGACGGCATGGAGCTCCTCGAGGGCGGCCATCAGGGTCTCCGGGACGAAGACGCCTCCGTACGGCCCGAAATGGCCGGATGGGTCCGGGAGCGAGAAGCGGCCGACAGCGTGTGCGCCTTGGGCTGACATGCGCCCTTCACCCTTGGATCACGGAGGCGGCGTGGCAAGTCGCCTTGCGCAGGCTTCTTTCCTTGTACATTCGCGCAATCCCGAGCATTTTTGGGGCACGCCCCGCCAGCTAACGGGCGTCCGCGCACCTCCAAGGCGCGGGACCCAAACCCCCACCCGCAGATGAAATCGAAGACCATTGCCGTCCTTCTAATTCTGAGCCTTGCCGGCTGCACGAGCAGCAGGAAGCCCGAGACCAATACCCTGGGAATCCAGCTATGGAGCCTCAGGGCCCAGCTGCTGCCCGGCCTGCCCTCCGGCCTGGCGACGACCAAGGCGCTCGGCTTCACCCAGGTGGAGACCGCAGGGACCTACGGGCACACCGCCAAGGAGTTCCGCTCCCTGGCCGACCAGAACGGCCTGAAGATCGTGGGCAGCCACATCGACTACAAGCGCATGCAGACGGACCTTCCGGGCGTCATCGCCGAGCTGAAGACCCTCGGCGCCTCGTACGCCTGCGTGGCCTGGATCCCCCACGACGGCGAGTTCACGGCCGACATGGCCCGGGCCGCGGCCGCCGACTTCAACGCCTTTGGGGCGGCCCTGAAGGCCGAGGGCCTGCGCTTCGGGTTCCACACCCACGGCTACGAGTTCAAGCCGCTGGCCGACGGCACGACGGCGTTCGACGTGCTGATGAGCGAGACCAAGCCCGACCTTGTCTTCTGCGAGATGGACGTCTTCTGGGTCGTGAACGCGGGCGTGGACCCGGTGAAGCTGCTCCAGAAGTACCCGAATCGCTTCAATGCCTTTCACATCAAGGACATGAGAAAGGGCGCGAAGACGGGATTCTACGAGGGGCGCGCGCCGGTTGAGGACAACGTCGTCGTCGGGCAGGGCCTCATGGACTGGGCCGCCATCGTCGCCGAGGGCCGCAAGGACGGCGTCGAATTCTACCTGATCGAGGACGAGACCTCCGACCCGGTTCACAACATTCCGCCGAGCATCGCCTACCTCGAAACCCTCGGCCTGAAACCCTGAACGCTATCACCCCATGGACGCAACACCCCCGACGGGCACGCTGCCCTTCTACATCACGAGCGCGACGCCGAATCCGGCCAGCAGGCGCGCTCCCTGGTACAAGAACACCGCACCGACCTACGCCGGCATCTTCCTGTGGTTTGTGTTCTGGCAGGATGCCACCACGACCCAGGCCGGCTTCCTCGGGGGCACCCTTGCGCAGGGCGTCGGCGTCGGCCTGCTCGGCCTGGTCGTCGCGGCGCTCGTCTGCCACTACCTCTTCTACCTGGTGCCCGGCCTGCTCGGCATGAAGACGGGCCTGCCGCTCTACATCGTCGGCACGTCCACCTTCGGCGCCACGGGCGGGTTCCTGATGCCCGGCTTCCTCATGGGCGTCCTGCAGTTCGGCTGGCTCGGCGTGAATGTCTACTTCTCATCCCTCGCGCTAGCCGCGATGATCCCCGTGGATCCGCGGATCATCATGGTGATCTGGGGCCTCCTGGCCGCGTTCGTCGGGCTGAAGGGCATTCAGTACGTCGCCAAGGTCGCCACCTACCTGCCGCTGATCCCGCTGGTGGTCCTGATCTGGCTCTTCCTGAAGACCGTGGGCAGCGTCGGCGCCTTTGACCCCGCGAAGCTTGTCGCCGCGCACCAGGCCCTCGCCCCGGACGCCCCGGCGGCGCTCGGCACCCTCGGGGTCGTCGCCGCGATCCTCACCTACGTGGTGGGCTTCTTCGCGACCGCGGGCGCCGCGGGCGCCGACTTCGGCCTGAGCAGCCGCGACAAGAAGGACGTGAGCATGGGCGGCCTTGTGGGCATCGCCCTGGCGGTCCTCGTGACGGCCGGACTCTCGATGCTCATCGTGGCGGGAGTCTACGGCTCGCCCGAGATGAGCGCCAAGGCTGCGGCACTCGGGGCGGACAGGAAGGGCTTCATCCTGGACTCCTTCAGCCTGATCCAGGTGGTCCTCGGCGCGGGCACCGCCAAGTGGGTCCTCTTCCTCCTCGCCCTCGCGGCCTTCCCCCCGGGCTGCTTCTCGGCCTTCATCGCGGCCAATAGCTTCAAGACCACGCTCCCGAAGGTGAACCCCTTCATCTCGGTCGGGATAGGCGCTGCGGTGAGCATCATCCTCGCGGTCACAGGCTACGTCAGCAAGGCGATCCCGGTCTTCGTCGTCATCGGCGCCTCCTTCGGCCCTATCTGCGGCGCGATGATGGTCGACTACCTGCTCTCGAAGGGAAAATGGTCCGGTCCGCGCGCGGGCTTCAATCCGGCGGGATGGATCTCATGGGCGCTCGGTTTCCTGATCGGGATTCTGCCGAACCTCGGCGTCAACGTGCCCGCCGCCCCGGTGCTGGCATTTGTCGTCGGCGCGGTGGTCTACTTCCTCTGCGCGAAGGTCGGGCTGCTCTCGGCCGTGGTCGCGCTGCCCGCCCCGGTCGCTGGGTCCGCCGCGGGAAATCGGCCTTAGTCATCCCCGGTGAAATCGCCCGAGGCGGGCGCGGCACCGATGCCGCGCCGCCGCAGGCCTCCCTCGCAGGGAGTCCGGTTCGGTCCCCCTAAGGTCCGCTCAACGCAGGGCCAAGGCCCTGCCCGCCTGCCAGCCCGTCGTCCAGGCGGACTGGAAGTTGTAGCCGCCCGTAATCCCGTCGATGTCCAGGACCTCGCCCGCGAAATGGAGGCCCGGGCAGACGCGGCTCTCCATGGTCGCCATGTCCACCTGGGCGAGGCTGACACCCCCGCACGTGACAAACTCCTCCTTGTTCATGCTCTTGCCCGCCACGGCGAACTCCGAGGCCGCCGACTGGAGGGCGAGCGCCCTCAGGTGGTCGCCCGAGAGGTTCGCCCAGGTCGTCTGCGCACCGGCGCCCGCGGCCGCCACGAGGCGCTCCCAAAGGCGGGCCGGGATGGAGAACGGGTTCGCGCTGGACACCTGGCGCTTGGGGTGCCCGGCCCTCTCGGCCTCGAGGAGGGCCCTGGCCTGCGCCGGCCCGCGGACGCCCGCCCAGTTGACCGTGAGCGCGAAGCGGTACCCCGCGGCGTGAAGCTCCCGGGCCCCCCACGCGGACAGCCGCAGGATGGCCGGGCCGCTGAGCCCCCAGTGGGTCACGAGCACGGGGCCGCATTCCCTCAGGCGGGTCCCCGGCACCGAGACGACGGCCGACGGGGCCGCAACGCCCTCGAGGCCCGCAAGGCGCGGATCCTCGACGTGAAAGGTGAAGAGCGAGGGCACCGGGGCCTCGATGCGGTGGCCGAGCGATGCGGCGATCGCGAGCCCCGCGGAGTCCCTGCCGCCCCCGGTGGCGACGAGGACCCGGTCCGCATCGACCCTCTCGCCGGTCGAGAGCCCCGCCGAGAACCGGCCGGCGCCGGCCCTCTCGAGGTGCCTCAGGCCGCAGCCCGTCACGAGCCTCACGCCGGCCTGCCGGGCGGCATGCATGAGGCAGTCCACGACGGTCGCGGAGTCGTCCGTCACCGGGAACATCCGGCCGTCCTTCTCGGCCTTGAGCTCCACCCCCCGGTCCCTGAACCATTCGACGGTCTCGGTGGGCCCGAACCGGTGGAACGGACCTATCAGCTCCCGCGACCCCCTGGGGTAGCCCCGGGCCAGCTCCATGGCGTCGAAGCACGCGTGCGTGACGTTGCACCGGCCCCCGCCCGAGACCCGCACCTTGGCCAGCGGATGCGCCGTGGCCTCGTGGATCTCGACCTGCGCGGCGGGGTCCGCCTCGGCGCACGCGATCGCCCCGAAGAAGCCGGCCGCGCCGCCTCCGGCGACAAGGATTCTTCTGTGCTCGGGCATGGGTGAGCCGGCCGCCCGCGCCTACGCCCGCTTCACGGTCACCAGCGTCAGGTCGTCGCGCTGGGGAGCCTCGCCCGCGAAACGCCGGACGCTCTCGAGCACGCCGTCGTTGATCTCACGCGCGCTCCGCGTGTGGAGCGCGCGCACCACGTCGGCGAGCCGGGCGCTCGAGAACTCCTTCTCCTCCTCGTTCGGCGCCTCGGTCACGCCGTCCGTGTAGAGGACAAGCGTGTCGCCCACCTCGAACGCCTCGACCCGGTCCTCGATCGCGGAGGCGAAGAGCTCGTCCGGGACCAGCCCGACGGGCATTCCCTCCGAGCGGACCAGGTGGGTCAGGTAGTTGCCGGTCGCCGGGTCCCTGCGCGCGAAGAGCGGCAGCTCGTGGCCGGCGCGGGCGAACGTCACCTGGCTGAGCTGCGTGTCGATCACGGCGTAGAGCACCGTCACGTAAAGGTCCCCGCGGATGTCGGCGCTCATGGTGCGGTTGAGGGCGGAGAGCGTCTGCGCCGGGGAGATGTGCCTCGGCGCGATCTGCCTGAGGTTCGTGCGGCAGACGGCCATGTAGAGCGAGGCGGCGATCCCCTTGCCCGAGACGTCGGCCACCGCCACCCCGAGGCGCGTTGGCGAGAGCACGATCACGTCGAAGAGGTCGCCCCCCACCCTCTGGGCCGGGGCGTAGCGCGCGTCGAGGTCGAGCCCCGGGAACACCGTCGCGTGGGACGGCAGGAGCATCTGCTGGATTCCGCTCGCGATCGACAGGTCCAGGTCAAGCTGCTTGCGCTCGATCTGCAGGTTCAGGGTCTCCGCGTTGTGGAGCGCGAGCGCCGCCTGCTCGGCGAGGGACTGCATCAGCGTGCACTCCGTCTCCGTGAAGAGGCGGTTGTCGACCGGGTTCGCGACGACGAGGACCCCGAAGAAGCGCTCGCGGAACCTCATCGGCACCGCGATCACCGACCGCACGACGAGGTTCGGGTCCTCGTGCCTCACGATCCTCGGGTCCAGGGTCGCGTCCGCGATCAGCTCGCCTCGGCCGGTCTCGGCGACCCTTCCGGCGATCCCCTCGCCGACCGGAAACTCCTCGGAGCGGAGGACCTGCTCGATGAACTTCGCCCGCGTCGTCAGCTTGCCCTTGACGTGGTCGGGCAGCGGCCGGTGCGGCGGGAAGAGCCCCTCGATGGCGACGCCGCGCATCATGTTCTCCGGGGTCCGCTCGAAGATGCACGCGCTCAGGGCTCCGGTGCACAGGATGGACGCGTGCACGATCCGTTGGTGGAGCTCCTGGCGGGAGAGCCCCTCGCCCAGCGCCTCCGCCATGAGGTGCATGAAGTCGAGGGCCCTCTGGCGGTCGTGCTCGGCCCGCGCCCGCTGCTCCTCGCGCCTTTCGCCCTCGGCCCCCAGCCTGAACAGGGCGAGGCTGAGCGCCAGGACCAGCAGCAGGAGGCACGTGAGGAGGAGGGAAGACATCGAGGGAACCCCGGGCCCGCTTCGAGCGGGCCGGAGAGTGAACACGAGACTTCAGCCCTGCTCAACGCGGTTCTTCATGAAGACAAGGACGTCCTGGAACTTGCCCCGGTTCGCCTCGTCGGCCGAGACAAGGTTCTCGTGCGCCTCCAGGACGAGCCGCGCGTTCTCGAGCTCGCCGTGCACGCCGGTCTCCAGCGCCGTCCTGCACGCGTCGGCGTTCGCGCCCGCGTCGCTCATGTCGACGGTCAGGAGCTTGTGCAGCCCGAGGTTCCGGATGAGCTCGAGGTTGCGCTGCCCCATCCGGGTGAGGACCAGGCTTCCCTTCGGCGTGCACTTGCGCAGCTCCAGCGCGAAGCCGGCGAGCACCCCGAGGAAGGTGCTGTCCATGCTCGTGCACCGCAGGAAGTCGATGGCGAACCTCGTCTTGCCCGACTTGAGCATCTGGCTGACGAAGT
>CAYQOH010000116.1:0-8515 GCA_964419075.1 uncultured Opitutaceae bacterium | reverse complement strand
CCGATGAACACGGCGCAGCCGTTGGGGGTCGGGACGAGCCCCTTGACCGTTGCGGCTACGACGTCGTTTTGCATGGGTGGGTGCTGGGCGGGTGGAGGTCCAGCCCCAAGGTTGACCGGCCCCGGGCCAAAGGGCAAGCGGCCCCGCAGGGCCGGTTCCTAGAAGCCGAGGAGGCTGATCTTCCAGCCGCGGGCCCTCTCCAGCACCGCCGGCTTGTCGAGGAGGATGACCCCGCCCGACTCAAGCGCCGCCGCGCGCAGGCCGCACGCGTGCATCGTCTCAAGGGTCTTCATCCCGAAGCAGGGGACGTCGAAGCGGAAGTCCTGGCGGGCCTTGACCGTCTTCACGAAGAGGGCCTCGTCGGCCTTGAGGGCACCGGCGCGCCGGAGCATCTCGTCGGTGCCCTCGAAGGCCTCGACGGCGAGCACCGTCCCCTTGCGGACCACGCACCCCTGCCCGATGTCGAGGCGGGCGCACTCTCGGGCGATGTGGACGCCGTGGTCCAGGACCTCCCGGTCCGCCGGGAATCGGCCGCCCGTCATGCAGCCCGGGGTGGCGAGCTGGTCGTCCAGGAACGCGCGCGCGTCCAGGAGCCGGATGCCCAGGGCCTCGATCTCCTTGGCGACCGCGCCGAAGATGGTCTCGGCGTTGCGGCGCTTGAGGGAGAGGAGCATCCGCGCGGCCTTCAGGTCGGGCCGCAGGCCGTCGAAGAGGCGCCTCGGCGTCACCTGGCCCGCCATGAGGGCATAGCCCGCGCCGAACGCCTCAAGCAGCCGGAGGGTCTTGCCGACCTGGCCCACGTGCACGGTGTGCCGGTCGGCCTCCGGAAACGTGGCCACGAGGCCGGGGTCGGTCTCGCCCTCGAAGGCAATGAGGCGGATCGGGACGCCGGCGCCGCGGACGGCCTTCGCCACGAGGGCGGGGTAGATCCCCTGGCCCGCGATCAGCACGAGCGGCAGGCCGCGATCAAACGCCTCGGGAAGGTACGCTGAAAGGGGCGTCGGCACGGACGATTCGCAGGGGGGCCTAGGTCTGCGCGCCGTAGTATTTCTTGTAGCTCCTGTAGTAGCGGTAGTTCGAGTAGTACTCGATACGCCGGGGCGACAGGCCGTTAAGGACGATCCCGAGGATCTCGTTCTTTCCCTCCCTGAGCGCCTTGATGTAGAGCCGGATGTGCTTGCGGTAGGCGCGGTTGAAGCGGCACACGAAGATGACCTCGTCCGCGCGCTCGGCGATCAGCATGGAGTCGGTGACCGCGCCCATCGGGGGCGAGTCGATCATGACGAGGTCGAAGTGCTTCTTCAGGCGCTCGAGCAGCTGGGGGAAGACGGGGTTCTCGAGGAGCTCGGTCGGGCTCTTCGACCTGCCGCCCGACGTGAGCAGCCAGAGGTTCTCCCCCAGCTTCGTGATCCCAAGGTCGGGGTTCGTCACGACGTCTCCGTCGAGGTTCGCGCCATGCTCAAACCACGAGATGACGCCCGTCGTGTTCTGCTGGCGGAAATGGCGGTGCAGCATGGGGCGCCGCAGGTCGCAGTCGACCAGGAGCACCTTCTTGCCGTGCCGCGCGAAGCAGGCCGCGAGGTTGCAGGAGACGAGCGTCTTTCCCTCGCCGGGTATCGTGCTGGTGACGAGGATCGACTTGGGGAAATCCAGCTTCGACTGGATCTTCACCGCGCTGTAGAGGCCGAGGAAGGCCTCGTTGCCCGCCTCGCTGCCGGACGAGGCGTCGCCGAGGCCGATCTTCTCGTCGTTCTTGAGCGAGGAGAGCTGGGGGATGATACCGAGCAGGTTGACGCCGATGAACGACTCGACGTCCCAGGCGCTCTTCACGCGGTCGTCGACGAACCGGAACCCGATCGCGACGGCGAAGAAGGTGATGAAGCCGAGGCCCACGCTCGTGCGCGTGATCGACCCGATGTTGGGCGAGATGGGCCCGCCGGGAGCCTGCGCCTTGTCGAGCGGGTGGAGCGAGATCTTGTCCAGGTTCTTGAAGGTCGTGGTCTGGTTGAGCCGGTCCAGGATCTCCATGTAGTAGTTCTTCGCGACCGTGGCCCTGCTCTGGAGCGAGTTGAAGTCGACGCTCAGGGCGCGCAGGCTGAGCTCCTTCTGCTCCTGGGACGCGTACTCCCCCTCGAGCACGCGCACGCTCTCGCGGGCGGACGCAAGGCGGGTGTTCAGGTCCGCGATCGCCAGGTCGACGGCCTTGTCGAGCTGGGTCTTCGTGATCGCGATCTTGTTCGCGTTGTCGATCACCTTCGGGTGCTTCTCGAGATAGCGCTCCATCAGGAGCGCCTGGGTCTGCTCGGCGTCGCTCAGCTGCGCCTTCAGGGCCGGCACCGCGCCGTGGGTGGAGATGTACGAGATCTCGAGCAGGTTCTTGCCCTCCTTCTTGAATTCCGAGACCTGCGCCGCCGCCGCCTCGACGCTCAGGAGCTCGAGGCGAGCATTGGTCAGCGCGGAGTTCACCGACTTGAGCCGGTCGGCCACGATGTTGATGCTGCTGTCGAGGGACACCAGGTTGTGCTGGCGCATGTAGTCCTGAAGCTGCTTCTCCGCATCCTCGGCATCCTTGCGCAGCTGCTCGGCCCTTCCCTTCAGGTAGGTGACGGCCTCCTCGTTCTTTCCCCCGACGCTCTCGAAGAGGTAGTCCATGAACTTCTCGACGTAGCGGTTGGCCACCAGCGCCGCGGCCTCCGGGTCCTCGTGGAACACCGAGATCGTGATGAGGTAGCTGCTCCTCACCGGCTCGGCGTCGACGCTGCCGATGAGCGCGCCGACCGGCGGCGGGGGCGAGTTTTTGGGCAGGCGCTTCATCGCCGCCCGCTGCAGGATCAGGCGCTCCGGCTGGGTGAAGGACTGGACCACGCTCGACCTCAGGCGGTTGCTGTTGATGTCGTGGATGTAGGTGTTGAGGTCCATGTCCGAGCGGACCGAGGGGTCGACGACCCCCTGGCTCGTGACGACGGTCTCCGGCTTCTCGAACTGGAGCGATGCAACCGCCTGGTAAATGGGGGTCTTGCGGGCCTGCGCGTAGAAGTAGCCGAGCGCCACCACGATCGCCAGGGGCAGTGAGATCCAGACATGCTCGCGAATGATGACGTAGTAGTCGCGAAGCGTGCGGCGCTCGGTGGCGGCATCGGCGTCGGGCATCTGGGCCCGGGGCGGTCTGGTGTTTCCTTGGTCTGCCATCGTGGGTCCGGGTTGCTTCTTATATGATCCGCTCGGGGACGTAGACGATGTCGTCCGGCTCCAGGAGGAGGGCGCTGTTCTGCTCGTTCGTCTTTGCGTCGCTCCTGCCCTTGATCAGGCTCTCCACGTTGAGGGTGATCACCTTGGTGGTGCCGTCCGCCTGGATCCGGGTCACGCGCACGCCCGTCCCCTGGGCGGTGTCGGTGAAGCCGCCGGCCTTGGTGACGAGGTCCAGCACGCTCATCGAGGACTCGACCGGAAGGGGGTAGCGCCCCGGGTTCTTGACCTGGCCCTGGATCGACACCTCGCGCGGCGCGTACTCCTCGACCGTCACGGTCACTTGCGGCTTCCGCAGGAACAGGCCTTCCTTGTAGGCGGCCTCAATGGTGCGCTCGGCCTGGCTGAGCGTCTGCCCGTGCACGCGGACCTCGCCCACCAGCGGCAGGTTCACGGTTCCCTTCGAGTCGACCCGGCAGATCGTGGAGAGGTCGTCCTCCTGGAAGACGCTGATGCGCAGCTTGTCCGTCGTGCGGATGTTATACGCCTTCGTCCTGGCGGAGTCGGCCTTGGCCGACGTGTCGGCCGCCCGCGCGGGTACGAACGCCGCGGCGGACAGCGCGCAAATCAGAAATGCCTTGATGGGGAGGTTCACGGGCGATGCTGCAACTACCAGTGCGAGGACACGGTTAGGCTTACTTGATGCCGGGGAAACTCGGCAAGTGCGAGATCCGAGTAGCTCGCATAGTAGGAATAGCTGACGGAGATCTTCAGATGCTGGTTGATGGTGTAGAAGTAAGCGGCGCTAAGATTGTAGAACCTGTCGACCCTGCGCCGCCCGTTCGGGCCCAGGAGCCCCGCTTCGCCGAGGAACTGCGTCTGGCCCACGGTTCCCGACAGCGTCGCCGAGGCCTTCGAGGTGAACGAATCCTGGAACGTGAGGCCGGCGCTCGTGGCGTTGACCGACTGGCCGGTCGCGATCGTCGTGAAGTCCCGCGACAGGTTGCCGGTGAGCGTCATCCTGCGGCTGATGTTCCAGGTCGTCTGGCCCGACGCGGTCAGGTCGTCGTAGGTCCCATGGTCCGGGCCCCCGTGCGGGCTCCGCTGCTCGAAGCCGAGCTGGAGCGACCCGTTGAAAGGCCCGAAGACCTTGCCGCTCAGCCCTCCGGACAGGGAGTTGTCGACGTCGGAGGTTCCCAGGGCCTCGCTGGAATAGCGTGCGCGGTAGTCGACGAACAGGTCCCGCTGCGCGTTGAGGATGTAGTAGAGAAAGAGGCTCCCCGTGTAGGTCGTCAGGTTCGTGAACAGCTGCGTGTTCTGGTAGTCCACGCGGGCGTAGTCGAGCATCCCGGAAATGGAATAGCGCTCGATCACGGGGTATTGGAAGTTGAGCCCGACGTCATAGTTCCAGGAGATGTCGCGGGTGTTGACGTCGACATCCGCGCGGTTCTCCCGCTGCGCGCTCAGCGTCAGCGAGCCCGTGGTTCGGCCGGTCTGCTTCGTGAACTCGGCCGTCAATTTGGGGTCGGCGTAGTCCTGGCTCCTGAAGTTGCTGAAGTTCGCGAAGTTCATCGCCCCCGACACATTGACGCCGATCCAACCCGCCCTGCGCGTGAAATCGATGCTGAGCGAGCCGTTGTAGACCAGGCTTCCGCCGCTCCGGGCGTTCGCAAACACCGCCGAGTCGTAGGTCATCCCAACCGACGCGTCGACAAAGAGATGGTCCCTGCCGTCCTCCAGCGAGACGAGGGCAAGGGCGCCCGGCGACGAGACGGCAACGCCGATCACGGCCGCCGCCGTGAGCCATCGTTGCTGGAACTTCATGGATGCCGTGCAGTCGAAGGTCCCCCGGGCCTACCGGCTGATCAGGTTGGCCGGGCTCACGTTCGGTTGAACCGTTGGATTCACGGGCGCGACGGGCACGGCCACGATCTCGTTGCCCTGAGAGCCCGAGTCCTTGCCCGAGGTGTCGTTCGACGCCGCGTCGAAGACGGTGACGGAGCTGTCCGAGCCCTTGCGCGCCTGCACCTCAAAATAAACGAGTTTTCGCGCCTTGTCGGCGATCACCACGCGCTCCTCGAGCCATTGGTAAGCGTCCTCGTCCGCGCCGTCGGGGATATCCTGGATCTCCACGATGTTGGCCTCCCCCGGCTTTCCCGGTCGGATGATGATCTGCTGGTGGTTCTTCAGAAGCCGCGGCCGGTCGAGCGGGCCGGCCTGGACGGTGGCCTCGCCCTGGATCATCGAGATGATGGTCAGATTGTCCTCGGAGACGATCACGGCCTGCCGCCCGCGGATCACCGCGCTCGCGAGGGGCGTGTCGTAGACCGTCGTGCTCCCGGCGACCAGCTTGCTCGTGGAGACCCCGATCACCCCCTTTTCGACGTAGAGGTGGGTCTTGGAGATGGACGGCTCGTCCTCCATGTCGCTGCGGTTGGGCCGGAAGGACTCCTGCTCGAAGGCCCTGATATGCAGGCGGGTGCTCACGTCGACGTAGATGCCCGTTCCGTTTGAGAGCACGATCGCCGTGTTGGAGCTCGGCTTCGTCTCCACGATGGTACCGGCGGCATTGTAGACCGACTGCTTGGTCAGGTCATCGATCTCCACCCCCGTGTCGATCTGGTTCTCGCCGACCGCGTCGGCGACGTAGAGCTTGCTGGTCGGGCTCTTCTTCGGCGTGTCGGCGCGCGCGACCGCCGCGATGCAGAGCAACGCGAGTCCGTATCTCAGAATTGGGCGGAGACTTATCACTCCCACAGGCTACAAATGCAGGTCAATTCAGGCAAGAGAGTATAATTGCGTAGGATTTGTCGCGATAGAGGAGAATTTGAGGTTGCGGACGCGCAATTCGGATGAATCAGCCGGATGGCTTCGGCGGTCGCGTGGACCGCCCCTTGATCACCACCGACGCCATCGCAATCAGGCAGGCAGCCATCGCCGCTGCTGAAATCAGGTTACCGATCCGCTGCTCAAGCGGCATCCTCCAATCCGGCTGAATCCGGTTGAGGAGCAGGCTCACCTGCGGGCGATCCTGAATGGTGGCGGGCTGGAAGGGGACCTGGCCAAAACGGCTGGGGAAGAAGAACGCTGTCGGAAGATTGAAGTTCAGAGAGTTATGTCCGGGCACGTCGATGGGCCCCGGAACCAGCCGGGTCCTGAATGCGGGGCCGCCGTAGCCATAGCCGAACATGGCGTCATAGGGCTTCCAACTCGACGAGAGGCTCGAGAAGACCTCGGCGTCGCGAACCGCTGAAATCCTCGTGATGGGAACAAAGCGTTCCCCCCTCCTGACGCTCCCCCAATTCCTGAGGGTTTCCGTTGAATCAAACCCGCTGTACCAGAAGCCAGGCGTCTGGCTCCGGAACGGAAGAATGGAGATCAGGGAAATCGCGAGCAGGCAGGCTGTGAGCGCGTGCCTGGCGAGGCCCCTGGTGACGGTCGAAAAGACGCGTTCCAACCCTACTCCCGAAAGCAGCGACACGGGCAGAATGAAGGCACTGCCAAAATCCGGGTTCTCATGCAACGCTCTGACGAACGGCAGCGGCTTGATGAGCGGCCAAATGAGCCCGCGTCCCAGCGTAAACTCGACCGTTATCCACACTGTGACCAGGATCAGGACCAGCTGGGTTCTCGAAGCCCTGGCCATCGCCCTCCTGAGGAAGGCAAGGAGGCCGATTGGCGCGAGAAGCAGGGCCGCAGGGGACATGCCATAATCGACGAGGTCAGCTGGAAACGCCTTATGCAGCCATCCTGAGACGAGATCCATGCCCGCCCGATCAACAAGCCACATAGGCCTAAAGGCGAACATCCCCGATGGGATCGATAGCATCGCCCGGAAGAAATTGTGCGCCGGATGCCTGTATTCCATGTCCCGGTGGAACTGGGCCATGAACAGCCCGACCGCGACGATCTTCGCGGCACAGATGAGGAGGATGAGAAGCGTGCCCGTTGTGGCGACGACCCATGCGCGAATAGCGGGGAATTCGAGATCATCCCACGCCGGAAGCCCCGCAGCGAGAAGACCTGCCGTCAGGACGTACGCGATTATGATCGTGTGGCCCCCGCCCACGAGGATCAGGGATCCTGCCCCCGCATAGATCACCACCGCGGCGAGAGCGGGGATTCGCCTTGAGAGGCACAGAGGAACGACGGCGACCAGCGAGAATGTCGTGCAGCTGAGGTGGCCTGTCAGCTCATGTATGATCAGAAAGCTGTTGGTGGAAAAGATGGACGCGACGACAATGGACGTCCAACTGCGCATCCCCTGAGACTCCAGACAGAACCTTATGAGGATCAGGTACCCTAACGAGGCGGGTAACAGGTATTGCAGGACCGTGGCAGCCCATGGATCCGTGAAGGGCAGCAGCAGCGCCGCGATGGTAAACTGGGTGTGCTGAGGGTTCGGGAATCCAGGCAACCCTCCGCCAAAGGACGGTGTGAACCACTGCACGGAGACACCTGAGCAGAGATAATGAAGATGCACGTCGACCAAGCGCGGGAGGAAATATGACCAGTCAAATCCTATGCGCGGCCACTGCTGATGCAGGATGGCGAGCATCAGGGCCGTGAAGAGAAGCCAGAATGAATAGGCCGTTGCGCGCGATGCCCACGTCAGATCGCCCGCATGGGTGTCGTCTGCACGGGTTTCGCAACCCCGCGAGCCGCGGCTGGAATCCGGCGTGGCGGGTGTGCTGGATCGATGCGCTCGGTGTGTCACGCGAAGAGACTCACCGTATCGCGGTTTGACGCTTCGGAGAAGAACGAACCGCGCCACGGGCAGGGGGGCATTCGAGGGCAAGCGGCCTTCGAAACATGCCCGTGAAGGTTGCCGCAGCCGGGGAGAGCCATGCAGACTGCTGCTGCCGGCCTCCGCCCACATGCTCAAGGGGGCGCTCGGGCTCCCGGCCCGCGCTGGCACCCACCCGGCCCCGGCGACCGGGGAAACAATCCCTGCGGATTCCATCGGAATTGGCGCCGGTGTGCGCACGGCAGGCGTCATCCCGTCCAGCCGGAATCCCATTCAACCGGGCGAGGCACGAGCGGTTCCCAAAGATTCGCGTCGTGAATAGCCCGCGGGCAGCCCTTTGGCATTTTCTGCGCATGATCTGCACGACCACACCAGCCGCAGTCTGGGTACGCAAACGATGCGGCCTCGAGCTTCGATCCTCCAGTCCCGCCGGCCGTCACCCGCAGCACCATCTCCACTCGTCCCCGAGCCGTTAACTTGGCGTTCTTGTGGCGTCCCATTCGGCAGGTGGATTGAAGGTTGGCGTTGTTACACCACCAGCATCCACCCCCTTCGGGAGGGAACAACCTATTGGAACTTCAC
>CAYQOH010000115.1:0-8540 GCA_964419075.1 uncultured Opitutaceae bacterium | reverse complement strand
CGCCCGAATCGCCCTTTTCCCCGCCGGAGTACTTTGAGACCTTCGCGTTGAGCCAGAGCTCGCCCTTCCCGTTGAGGTTCAGCCAGAAGATCTCGCCCGCGTGCTCCACAAAGACCGGCTTCTCGCGGGCCTTCTCGGGCACCCGCAGCCCGGATGCGGTGAGCGCGCCAAGAAGCTCGTCGACCGACTTTCCGAGATCGCCCGAAAGGCGCTCGACCGGGGCCGCGACGTTCCCGGTCTTGGTCTCCTTCAGGAGGAGCCTGACCGCCGCAAGCACGTTGCCGGGCGCGGGCGCCGACGCCTCGGACGAGGGCGCTGAGGCCGGTGCCGCCTCCTCGCCGCGCTTGAGCCGGGCGTTGATCCAGATGCCCCCGCGATTGTCCTTGTTGAGCCACCACGTCTCGTCCCCGATCTCGACGAATACCGGGGGATCGCCCGCCGCTGCATTGGCGCTCAGGCCCATCGCAGTGAACGCCTCGACAAGCGCGGCCTCGCTGGTCTTCAGGGCGCGGGAGAGGAAGCTCATGCTGCCCGAGCCACCCGGCTCGCGGCGATTCTTGCGCATGTGCGGACGGATCTTGTCGAGGAGCGCGGCGCCCTCGGGAAGCGGAGCGCCGGGCACCCCCGCGTCCTTCTCGGCGTCCTTCTTCTCGTGCCTCGGCTCCCGCTCCTCGCGCCTGCCGGCGGCCTCGGGGGCCTTCGGGGCCTCCTCGGGCTCGACGCGCGCGGCCTGGACCGTCCTGAAGACCGGGCGGCTCTTCTCCTTCGTGTTCACCCAGAGCTCCCCGCGCCGGTTGATGTTCACCCAGAAGAGGTCGCCGTCGTACTCGACGTAGGTGACCTTCGCGTCCTCGTCGTCGGGGATATCCAGTCCGCACTCCTTGAGCGCACCGATCACCTCGTCTTCGGAGATGTCCCATTTCTTCGCCAGGTAATCGACCCCGACCGAAAAGCCCGGCCCGCGCTGGTTTCTGCGAAGGTGGGGCCTCATGGCCTCAAAGAAGGTCGGCAGCTCATCCTCGGCGCCGAGCTTGTCCCATTCATCCTCGGGTGTGTCGGGGGCGTCGGGATCCGAGTCGCGTTCGGTGTCGCGCAGGCGCCTGAGGCCGTCCTCCTCGCGCCCGGCCTCCTTGACTGGCGGCTCCTCGGCCTCCGCGGGCGCCGCGGCGGCCGTGGCGTTCTTGAACTTGGCCTCGAACTCCTGGCGGAGCTTGTCGGCCTCGGCCCGGGCGGCGGCGGCGGCGGCGTCCTCGAGCGTCCAGTCACGCTGCGTCGGGCGCCTGGCAAGCCCCGAGAAAGCGAGGGGGTTGTCGGGCTGGCCGCGAAATTCGATGATCTCCCACTCGTCCGTGCCGAGCTGGTTGAGAAATGATTCAAGCAGCGCGGGCGTTGCAAAGCCCCCCTTGCCGCTTGAGATTACCTTATATTCCCAGACTGCCATAATTTGTTGCGAGGTTTAGACATCCCAAATGACGGTCTTGTTGCCGAGCCTATTCTTGTGAAATCCGCCAATTGGCATGCACCCGCGGGTTGATCTGCGCCGGCTAAAATGCCCCAATCCGGCCCATACATGCGCCGCATCGACCAGATTCTCGCCAGTCTCGGCTACGGCTCCCGCAGGGAGGTCCGCGGGTGGATGGAGGTCGGGCGCGTCACGATGGGTGGGGTTGCCGTGAGGGACCCGGGCGCAAAGGCCGAGCCCGGCGACTTGAGGATCGACGGCGAGCCTGCGGACCATCCGGACGAGCTTCTTCTGATGCTCAACAAGCCGGCTGGCCGGGTGTGTTCGCACGACCCGGCGGAAGGCCCCAGCGTGTACGGGCTCCTGCCCGAGCGATGGCGGCGGCGCAACCCGCCGGTGACCAGCGTCGGGCGTCTCGACAAAGACACTACGGGCCTGCTGCTCCTGACCGACTGCAGTCCGCTGGTCCACCGCCTCACGTCACCCAAACACAAGGTGCCCAAGGTCTACCGTGTTCAGATCGACCGTGACATTCCCGCGGGGATCGAGGAGGTCTTCTCCGGCGGCCAGCTCCGCCTGCCCGACGAAGAGACCCCGTGCGCGCCTGCAATCCTCCGCAGAATCGGGAACCGGGAGGCGGAGGTCACCGTCACCGAGGGCCGTTACCACCAGATCAAGCGTATGTTCGCATGCCAGGGGTGCTCGGTCGTCGAGCTTCATCGCACCGGATTTGGCAGCCTCAAGCTCGAGGGCATTGCCCCCGGAAAATGGATTGAATTGCCCATCAGCTGTTTAAGCAGCGTGTAGGTGAGGCAATGGCGGAAACCTCCGCCGTCTTGATAGGGCATTTAGTGGCTCGGTTGCTTGCAATTTCATGTAATTAGGGTCCTAATCATTTTTTGTGCCATGACCAAAGCCCTTTCAGAAACACCTCACGCTCCCGTGGAAACCACAAGGACCAGGATGGGTCTCGCCCCGACGGGCGTGGTCGTCGTGACCGTGGCCGCCCTTGTTCTCGTCGCGGGAATCGTCCTTGGCGTCCGGCACTGGCGCTACTACGCGGCGCACGAGGAGACGGACGACGCCCAGGTTGAAGGACACATCAGCCCCGTGCTGCCGCGGGTGTCCGGATACGTCGCGCGCGTGCGGGTGACCGACAATCAGCACGTCGATGCCGGCCAGGCCCTGATCGAGATCGATCCGAGGGAGCTCGACCTGAGGGTGGCCCAGTCGGAGGCCGCGCTCCAGAACACCCTTGCCGAACAGCGGACCGCGGAGGCCTCGCTGTCCGGGGCCCGCGCCTCGGCCGCCACGGCAGCCGCGAACGTGGAGACCGCCCTTGTGCGCCAGCGTAAGGCGGCAAGCGACCTCGCGCGCGACGCGAAGCTGGCCGGGACGGGGGCCATCACCGACAGCCAGTTCACCGACACCAAGGCCGCAGCCGACACCGCCGCGGCCGAGCTGGAAGCCGTGCGCAGCGAGGCGCGGACGGCCGACCTCCAGATCGCCGTCGCGGCCGCGCGCGCGGCGGCCGCCCAGACCCAGGCCGCCGAGAAGGCCTCCGACCTGGACTATTCCAAGCTCCAGCGCGCGTACGCGTCGGTCACGGCCCCGATCGCCGGGATTGTCTCCAGAAAGAACGTCGAGCCCGGGCAGTTCATCCAGGCCGGCCAGACCCTGCTGTCCGTCGCGTCCGACGCCGACGTGTGGGTCGTCGCCAACTTCAAGGAGACCCAGCTCACGCACATGAAGCCCGGCCAGGACGTCGAGTTCGAGGCCGACAGCTATCCCGGAGTCCTGTTCCGGGGCAAGGTCGAGTCGATCTCCGGGGCCACCGGCGCTCGGTTCGCGCTCCTGCCCCCCGACAATTCCACCGGGAACTTCGTCAAGGTGACCCAGCGCGTGCCGGTGAAGATCGTGCTCACCCAGGCGCCCGGCGCCGGCCATCCGCTGCGTCCCGGGATGAGCGTCGACGTCACGGTCTCCGTAAGCGAATAGGTCGGGAACCGCCATGGCTGAACACGGGCTGCGGAAGCTGATCATCACGATCACGGTGATCGCGGCTGCGATCATCGAGCTGATCGACACGTCGATCGTGAACGTGGCGCTCAACGACATGAGCGGGAACCTCGGGGCCACGCTCGAGGACGTCGCGTGGGTCGTGACGTCCTACGCGATCGCAAACGTCATCATCATCCCGATGACGAGCTTCCTGGCGGCGCGGTTCGGCCGGCGCAACTACTACATCGGCTCGATCCTCCTGTTCACCGCGGCATCGGTGGCCTGCGGGAACGCCCACAACATCTGGGAGCTGGTGGCCTTCAGGTTCCTCCAGGGGATCGGCGGCGGCGCGCTCCTGTCGACCTCGCAGGCGATCCTCTTCGAGACGTTCACGGTGGGCCAGCGGGGCTTCGCCGCATCGCTCTTCTCTATCGGCCTCTTTGTCGGCCCCACGATCGGCCCGACGCTGGGCGGCTGGATCATCGACAGCTACTCCTGGCCCTGGATCTTCTATATCAACCTCCCCATCGGGCTCATGGCCGCGTTCCTTTCTTGGGTCTACGTCAAGGAACCCTCCCACGCGCGCAATGCCGAGACGATCGACTGGCTCGGGATCGGGCTCCTTGTAGCCGGCCTCGGCTCGCTGCAGACGGTCCTCGAGCGCGGCGAGTCCGAGGACTGGTTCTCGAAGAGGTACATCGTGGTCCTGTCCGTCGTGGCGGCCGTCTCGCTCGTCTCCTTCATCGTGAGGGAGCTCGTCGCCGAGCACCCCGTCGTGGACCTGCACGTCCTGAGGAGCCGGAAGCTGGCAATAGCAGCGAGCCTCACCTTCATCCTCGGCTTCGCCCTGTTCGCCACGGTCTTCATCGTGCCCGTGTTCACCCAGCGGCTGCTCGGCTACACGGCGATGAAGACGGGCATGCTCTTCCTTCCGGGCGCCGCCGTCGCCGTCTTCTTCCTGCCCGTGATGGGCAGGCTCCTCATGAAGGGCTTCCCGCCGCAGTTCATGGTGGTCGCAGGATTCGCCATCGTCGCCGTGTTCGCCCTGCAGCTCTCGCGCCTCGACCTCGACGCGCAGTCGGGCGACTTCTTCTGGCCGATCATCCTGCGCGCGATCGGGTTGAGCCTCATCACGATCCCGCTCACCCAGCTTGCGGTCTCCGGCCTAAAGGCGAAGGACATCCCCCAGGGGGTCGCGCTCAACAACATGATGCGCCAGATGGGCGGCTCGTTCGGCATCGCGTTCATCAACACGTTCCTGGACCACCGGGCGGCCGCGCACCGCCTGGACCTTGTCTCCAGGCTCGCCATCGGTGATCCGGCCACCGACGGCCGGCTGAGCCAGCTCACCCACGCCATGGCCTCCCGGGGCGCGACGCCCTGGGAGGCGTCGCATCGCGCGCTCGGGCTCCTGGACGCAACCGTCCAGCTGCAGTCGAACCTCCTCAGTTATCTCGACGCCTACCGATTTGTGGGAATCCTTTCCATTGTGTGCGTCCCCATCATACTCCTCGCCGGCCGCCCGCGCGGGCTCCCCGCGGACGCAGCGGCCTCAGCCGCCAAGGCGCACTGACCCCGGACCCGTTACAAGACCCGCCATGAAACACACCGCAGCCCTAGTCCTGGCCCTCGTAGCGATGGGACCGTCCGCACGGGCGGAGTCCCCAGCCGGACCGCTAACGCTCTCGCAGACCATCGAGGCCGTGATCGCGCACTACCCTTCGATCGACGCGGCGCAGGCCGCGGTGGACGCCGCGCGCGCGCGCACCGTCCAGGCGAACGCGAGCCGCCTGCCGCAGGTGACCGGCCAGGGCGCCTATGCCTACACGTCGATGCGCCCGTATGTCGCCATCTCCATCCCGGGCATGCCGGCCGGAGCCATCTACGAGAACGTCCAGAACTCCTATGAGGTGAATATCACGGCGCGGCAGCTGCTCACGGACTTCGGACGCACCGACAAGCTGGTCGACATGGCCCGCTCGGGCCAGATCGCGGCCCAAGATGCCCTCGAGCAGGTCCGCCACCAGCTCGGGTACCAAGCGGTCCAGTCGTTCTACGGCGTGCTGCTCCTGCGCAACTCCGTGGCCGTCGCCCGCGAAGAGATCGCCGCCCTTGAGGAGGCCCTGCGCATCGCGGAGAAGAAGTTCAGCGCCGGGAGCGCGACGAAGTTCGACGTCCTGACGACCCAGGTCCGCCTCTCCAACGCGCGCAACCATCTCACGGACACCGCCGCCTCGCTTGAGAAGCAGGAGAACGGCCTCAGGCAGCTCCTCGGCTGGGGCTTGGGGAGGCCCCTCGAGATCGCCGGCGAATTCGACGCGAAGGCCCCCGCGATCCCGGAATCCGCGGCCATTTCCGACGGGCTCCTCAACCGCCCCGAAATGAAGGTGGCCCGCGACAACGAGCAGACGGCGCGGCTGCGGCTGGACGCTGCCGACCGCGGAAACCGGCCGACCCTGGCCGCACAGGTGGCAGGCGGCGTTGAGGACGGGGTCGTGCCCAACCTTTACGACAACAGGGGCTACCTGACCGCGGGGGTTTCCCTCGAGGTGCCCATCTTCACGGGCAAGCGTGTGAGGGGCGAGCGCATGGAGGCCGGCGCCGGGGTCCGCTCGGCGCAGGCCCGCGAGCGCGAGCTGGACGAGGCCATCACGACCGAGGTGGCCGACGCCTATTCGGACCTCAGCGCGGCCAGGTCGAGGCTTTCGAGCGCCGACACGCTGGTCGACCAGGCGACGGAGGCCCTGTCGCTCGCCCAGAGCCGCTACGCAAACGGCGTCATCACCAATTTCGAGCTTCTGGACGCGCAGAGTTCCCTCAGGTCGGCCGAGCTGAGCCGCCTCCAGGCGCGCTACGACTGCGTGCTGGCGCGCCAAGCCGTCGCCCGAGCCGCGGGCGTCGCCCCTCAACCTTGACCGCGCTCAGGGAGCGAGCAGTTGACGTGCCCGGCGACCGGTGGTGAATTCGCCTTATGTACACGATCATCGGAGGGGACGGGAGGGAGTATGGCCCGGTCACGGCTGAACAGGTATGCTCATGGATCGCGGGCGGCCGGGCGAACCTGCAGACGCGGATCAAGGCCGCCGGCTCCGACGCCTGGAAAACCATCGCAGACTTCCCGGAGCTCTCTGGAGGGCCCGCGCCGGCCGGCGCCGCGCCCGAGGCGGCCGCGGTTGCGCCCAGCGCTGCGGCGACCGCCTCCGCGCCCGTGTCCCTGCCGCCCGACCGCAAGCTCGACATCCTCAGCTGCTACGAGCGCAGCTGGAACCTCCTGAAGGCCAACTTCTGGGCGTTCGTCGGCGTCGGCCTCGTCACGTCGATCATCTATGCCCTCCTTGGCTGCGGGCATTTCGCGGGCGTCTTCGTGGTGACGCCGCTTTTCGGGGCCGTCGTCGGTGCCGGAGCCTACTATTTCGTTCTCCTCAGGCTGCGCGGGCAGCCGGCCGTGTTCGCCGACATGTTCGCGGGCTTCACAAGGGCGTTCCTCACGCTCCTGGTGGCCGGCCTGCTCATCTCGGTCTTTGTCGCGGTCGGGACGTTCTGCCTCGTACTCCCCGGCGTGTACCTTGCGATCGCCTACTCGTTCGCCATCATCCTCGCCGTCGACAAGCGGCTCGGCTTCTGGGAGTCCATGGAGACGAGCCGCAAGGTGGTCACCCGCCAGTGGTGGCGGGTCTTGGGGCTCGTCCTCCTCGCCATCCCGTTCCTCATCCTCGGGGGCATCGCGCTCGGCGTCGGGGTCTTCGTGGCGATCCCGCTCGTCCTTGGCGCGGTGACCTACGCCTACGAGGACCTCTTCAACCCGGCGAAGTGACGGCACCCGGGCCCGCCGGGATCAGCCCTTCTTCTTGAAGAGCAGTGCGTCGAGCGAGATCTTGCCGGGCCCGAATACGAAGACGATCAGGGCCGCGAAGAGAAAGAGGAACGGGTCGGCGCTCAGGAACTTGTCCGGGTTGGTGAAGAGGGCCTGCAGGGCCTCCTTGTCGGCCGTGGCGTAGGCCACGCACATCACCGAGATGAGCGCCGGGGAGGCGAAGCGCGTCAGCAGCCCGAGGACGAGCAGGAGGCCGCACGAGCATTCGGTGCAGGAGGCGAGGACTGCGTTCAGCTTCGGGGCGGGGATGTTGAGGCTGGCGAAGAAGTTCGCCGTCCTTTCCAGGTTCATGAGCTTGCCCCTGCCCGCGAGGAAGAACTGCGATCCCCAGAACAGGCGGATCACGAGCAGAAGCGGGGATTGGAGGAATCCGCCTATCCTTGCGAGAAGGGCGTTGAGTCTGGACAGGAGGGACATCGGTGTTCGAGGGCTGTGGCCGGTACGGCCGCGTTCATGTCATCAAGATGCCCGCCGGCCCCTTTTATTCCCGCGGGCGCAGAACCAGCCGAGCGCCATCCACGACTTGAACCAGTTGCGGACCCGCGCCGGCTTGACCCCCGGGCCCGCCGCTGCGATCGCGCGCGTCAGCGGGCGGCCTTGGGAAAGCGCCTCGAGGATCCGAAACGCGCCCGGGTCGAGCCGCTTGTAGTAGAGCCGGTTGTTGTGCCTGTGGACCGCGACGAGCGTGCGCGAGGGCCGGGGAAGGGGCGCCCTGCGGACCGGTTTCCAGGCCGACCCCGCCGAGTCGGGGGTGTTGCTTGCCTCCGAGCGCATCGCGTCGCGGCGCTTCACGGAAATGACATAGCTGTCGATCGGATGGCGGAGGTCGAGGAGCGTCACGTAGGGCTGAAGCCCCAGCCTGAGCCGCCCGGGCGGGGTCCGGGCGAGCACCGCCGCGGAGACGACCGGCTTGGACTCCCCGTCAAACGCCACCGTCTGCGCCCATTCGAAGCGGGCGATCTCAAGCGCAAGCGCCGTATGCGGGGCCGTCAGGCTCGGCCTCTGCCCGATGAACTGCACGAGCCGCGAACTCAGGTTGCGCAGCGTGAAGGAGCGCGACGGATACCGCGCCAGGTAGGCTTGCGCGAGGCGCCCGAAGGCGCGCTCGCCCAGCGCGGCCTGCAGGCCCGGGCAGTCGTCGCGAATCGCGTCGAAGAGCCGGAACCAGTACATCTGGTTGTAGAGCTGGAGCCGCTCGAACGA
>CAYQOH010000114.1:0-8542 GCA_964419075.1 uncultured Opitutaceae bacterium | reverse complement strand
GCATCGGTATCGTAAACCGAGGGTCGTCGGTTCAACCCCGACAGCCGGCTCCATTAAGTGAACGTGCCCAACGTGCCTGCCCAAATCCTGCGGCTCATCTGCCTGCAGAAACGGAGGATGGGCAAGGTCCCGAACAAGGCGCCAGCCGCTCTTGAAGGCACTCCTTGAAGACAGAGAATGCACCGCCCGAAAGGGCCAGAGGCGTGACGACTCCCGCGTACCGCATGACCGGTCGGCTTCCGGCCCCGACCCCTCTTCAAACGGGCCGGGAAACCGGGAACACGTCGCCTTCCGCAGGACGGGTTGTCAGGGCCACTCGCGATTTCGGTCGATTGCGCGCGGCAGCGCGCGGATTGACCCCTTGCCTCCGGCGGGCAGCACAGGTTGCCAATCCAGGGAATAACGTGTCCCAAGACCCACGGAGCGGAGCGCAAGCCGACCTGGAGTGAAATGAAAGGGTCACGGTGAAAGTGGAGATTGCTGGGCGGCACCCTCGCGGATACAGCCATGGTCTCCAGGACGGGGAATTGGTCCCGACGGCCGTGTCCACGTCGACGTGAAACGCGCAATGAAAAAGCCTTGTTGTTCGGACTCGGTCGGCACCCCGGCCCAGTCGCGCCGCGAAATGCTGAGGAACTCGGCCACCCTTCTGGGCGGCATGCTGGTCACCGGGATCGCGAATAGGCCGCTGTTCGCCTCCAGCGACCTCCTCCCCAAGCCGGAAGCAGCCCCTTCCGCCGCCGCAGCGTCACGCGCGGCGCCCGGCGGGTCGGGCGTCACGGTCTTTCCGCCCCTCTTCGGGAGGTCGACCTGGGACAAGCAGGGCCGCTGGGCAGCCTCCTGGATCGCCTGTCCCGACGCAGATGCGCCGCCCGTGGTCACCGCCTTCCGTCTGCGGTTCGATTCCCCCGGCGTGCAGGTGCGGATCCGTGTCAGCGCGGACGAGCGCTACGAGCTGTACCTCGACGGCCAGTATGTGGGTCGCGGCAGCGAGCGGGGCAACCTCGAGCATTGGTTCTACGAAACCTACGACCTGGGGCTGTCGGCGGGCGCTCATGTGCTCGTCGCCCGCGTCTGGTCCCTCGGACCCTTTGCGCCCCTTGCGCAATTCTCGGTACGGCCCGAGTTTGTCGTGGCGGCGGAGGGTGACCACGCCCGCCGGCTCGACACCGGAGTCGCCCCCTGGGAGGCCATGCCGCTGACGGGTTACTCGTTCGAGGCTCCGGTCTACACCTGGGGTCTGGCCGCGCCCCTGACGATCAAGGGAGCCGACTTCCCCTGGGGCTTCGAGCGGGGTCAAGGCGACGGGTGGAGGCGGGCCAAGATCGGCAGTCCGGCCTGGAGCGGCATGATGGACTACGGCATCGCGCCCGACCGCCTCCTCCAAAGCGGCACCCTGCCTGCCCAGCTCTCCCTCGCGAGGACCAGCGGCACGGTCCGATTTGTGGCAGCGGTGGCGACCCTGGATACGGCGCCGATCGACCTCCGCGCACGGGACAACCTTCGCGACGAAACGGAGCCGTGGCAGCGCTGGGTCCGCGGACAGGC
Organism: uncultured Opitutaceae bacterium; assembly: GCA_964419075.1. Classification (GTDB taxonomy): domain Bacteria; phylum Verrucomicrobiota; class Verrucomicrobiia; order Opitutales; family Opitutaceae; genus Palsa-1447. The sequence goes on along the minus strand of CAYQOH010000114.1, from coordinate 6,994 downwards.
GCCGCTCAGCATTCCTCCGCAAACGCGGCGGCGTGTGATTGTGGATCTCGACGACTACGTGTGCGCATACCCCGAGATCGCCGTCTCGGGGGGTGCCGGCGCCCTGGTTCGGATCCTGTGGGCTGAGAGCCTCCGGGACAAACCCGAGAAGTATGAGTTCGCCAAAGGGAACCGCGATGCGATCGAGGGAAAGTACTTCTTCGGCATGGGCGCGACGTTTTATCCCGACGGCGCTCCGGCGCGGCGTTTCGGCACGCTTTGGTGGGCCGCCGGCCGCTACCTGGAGATCACGGTCCAGACCGCCGCGGAGCCGATGGTGCTCGAGCGACTGGTCCTGAACGAGACGCGATATCCGCTCGAGATGGAAAGCACCTTCACCTCAAGCGATCCCGAGCTGGATGCGGACACCCAGATCCTCGTGCGCGGCATGCAGATGTGCGCCCACGAAACCTACATCGACTGCCCGTACTTCGAGCAGATGCAGTACGTCGGCGACGCACGGATCGAGGCCCTCAGCCAATATGTGATGAGCCGCGACGACCGGCTGTCGAGGAAGGCACTCTATATGATCGACGCCTCGAGGCACGCCCTGGGCCTCACCGAGGCGCGGTATCCCGTGCGTGAGCCGCAGTTCATCCCGTGGTTCTCGCTGCTCTGGGTCGGGATGGTCCACGACTACGCCCGATGGCGCGACGATGCCGGATTTGTGCGGTCCCTGCTGCCCGGCGTGCGCGGGGTTCTCGACGCCTTCCTTGCGACCCGCGACTCCCAGGGTCGCGTGCACACGCCCGACGGCTGGAACGACACGGAACAGACGAAGGAGGGTGGCCTCAGCGGCAGCGTGCACTGGCTGCTCGTGTGGACCCTCCGGCTCGCGGCGGAGTTGGAGGAGGGCTTCGGCGACCCGGAACTTGCGCTGCGGGCCCGGCGACACCGCGCTGACCTCGCACGGATTGCGGACGCGATGTTCTGGAGCGAGGCGCGCGGCCTCTACGCCGACGATCCCGACAGAAGCCAGTTCGACGAACTCGTGCAGAGCCTGGCGATCCTGAGCGGGGGCGTACCCGCCGACAGGCAGCCGATCCTTGAGCGCCAGCTCATGCGCGGCAGCCAGGCTCAGTGGACGTCGATCCACGGGCATTTCTACCTGCTGGAAGCCTGCCGGGTGCGCGAGCTGACGCCGCTCTTTTTCGAGCGGATCCGGCTATGGACGGAGCAGCGGCACCAGGGCCTAAAGACCCCTATCGAGTCTTGGCAGCCGTCAGCGGATCCCTCGCAGCGGTTCGCCCACTCGCGTTCCGACTGCCACGCCTGGGGCTCGTTCCCCCTCCAGCATCACTTCACGACCATACTGGGTATTCAGCCCGACACCTGGGGCTTCCGCAGGGTGGAGGTTCGCCCGCGCCTCGGGCCCCTTGCGCACGCCGCGGGCCGCCTGGTCCATCCGGCGGGCGGCGACATCGTCGTGGAGGTCCGCCAGGACGCGAGCGGCCTGCATGGCCGCGTCGAATTGCCCGCGGGAGTCGCAGGCACCCTGATCCTGCCCGACCGTGCGCAGGCCCTGGGCGCAGGGGAGTCCGTATTCTGAATCCCCGCGTCTGCGGCGCGGACCGCATGCGCCCCCTTTGCCCTCCTTGGCGCCGGTTGGGCCGGACCATTCGAGCGCGGTCCTGTTCCGACCCGCTCCTCCCGCCTTAATCTCCCTGGCGAGAGACTTATCAGGCTTCCAGCTCAACCCCGAGGGCCGGCTCCGTCCCTCACCGATCTGCGAGCCGTTTCACGGATTGTGCCGAGTTAAGCACAGGGCGTCTGAGCAGGTTGAGTCGTCGTCATTGGGTCTTGTGCACGAGGGAGCCCCTTCCCTGGTGCCTTGGCCGGCTTCAGGATTTCCGGATCAGCAACCCAATGGTCCTGAGATCCTAACGCCGCAAGGGCTTGCCGAGCCGAGCCGGGCATGTGATGAGCCGGGGCGCCGGGCTGGAATGGGCGCGAATCAATGCGCGGTTCGGAGGCATCCCAAGGCATGCTCGGAAACCGGCAACCTTCGCCGCGCCGTCGTCCTTGCACTTCGGTTTAGCTGCTGTCATCCCTCGCTTGCGGTCTGCCGTCCCCTGCCTGGAGGCACATCGCTGTGCCCCTGTTTTCGGTCAATACCCCTGCCGCTATTTGGTTGCCAACCGGTACCACCATGAAACCCGACGCCGTCGCGGGCACGATGTCTGCAGGGGGCCCATCCGACAAGGCAGCTGAAGGACCTTCCGCCTCGCTCCGTGCCTCGCCACGCGTTCTGGATCCCGCGGGGACCGTGTCGGCCAGCGGCCTGGCGTCAATCCGGGTAACGACGCTCGAGGCGGCTCGTTCCCCGATGATCACAGGGACTCCACACTCCGGCCGATCCAGGCTGGCCGCCTGCGTCGCGGCGGTCGCGCTGACAGCGTTCTCAACCGCACCGGCGAGCTCCGCCGACGATCCATTCCAGCCTGCGCACAGGCTCGTTGGCCTTCCGCACGATTCCGGCTTTCCCGATGCGCACGACACCTGGAACGCCATGGGCCGCGCCAGCGACGGGAGGATCTACTACGTGCTGGGCTCGGAGCGGCATGACGTCGGAGCGCGGATGTACTGCTTCGATCCGGAGTCGAACACGATCCGCTTCATCGGCGACCTGACCGAGGCCTGCGGCGAGAAGGGCGGAAACACGATCGTGCAGGGCAAGTCGCACGTGAACTTCGTCGAGTCGAACGGGAGGCTCTTCTTTGCAACGCACGTCGGTTTCTACGCCATCGTCGGCGGCCGGGAGACGATGGGCGTTCCGCCGGAGGGCTGGAAGCCCTATCCCGGCGGGCACCTGCTGTCGTACGATCCCGCGACCGGGAAGTTCGAGGACTACGGGGTCGCGTGTGCGCACGAGGGCGTCCTGGCCTTCAACATGGACACGAAGCGAGGGCGCGCCTTTGGCCTGACGTGGCCGAGCGGCATCTTCTTCCGCTACGATTTCGCCGCGCGCGCCTTGAAGAGCTTCGGCCGGACCTGCGCACTCGGCGAGGCGGGCACGGGCGCGGAGTACCGAACCGTCTGTCGTTCCATCGCCGTGAACGCCGGCGACGGCTCGGCGTGGTATTCGACGTCCGAGGGCGCCATCTTCCATTACCGGGCCGACACGGACTCCGTCGAGCGGGTCAAGGGCGACAGCCTCAGGAAGGATTACTTTGGCGTCTACGATCCGGCCTCGCCCGGCCACATGGGCTACAACTGGCGGCAGACGTTCTGGAGCGCGTCGGACCAGAAGGTCTACGGCGTTCATGGAAACTCGGGCTATCTCTTCCGCTTCGACCCGGGGAACGAGCGCATCGAGGTGCTTGACCGGATCACGTCCGCGCCGTCGAAGGCGAGCGGCATGTTCGATCAATTCAGCTACGGCTACCTCGGCTTCGGCCTGGCTCCCGACGGAAGGACCCTCTACTACCTGACCGGCGGCCCGATCTATGAGGGCGGCACGCGCGTTGCCGGCAAGGCCACCACGGCGATGGGCGAGGCGAAGGGCCTGGAGAACGTGCATCTGGTCACGTACGACATCTCGAAGCTCGAATACCGCGATCACGGCGCGATCTTCTATCCGGGCGGCCAGCGTCCGCTCAGCGTCAACTCGCTCGCGATCGGCCTCGACGGCACGGCGTATTTCCTCGCGCGCATCACCGAAAACGGGCGCACCCGCGTCGATTTGGTCAGTGTGAAACCCTGACATGAAGAACGGCACCCTCCGGCGCGGGCCCCGCCCATTGAAGGCCCGGCTCGATGCCGCCCCGGGCAACAATCAAAGGCCACCTCCCGGCGGGCAACGAGGGCGAGGGGAGGTGAGCGTCGCAGGACACAATCGAAACGGATGGCAACCCAACCCATGAACCCCATGCAAAACACGAACGAGTCCAGCTCCGGACAGTACACCCGGCGCACGTTTCTTAAGACGAGCGCAGTCGCGGCCGCCGGTTTGTCGATGTCGGCGTACGGTCAAGCCGCGTCCCAAACCGAAACCCTGGCGATGTCCGGCGGCCCCAAGGCCGTGACCTTTCCCAGCGAGAAGATCGCGCAGCTTGACCGCTGGCCGCGCTACGGCGACGCCGAGAAGAAGGCACTCGCCGATCTCATCGACAGCAACGGGTTCTACGACGAGCTGCCGGCCTTCGAAAAGGACTGGCAGAGCTACACCGGATCACCGTACGTGCGCAATCACATCAACGGGACGAGCGCGCTCACGAGCATGTATTTCGCGCTCGATTTGCCGGCGGGCACCGAGATCCTCGTGCCCTCCTACACGTTCTTCGCGACCTGCGTGTCGATGCGTTTCTTCGGCTACGTGCCGGTGTTTGTGGACGTCGACCCCAAGACCGCGTGCCTGGACCTCGAGGACGCGAAACGCAGGCTGACCCCGCGCACGAAGGCGATCACGGTGATGCATGCGTGGGGCATGCCGTGCGAGCTGGACCGCATCGCCGGGTGGGCGAACGAGAAGGGGTTGATCCTGCTCGAGGACTCGGCGCAGGCCCACGGGGCGTCGATGCAGGGAAGGAAGACCGGCACGTGGGGCGCGATGGGCATCTACAGCTTCCAGGCGAGCAAACCCCTTCCGGCGATAGAAGGCGGAATGGGCCTGTATGCGACAAGGGAGTATTTCGAGCGCGCCACGACGTTTGGCCACTATGACTGCCCCCGGGGTTTCCCCGCGGACAGCCCGATGCGGGGCTACGACGGCACAGGATTCGGGCAGAAGTATCGGATGCATCCGTTCGCGGCGGCGCTGGCGCGCCAGCAGCTCAAGCAGCTCGACTCGCGCAACGCCGTCGCGGCGGGGAACGTCAAGGAGCTGAACGGGCAGCTCACGCAGCTCGAGGGCGTCACCGAACCGTTCACGCGGGCGGATCAGCACCGCATCTATTACCATGCAAACATGCTGTTCATGGATTTCAAGAAGCTCGGCTTTGGCCGCGCGCAATTGATCAAGGCGCTCACGGCCGAGGGAGTGTCGGCGGGATTCTGGGACTATCCGGAGCAGCACAAATACAAGCTCTACTCCGAGGCGAAGTGGTGGCACCACGCCCCGACAATCCCGGAGTCCATGCCCGGCAACGAGTACGTGAACGCGAACCATATCATGCTTCCGCTGTTCCATGGCGACGCGTCGGAGTTGAACGGGCAGTACGCCAAGGCGTTCCAGAAGATCTGGACGCATCGAAGGGAACTGGCGTCATGAGATCCCCGCACGCTGCTCCGAGGCCGGCCTAGATTCCCAAGCCGGACCGGTTGAAACCGTCGCGCCGCCCCGGGGCGGCGCCGAGCCGCCGGCCGGAGGGGTCCATTCCCGCGACCACCGGCCGCCCCCTGCCCATGCCGGCTGGCCGGCCCGTGCCCGTCAGGCCTCGAGCACGAGGGAGCGGAGCTCGGAGAGCTCGACGGGCTTGTACAGGATCCTCTCGACCCCCAGGCGGCGGTAGTCCGCCTCGACGTCGAGGTTCAGCTCGGAGCTCACGACGGCGATCTTCCCCGGGAAATTGAGCTCGCGCAGCTTCATCACCAGCTCGATCCCGTTCATCACGTCCATGTGATGGTCGGTGATCACGATGTCGAAGGCGCCCGGGTTGGCCCTCACGAGCTCGAGGGCCTGCCTGCCGTCCGGGGAGCAGTCGACCTTATGGCCCGACCTGGAGAGCGCGAGACGGGCGACCTCCCTCAGCTCGCGCATGTCGTCGACGTAGAGGACTCGCTTCGTTTTTTTCGCCGCGATGTCTTTCTCGGTGACGGAGGAAATCATGACCGTGTTAAGCTGCACCTAATGCCTGTAGAAGTTGACGCCCAAAGCCGATACTTGTTTCGCGTTTTATTGCTAAAAAATGGCGAATCAAATCGGGCCAGTCGCTGTCAATTGAGCGGAATATCGTCGTCGGAAAGTCCACCCTGAAGGTTCATGCGGAGGATCGCCGAGTCAATCTCGGAGCGCATGACCCTGAGGAGCAGCAGCAGGCGGCGGTTCACGTCGAGCGTCTCGAGGAGCTTCTGCTTCACCGGGGCGTCGTCGCAGAGGTTGAAGGCCGCGATGTCCGCGAACACCTCGGGGTCCTCGACGCTGCCCAGGAGGTCGGTCATCCCCTGCGCGGCGCCGGGTGAAAGCTTGAGCTTCAGCTTGATCAGCCTCGAAAGCTCCGCGCGCAGCCTCGCGTTCTCACCCGGGTCGGCGCCCGGCTCGCTTGCAAGCGCGCGGATCCTTATCCGGCGGTACGGCTCGTCGCCCACGATCGCCTCGATCGAGACCCGGCAGAGACCCTGGAGCAGGAGGTTGGAGGTCCCGTTCTCGTTCTCCTGGCACGCACGCACGAGCCCGATGCAGGCGACGCGGTGCGGCGGCTCGAAGCGGCCCTCGCAGGCCGCCGCCTCGGGATCGAGGCAGGCGACGGCGAAGATCCGGTTCGAGGCGAGCACGTCGGACAGCATGCGGCGGTAGCGCGCCTCGAAGATGTGCAGAGGAAGGAGCGCCTGGGGGAAGAACGCCAGTCCGGGAAGCGTCATCACCGGGACCTCCTCGGGCACGTGGATCTCCACTTCCATGGCGCTAACGTGGGTCGGGCGCGCGGATTTTCAAGAATCTGGTCGAAAAACACCCGATTACGGCTAAGCCCACTGGAGGGTTCCGCGGCGCACGGCGGCGTCGGAAGCCCGCCCCGCCTGCCCCGAGCCCAGCCTTTTCGCGCGCCCATCCCATTGAACCTCAAACACAAGGCATGCCCGCCGCTCCTCCTCGCGGCCGCGCTTTCCGCCGCCGCGGCGCCGCCGGTCCACGTGACCTACTGGGAGAAGTGGGTCGGGTTCGAGGCGCAGGCGGACCAGGCGGTCATCGACCGGTTCAACCGGTCGCAGGACCGGATCGTGGTCGACTACTACTCCGTCTCGCACCCCGACCGCAGGACGCTCGTGGCGACCGCCGGGGGCGACCCCCCGGACATCG
>CAYQOH010000113.1:0-8556 GCA_964419075.1 uncultured Opitutaceae bacterium | reverse complement strand
CCCGAGAAACAAGAGGGAGGTCGGGAGGCGGCTCGCCCTGATCGCCAAGGCGATGGTCTATTCAATAGGCGTGGAGCATTCCGGGCCGGTCTTCAGCCGCGCGACACCGGAGGGCCCCGCAATCCGCGTCCAGTTTCAATTTGCGGGGGAGGGGCTCACCGCCTCCGGAAAGCCGCTCCAGTCGTTTGAGGTCGCCGGCGCGGACAGGGTGTTCCACCCGGCGCAGGCGACCATCAGGGGCGACACGGTCATCGTCCGTTCTCCGGCGGTCGCGCAGCCCGTCGCCGTGCGGTACGCGTGGCACAACGCCCCGGAGGCGAACCTCTACAATGGCGCCGGGCTCCCCGCGGCGCCGTTCAGAAGCGACGACTGGTAGGCCGTCCGGCGCCGGTCAGGGGAGCTCGTAGACTTCTCCCAGCACCACGCCCGATCCGTTGCTTGCGCTGGAGACCTCGAATGTGTACGCGCCCGGAGGCAGGTTTGCGATCAGCGCCGTGTCGGAGTTCAGCGAGGAAAGCGCGAACGCTCCGACGCTGGTGTCGGCGGCCGTGATGTCCGTGGCCGCAATTACGGGCTGGTCCGGGCCCGTTGCGGCCTGGCTTGTCCATAGGAAGTTCTGCGCCACAAGGCTTCCGCCTGAGTCGAAGACGCTAAGAACGGGATCAGAGAGCGGGTTGGTGACGCCAAATTGCAGGAGCCCCGGCCCGATTCCGCGGATGAGGATGCTCTTGGTCGAGCTTCCCGATATAACGAAGCCCCCGAACAGCGCGCCGGTCGTCGGGGTGACCGCGCCCATGGCCGAGATGTTGATCAGCCGCTGCGGAGAAGTCATCGGCGACGCATCGGCATCGTAGAGTTCCAGGAGAACGGTACCTCCGTTCCCCGAAGGATCATGCACCTGGGCCGTATAGGTGCCGGGCTCGAGACTGGCGACAAGGGCGGCATCCGCGCTGCCCAGGGCGAGCGAGAACGCCCCCACCTGCGCGGTCGTGTCCGCTATCGTGGCGGAATTTCCCCAGCCGGTGTTCTCGGCGATCACGGTGCCGGACGAGGAATAGAGCCGAAGCTCCGGCGTCGGCATCACGCCGGGCACGCCGAACTCGGTGAGCCCCGGCCCCACGGCGCGGAGGAGCACGGCCTTCGGTCCCGTCCCCGAAATGGCGAACCCGGCGGCCAGGACCTGGGTTCCGGGCAGATCGACGCGCGAGGAGAGGTTGAGAAGCCGGTTGTCGAGCGACGTCGACACCGGAGTGAACGGCGCCCCGCCCGAGGCGCCGATGGTGATCGTCATCGTCGACGCCGCGAGGCCGCCCGTGCCGCTGGCGGTCACCGCGACCTTGTACGTGCCGGTGGCGGTCGGCGTTCCGGTGATGACCCCCGTGCTGGAATTGATGCTCAGTCCCGGGGGCAGGCCCGTCGCCGAATAAATCTTTGGCGAAAGGCTCGCGGTGACGACGAACCGGAACGGTTGGCCTGCGATGCCGGTCACCGAAGGCGCCGAGGTGATGAGCGCGGTCGGGGTCGAATTCGCAAGGTAGAAGACCTGGGTCAGGCCCGAGGAGCTGAACTCCGAGGAGGGCGTAATGCCCGTTGCGCGTACGTAGAACAGCGCGGCGCCCGTCGAGACCGCGCCGGTGAGCCGCCACGTGGCCCCATCCGTGGTGGACGCCAAGCCCGCCGTGGACCAGTGGGTGCCGTCGACCGTCTCCTCGAAGAGCACGGACGTGAACACGGGAGCGCCTCCGCTCCTTGTCCAGGTGTAGGTTGACTGGTCGGCGCTCACCGAGACGGACTGCGTCACGGGCGTCGGTGCGGAGAATCGGGCGATGCCGACACGCGAGAGGCCGCCTGCTTTCGTAAAGCCACCCCCAAGCAACACCTTACCGTCGGGCTGCACCAGGACGGCGTCGACGGGAGCGTTCACATTCGGCGTGAACGACGGGTCGACGGCGCCGCTGGATCGAATGTGCGCGGCATACGGCAGAGGCTGGCCGCCGATGCTCGTGAACAGGCCGGCGACGTAGAAGGATCCGTCCAGCAGCTGCGCGAGTGACAGCACGGTGCCGTTCGGCGAGGGGTTGAAGGTCGCGTCGAGCGACCCGTCGCTGTTGAGGCGCGCAAGATTGCTGACGGCCGCGCCGTCCACGCTCGTGAACGCGCCGGCGATGACGATCTGGCCGTTCGGCTGGACCGCGATCGCGTCGACGATCCCGTTGACCGCGGGTGCAAACGAGCTGTCCGGGGAACCCGTCGGTCCAAGCCGGGCGAGATAGGCCGAGTTCTGGCCTCCGACGCTGGTGAACGCTCCCCCGATGAGCACATGGCCGTTCTGCTGCAGTGCGATCGAATCGACCGCCCCGTTCACCGTCACGTTGAACGACGAGTCGATCGAGGAATCGGAGTTGAGCCGGACGAGGTTGGCCCGCGGAACGCCGTCGATGTTCGCGAAGGCCCCGCCCACCAGCACCGTCCCGTTCACGATGGGGACCAGGGCGTTCACGGGCCCGTCCGGGTGCGCGCCGAACGCGGAGTCGAGGGTACTGTCGGAGTTGAGCCTGGCGAGGTGGGCGGCTGCGGTTGAGCCGACATTGAGGAAATTGCCGCCGATCAGCACCGCCCCGCCCTCTTGGACGCTGGTGAAGTTGCCGCCGACGAACAGCGAGGCGTCGGGCAGCAGCGTGATGGTGTCGACGGTGCCGTTGAACGCGGGGTCAAACGAGGGGTCGACCGTCCCGTCGGCGTTCACCCGGGCGATTGCACTGCGGTTGGACCCGTTTCCCGTCTCGTTCGGCTGAATCCTGCTGAAGTTGCCGCCAAAGACGATCTGGCCGTTGGCTTGCAGGACAACGACGGTGAGGCCGCCGTTCGGGTTCGGATCGAACGCCGTGTCCACGGTGCCGTCGGAGTTAATGCGGGCAATGTAGGAACGGTAGACAATGGGTCCGGCCACGGGAGCCGGTGACAGGTTCCCGACGTTCGCGTTCTGCTGAAACGCCGTGAATGTGCCGGCGACGATGATCTTGCCGTCCGGCTGGACCGCGATCGACGACACAGGCGCGTACGGATCGGGGTAGAACGCGGTGTCCACGGTCCCGTCGCCGTTCAGCCGTGCCAAGTTCTGGACATAGTAGGTCGTCTTGCCGGCGTTGGGCGTGATCGCCGTGAACGATCCACCGATCACGATCTGTTTGTTGGGCAGCACGGCGAGCGAGTACACCGGTCCGCTGCAGTCGGGATTGAAGCTGGAGTCGATGGAGCCGTCCGTATTCACACGGGCGATGTAGTTGTAGGCGTAGGTGGAGGAGGTTGCCCCGGTCGCGTTGGTCGGGACGAGGAGCGTGAAATCCCCGCCGATGACGATCTTGCCGTCGGCCTGCAGGGCCATGGACAGGATCTGCAGGTTGGGCTGCGGCGCGTAGGTCGAGTCGATCGTGCCGTCCTTGTTCAGGCGGGCGATGTAGGCGTTGTTCACGCTGTCGATGTTGGTGAAGCCGCCGGCAACAACGATCTTCCCGTCGGGCTGGACGACGATGGCGCTCACGACACCGTTGGGCGTCGGCGTGAACGTCGTGTCGACCGTCCCGTCGGTGTTGAGGCGGGCCAAGTTCTGCAGCCCGCTCACCCCGCCGAAGTTGTTGAAGAGGCCCCCGATGAGGATCTTGCCGTCCGCCTGGACGTTCGAGCACACCACCTCGCCGTTGGACGAGGCCGAATACGAGATCCGGACCTCGCCGTCCCCGTTAAGCCACACGCCCGAGTTTGTCGGCGTCAGGGTTGCGGCGCCGTTGGGCAGGACGGCGACCGTGTTGACGGTGCCGTCAACGTAGGCGTTGTAGGATGTGTCGGGCGACCCGTCCCCGTTCAGCCTGGAGAGATAGGCCCCTTGGCCGCCGCCGAGAGGGCTGAACGACCCGGCGATCAGCACCTGGCGGTTGGGCTGCTCCGCAAACACCTGCACCTGGCCGCTCACTGGGGGATTCTTGCCCAGGGAGAATGAGGGGTCGACGGTCCCGTCCGGATTGAGGACCACGACGTGGTCGATGAACGACGGCGTCGTGGCACCGTTCGGCTGCACGGTCGTGAATGAACCTCCCAGCATGATGTGGCCGTTCGACAGCACGCTCACGGTGTTGATCAGGGCGTTGAGGTTGGGATCAAATCCTGCGTCGAGCACGCCGCCGGACGAGACGCGGCCGACGTAGTTGCGGATGGTCCCCGTCGGCGAGAAGTTCGGCGCAAACGAGGTCATGGTGCCCGCGACCACGATGCTCCCGTCGCCCTGCACCGCCATCCCGAGGACCTCGGCGCTGGGGTTGGGGAAGAACGTCGTGTCGAGCGTGCCGTCCGTGTTCAGCCGCGCGAGATGGCGGACGTAGATGGGCGTGAAGGCGCTGACGCCCGCAGCCGGGAAGATCGTCTGAGGCGCGTCCGGCGCGTTCTTCTGCGTGGTGCTCACCGCCGCCTTCGCGGTCTGCGGCAGGACCCCGGTGAATGTGCCCCCGATGAGAATCTTCCCGTCCGATGGCTGGATAGCCACGGCGTAGACCGTGCCGTTCGTCTCGGGGTCGAACGGATTCGGGTCTATGGTGCCGTTCGCCTGGATGCGGGCGATGTTGTTGCGGGTGAATCCCGCGATGGAGGAGAATGAGCCGCCCACAACGAGCTTCCCGTCGCTCTGCTGGGCGATGGCGTAGACGCCGCCGCTCGGGCTCGGGGAGAACGTCAGGTCGATCGAGCCATCGCTGTTCAGGCGGGCCATATTGGTAACCCCGAAGGTCGTCGTGGATCCGTTGGGCGTAAAGGTGGAGAACCCCCCGCCGACCAGAATCTGGCCGTTTGACAGGGGAAGGATGACGTTGACGGTGGCGTTCGGGGTCGGGTTGAAGGGCCCGTCGAGCGTGCCATCCGGATTGATCCTGGCCAAGTTCTCGCGGATGAACCCGTTGACCTTCGAAAACGATCCGCCGACCAGGATGCGACCGTCCGATTGAAGCGCCAGCGACTGGACGGGTCCGTTGACGGTCGTCGTGAAGGTGCTGTCGAGCGAACCGTCGGCATTGAGCCTCGCGAAGAAGTTGCGGGTCAACCCTCCGATGCTCAGGAACGTCCCGCCGACCAGATACTGCCCGTTTGGGAGGGTCAGTGTGGCAAAGACCGTGCCGGCATCGTCCGGGGCGACAGTCGAGTCGGGAACGCCGAACATGTTGACGCGGGCGATGTACATCCGAGGCGTGGGCGAAAACGTGTCCCCCGGCGACAGGCTCGTGAAATAGCCCCCGAGGATGATGTCGCCGTCCGACTGGACCGCGATGGCGTTGACCGCCTGGTCGGGGGATGGGATGAACGTTTGGTCGACGGATCCGTCCGCGTTGACGCGGGCGCAATACGGCGTCGCAATGGCCGTAAGATCATTCTCCGGATAGGTTTGCGTAAATGTTCCTCCGATCAGCAGCTTGCCGTCCCCCTCGTCACAAACCGTGCTTACGCTCTGAAGCGGGTTGATGATGAAATTCGTGTCGAGCGACCCGTCCGCGTTGAGCCTCGCCAGAAAGTCGCACTGGGTGGAGTAGGTGGCCCCGTTGGGCTGCAACGTCACGAATTCGCCGCCCATGACAATCTGCCCGCTCGAAAGGACCACGATGGAGTTGACGGACCCATTCGGCTCGGGATCAAACCCCGTGTCGAGCGAGCCGTCATTGTTGAGCCGGGCGGCGCAGCTGCGCTTGGTCGCCGCGCTCGCCCCGTTGGGCTGGAGCATCGAGAACCCGCCGCCGACGACGATCTGCTTGTTGGGCTCGACGGCGATCGCAAGGACAGGCCGGTCCGCATTGGGATCGAACGACGTGTCGAGAGACCCGTCGGCGTTGAAGCGCGCGATGCGGTTGCGGGTCGTCGGGCTGCCAGCGCCGTTGGGCTGCACGCTTGTGAAGGAGCCGCCGATCAAGATCTGGCCGTCAGGCTGGACGGCGATGGCATAGACAATGCCGTTCACGCCGGGGTTGAACGCCGCGTCGAGCGTGCCGTCGGCGTTTAGCCTCGCCACGTAGTTGCGGGCGACCTGCGTGGCACCGCCCGTGGGCTGGATGCTGGTGAATTCGCCGGCGATGATGATCTGGCCGTTTGGCTGCAGGGCCATGGTACGGACCACGCCGTTTGCATTCGCGCTGAAGGTTCCGTCAGGGGATCCGTCGTGATTGAGCCGGGCGATGTATCCGTGCCCCGATACGGACATTCCATACGGGTGAAGCTGCGTAAAATAGCCTCCCATCAATATCTTGCCATCAGGCTGGACCAGGAGGGTGTTGACGATGCCATTGGGGCTCGGGTCGAACCCATCGATCGGCAGGGTGGAGGCCCGCAAGCAGGGCGTTGCGCCCAAGGAAACCAGCAACGCGAGACCCGCAAACTGTGTGCCTAAAGGGCGGGTTCTTGGGGACAATAGGAATGGCATGAAGGTAATGCTGCTTACAGAGAACGCGCACAAATGCAATGCCGGTCAGCGGCGCTTTCCGGAGGGAGATTTTTAGTCTCCGGACCGGTGCCAAAGGTTCCGGAAATTGCGCCCCGCGACGCCCGAATCCTGCAACGCCCGGCCGACTTGCAAAAGGAGCACTCTGTGGGCACCTTCTGGCGCCCATGAAACCGACGATTCTTCCACTCCTCGCCCTGTCAGCCACCCTCGCCATGTCCAATTCAGCAAAAGCAGAGCTCAAAGTGGGCGACAAGGCCCCTGAGATCGCCGGCGTCGCGGAAACCGGTCAGTCGATCAACTTCGCCGACGTCTATTCCAAGCAGGCCTACACACTGGTCTACTTCTATCCCAAGGCCGACACACCGGGTTGCACGGCCCAGGGTTGCTCGCTGCGGGATGGTTACGAGAGCCTTACAAGCAAAGGGGTTGCGGTGATCGGCGTCAGTCGCGACACCGTCGCGGACCAGAAGGCCTTCAAGGACAAGTACCACCTTCCCTTCACGCTGATTGCCGACACGGATGACCGAGTCATCAACGCCTTTGGAGTATCAACCTACCCGGGCGGCAGGGCGAACCGCCAAGCCTACCTGATCAAGGACGGCAAGATCATCTACACCGACTACAAGGGCACGACCAGCAAGCAGGCCGAGGCGATCCTTGGCGTGCTGGCCGCCGATAAGGGCTGACCCCGGGGGTCTCAGAGTTCCGCGTCCGGGGAATTGGGAAGGGCCGTGGCCGCCGGGTTGGCGCGCACGCGCTCCAGCCACGCCGCGATCAGCGGATCCATCAGGTGTGGCTCGACGGGCCACGGGCCCGCGACCAGGTCGATCACCCGGAGGGCGCGGTCGGCGCCCCTCACGAAGTTTCGAGCGTGAAGGTCCGCGACAAGGAAGGGCGCCCCGTTGACGAAGAGGAGCCGGGGGTGGTCGCGGTCCGCCCTCAGGAAGCGCGAGGGAATTTCGATGAGCATCCCGGGAAGGTCGCGCGACATGTCGTCGCCCTGCGGGAGGGGTGCGCCGAGCGCCTGTTTGGCGACGAGGATGCCCTCCGGGGTCAGGGCGACCACTTCGGTGGCCATGCCGCCGAGCAGATGAATGACGAGGAGCTTCTCGAGGAGCGCCCGGTAGTCGCCGAGACCGGCCCTGGCCGTGAGCAGCGCCTCGTCTCCGCGCGCGAAGCCGAATGAGCTGCCGATCCTTTTGTCCTCTCTCGGGAGGTAGAACTTGTAGACCGAGGCGTCGCGCACTGACGCGAACGCCCAGGCCTCCACGCCCACCCCGATCCGGTGCAGGTGGGGGTTCGCCTCCTCCAGTGGGCTGGCCTCCTGGTCCGAGAACCCGAAGTGGGAGAGCGCACGGAGGGGCAGGCGGCTCCGGAATTCCCGGATGGCCGATCCAAGCGCGGCCCACTCGGCGCCCGCGCCCTCCAGCAGGCTCACTTCGTCTTCCGCGAGGAGGACGAGATCACGGTCCGTATCTGCTCGGAGACCGCATTGGGCAGCCGCCGAGCCAAGGCGAGCGAGCGCCTCCAGTCGTCGCTCGTGATCGTCCTGAAGAGCGGCTCGCCCCGCTGCGTCGGGGAGGGCGGGGCCGAGGATGCGGGTGGGTCGTCCGGTGAAGGCATCTTGCATGGTTCCGCCATGGTCGAAACGTCGGCCGCGGCTCCCTCAAAAGCAACGCCCGTTTGCCGACAAGTTGTTCGCAGCCATGGCGGTCACGTTGCGGGTTTCGCCGCTCCGGCCGCCGGCGCCACCGCGGCGACCACGACCTTGTCGACCCTGCGCCGGTCCATCTCGGCCACCTCGATTCTCCATCCCTGCCATTCAAAATGGTCGCCCACGGAGGGAATGCGACCGAACTGGGTGACCACGAAGCCCCCCGCCGTCCGGTACTCGGCCTCGGCCTCGTTGGGAAGCGAACCCGCGACCCCGAGGAGGGACTTGAACTCGGCTATCGGGAGGGCCGCGTCGACGAGCCACGAGCCGTCCTCCCTTTGCTTCACCGAGGTCTGGTTGCGCTGCCCCGGCTCGGGAAGGTCGCCCACGATCGCCTCAAACACGTCGATCAGCGTGACGAGCCCCTGGA
>CAYQOH010000112.1:0-8815 GCA_964419075.1 uncultured Opitutaceae bacterium | reverse complement strand
GCGCCCTCGGTCATGGACTGGTCCTGGCAGTGGTCCATGACCGGCAGGCCGAACATCTTGGCGTACTCGATCGCCCGCCGCATGAGCTCGTTGGACTGGACGCATTCGCCGTCGTCGGTGATCGCCACGGCCCCGGCCCGCTTGAGCGAACCGATCGGGGCCAAGGTCTCCCCCTTCATCCCAATCGTGATACACCCCGTCGGCAGCACCTTGACCAGCGAGTCGCGGCGGACGGCGTCCAGGATGAACTGGATCGTCCCCGCGTTGTCGGCGGCCGGCGCCGTGTTCGGCATGCAGACCACGGTGGTGAAGCCCCCGGCTGCGGCGGCCCTGGAGCCCGTCGCGATCGTCTCCTTCTGCGCCTGGCCCGGCTCGCGGAAGTGCACGTGGATGTCCACGAGCCCCGGCGCGGCGACGAGACCCCGCGCGTCGATCTTTCTCGCCCGCTTACGGTCCGCCGCAGACAGGCGCGGGACGATCTTGCCGTCCCGAGAAAAGACGTCGCCGACAGAGTCGCGCCGGCTGGCGGGGTCGATAACGCGGGCGTTCCTTATCCAGAGGGCGGGCATGGTCGCGGTTATTCGGTGGAGGAGATGACCTGCTCGGGCTGGTTACCCGCGCAGAGGTAGAGGACCGCCATGCGCACGGCGATGCCGTTGGAGACCTGCTCCAGGATCACGCTGCGCTCGCCGTCGGCCAGCTCGCTGTCGATCTCCACGCCGCGGTTGATCGGCCCGGGGTGCATGATGATCGCCTTCGGGTTGAGCCACGACGCGCGGGTCTTGTTCAGGCCGAACATGCTCGTGTATTCGCCGAGGGAGGGGAAGTGGCGGTGCCCCTGGCGCTCGTGCTGGATGCGCAGGAGCATGACGACGTCCGCGTCCGCGAGCGCCGACTTGAGGTCGTGCGAGACCTGCGCGCCGATGGCGGTGAAGCCGTGAGGGACCAGGGTGGAGGGCCCTACGAGCGTCACTGCCGCGCCCATCTTGGTGAGCGCATAGATGTTCGAGCGCGCCACGCGGCTAAAGAGGATGTCCCCCAGAATCGCGACCTTGCGGCCCTTGAGCGAGCCGAGGTGCTCCTTCATCGTGAACGTGTCGAGAAGGCCCTGGGTGGGGTGCTCGTGCGCGCCGTCCCCGGCGTTGATCACCGGGATGTCCAGGATCTTGCTCAGGTAGAGCGGCGAGCCGGCCGCCGAGTGGCGGATCACGATCATGTCGGCGTTGAGCGCCTGGATGTTCTCGGCCGTGTCGCGCAGGGTCTCGCCCTTGGTCGTCGACGAGCTTGCCGCGTCGAACGCGATCACGTCGGCGCTCAGGCGCTTCGCGGCCATGTCGAACGCCATGCGCGTGCGGGTGCTCGGCTCCAGGAACAGGTTCACGATCGTCTTGCCGCGGAGCGCGGGAACCTTCTTCACGCTGCGCTTGAGGATGCTCTTGAAGGCGGAGGCGGTGGCGTGCACCTGCTCGATCTCGCGCAGGCTCAGTTCCTCGATCGTGATCAGGTGTCGGCGTGTCCAGGTCATCGGAATGGGGCGGCGCTCCACCGGCCTGCCGCCCGCGGCCGGATCTCGATGCGGTCGTGCGCGGGGTCGTCGCGGAGCGAGACGAGCACGTCCTCGTCCTCGGCGGCGCCGACCGTGGTGCCCGTGAAGTCGGCGACGATGGGAAGCCGGCGGTTGCCCCGGTCGACCAGCACCGCGAGCTCCACCTTTGCCGGCCTGCCGTGGTCGAAGAGCTCGTCGAGCGCCGCCTTCACCGTGCGCCCCGTGAAGAGGACGTCGTCGACCAGGATCACGGTCGCTCCGTTGACGTCCCCGGGCAGGAGCGTCGGCGTGAACTCCTTAGGAATCGGGTGGCGGCCGAGGTCGTCGCGGTGGAAGGAGATGTCGAGGTCGCCGACCCGCCTGATCCCCAGGCGGGCGCCGAGGCGCCTGGCGAGCGGAATCCCGCCGTTCGCGATGCCGAGCAGAAGGAGCGCCTGGGTGCTGCCGTGGCGGGCCTCAATGGCGGCCGCAAGCCGCTCTATCGCGGCGTGAACCTCCCGGAAGCCGATGGTCTTGGGCGGAGTCACCAAGCCAAGTACAGCACGCCGGGCGAGGTCCGGTAAAGCGAAATAGGCTTCAGGCGCCCGATCCGAGCCACGCGGCGAGGTCGTCCCCGTCGAGAATCCGCCGCCCCGATCGATACTCCCGGGCGAGGAGGCGCTCGTAGCCCGGCTCGGCGAAGCGGCGGCAGTGGAGGAGCACCCTCGCGCTCTGGCCCGGGGCCCGGACCAGCCTGCCGAGCGCCTGGTTCACCTTCTGCATCCCCGGGATCCTGTAGACGCGGTCGAACGCGGCGTCGCGCCCCGCGCCGGCCAGCGCCGCGAGCCTGGCCCTCTGCACGGGGTTGACCTCGGGCAGGGCGGGGCCGACCACCATGGCGTGGGCCACCTTGCCCCCGAGCAGGTCGATGCCCTCGGCGAACCCCGACCCGAGCACGAGGAAGAGGGCGCGGCCCGCGCCGAGCGCGTCGCCGATCCAGGCGCTCTGAGCGGAGAGCTCGCTCCGCTTGGGCTGGAGGGACGCCGCGCCGACGCGCGCGGCCACCGCCTCGGCGTACGCGTAGCTCGGGAAGAACACGGCGATGGGCGCGCCCGGCCCGGCGGAGCGGTGGAGCGCCTCGACGGTCTCGGCCGTTGCCTCGAGGTGGCGCTGGCGGTGCTGGAAGGTCGTGTCGACTCGCAGGTCGACCGCCATGTCGTAGGCGCCGTCCCGCCACGGGGTCGACGCCCGGATCGGGATCAGATTCCCGCACGCGCAGCTCTCCTCGAAGCGGTCGACAGGCCCCGGCGTGGCCGTCGCGAAGACGACCCCCCCGAAGTCGCGCAGCGCCGCCCCGATGACGGGCGCGGCGTCCAGGCACGTGATCGACAGGACCCCGTCGTGCGGGCTCCACCAGAGGCGCGGCAGCTCGATCGACCCGATCTGCTCCGCGACGGACGGCATCTTCCAGATGACGCCCGACACCTGCGGGCCGAGCTCCGAGTAGTCCACGGGAAACATCGCCGCCCCCTCGGCAAGGCCGGCAAGGCGCTCGCGCGCGTCCTCGATGTCCGCCGGGGCAAGCCCGCCCGACCTCTGGAGGGACCCGAGGAACCGGGCCCAGTCCTCCCACCGCGAGATCCACGGCGCCTGCGCGCGGGCGCCCCGAAGCGCCTCGCAGACGAGGCGCGCATCGTCCGCCGAGAGGGCGTGCGAGTGGGCGTCGGCGGCGCGGGACGGGAGGTTGTGGGCCTCGTCGATCACCAGGAGCGTCCGCGCCGGGTCGAAGCCGGGCCTGTCGTAGAACAGGCCCCGGCTCTCGGGGGAGAAGACATAGTTGTAGTCGCCTATCCACACGTCGTTGAACGTGAGGGCGGCGCGCGTGATCTCATACGGGCAGATCCGGGCGCCGAGCCCCGCGCTCCGGAGCGAGGCGAGGTCCCTCGGCTGCCCGTCCAACAGGTAGAACCGCGAGAGCCCGCTGCCGGGCCAGCGCTTATCGGCGCCGTCAAGGTAGGCGCAGGCCTCCCGGACGCACTGGAACACCGAGTTGACGCAGTGCTCCGCCTTGTTGCGCACGTGCCACGCGGCGACCGGGGCGCCCGGCGCCAGGTCCGCACCCGGCTCGGTCATCGCGCGCAGCGTCTGCGCGACGTGGAGCTGGCCGGTCGACTTGCCGGTGAGGTAGAGCACCCGCTCGAAGGCGCCGTCCCTGAGCTCGCCGAGCGCGCGCTCGAGGAGGACCCCCGTCTTGCCGAAGCCGGTCGGCGCCTCGAACAGGACCGCGCACTGGCCGTTGCGGACGGCGGCCGCGAGCTCCGCGGCGGCCTCACTCTGGCCGTGGCGCGGGGCCGCGAACGCCGGCCGGAACATGAGGTCGCGCAGCCGCTCACGCGCGCGCTGCCGCAGGTCGAGGAACTCGGCGATCCGGTCGAGCTGGGCGTCGAGCAGGCGCTCGTCGGCCTGGCCGAGGCGCACCGTCTGCGCGAGGCCGGTGTCCGCCTCGACAAAGACCAGCTCGCAGGCCTCGCGGGCGCCCCGCAGCGCAGCGTACGCAGCCGCCTGCACGAAATAGGCCGGGTAGTCCCCCCTGAGCTCGCCCTCGGGGGCGGGCAGGGCGCGGCTCACGGTCTTTATCTCGCGAAGGACGGTTCCGCCGGCGGAGCGTACGACCTGGTCAATCCGTCCCGCGAGCGAGACGATCCAGCCGCGCCGCGTGAGCAGGCCCTCGACCGGCACCTCGAAGTCGGCGTCGGCCCCGTCGGCGAGAGCCTGCGCCCTGAGCTCGCCGTGCCAGCGCGTGCCCAGCTGGGCGCGCCACAGCCCGCCCGCCCCGCCCGATGAACCGAGCGGCCCTATCGAGAAGTCCGAGAAATCCCCGACGCTCAGCTGAATGCGGCGCTCTTCGAGGTCGTACCTCACGGGATCACGATCTCGGTGCTGGCGCCGAGGTAGCCCTCGAGGCTCCGCCGGATCCGGGCGACGTGGGCGGGGCTTGCGTCCTGCTCGCGCAGCCGGCGGCCGAGGAGGGCGGCCGCGACCTCGCGGTCGTCCTGGGTGAGCGAGGGGATCCACTCCTGCTTCACGGGGTAGCCCTCGTCGCGCGCGAAGACGTAGAGGCTCTTCAGGTGGACGACGTCCGGGCGCACGCCGGCGCAGAAGGCGTCGAGCGCGGCGCGCAGGAGCTGCGCCACGCCCTCCCGGCTCTCCTCGTGCACGGGATTGCGGCCGACGACGGAGACGAGCGCGGAGGCGAACCGGAGCGCGTCGTAGCTCGCGCCGATCGCGGCGCGCCGCGTGGTGATCCGGACCTCCTTCACGAACCACGTGCGCCCCTGGTTGGAGCTCTCGAGCATGGCCGAGACCTCGTCGAAGAGGTCCGGGGAGACGTGGGTGGGCGACGGCCTTCGCGGGACGCGCTGCAGGGCGACGAGGGCGCCGTGCTCGGCCGAGAAGAGCCCGAAGGTCTGGAAGGCGTCCGACGGGGGGCGCTTCTCGATCACGAACGCCTCGGTCGTGAGCGTCTGTCCGGGCACCGGAGGCGGGGCGCGGGCTAGCTCGCCTCGCGGCCCTTCGGGGTTACGGCGGAGGGCCAGCTCGGAACGACCGCGCCGCCCGAGATGATCATCTTCATCCCGTCGCCGACAGCCATGTCCAGCTCGACCACCTCGCTCCTCGGCAGGATGAGGAGGAAGCCGCTCGTCGGGTTGGGGGTCGTGGGCACGAAGACGGTCCAGGACTCGCGGTCGACCCGGCCCTGGGCCTCGCCCTGGACCGTGTTGGTGAGGAACCCGATCGTCCAGCACCCCTTCCGCGGGAACTCCACGAGGACCACCTTGTTGAACATGTGGCCCCTCTGGGAGCTGAACGTGTTCACGATCTGCCTGACCGTGTTGTAGACGGCGCTCACGCCCGGGATCGACTGGATGAAGCGGTCGCCGACGCTGAAGAAGAACTTGCCGAAGACGTACCGCGACACGTAGCCGAGCCCCGTCACGAGGGCCAGGACGATGAGCGTGGCGAGGATGGACCAGACCGTGTCGAGACCCGGCCGGTCCCGCAGGGAGTCGGGCACCAGGTAGAGGAAGAGCCCCTTGAAGTTCCCGCCCACGAAGTCGATGATCTTGCTGAAGATCCAGACGGTGAGGCAGAGCGGCGCGACGAGGATCACGCCCGAGAAGAACGCGTTGCGCAGGGTGACGTAGCGGGAGGAGGAGGGTTCGGCTTCGGCCATGAATGGGATGATTGGTCGTAGCGGCCCGCGGCGGGCTACGCCAGCTTGAAGCGGGGAACGGCCGCGGACCGCTCCAAAAGGCGCATCGCCCGGGCCTCGGCCCGGCGCATGGCGCGCTTGGCCGCGGGCCGCGCGTCGTCGTAGCCGGCCAGGTGGAGCCAGCCGTGGACGACATAGAGCGTAAGCTCCCTGGAGAGGGACGCGCCGGCGGGCCCGCAGCGGCGGGCCGCCGCGTCGACCGACACGCAGATCTCGCCGGCGCAGCGGTGCGCCGCGTCGCCCTCAAAGGTGATGACGTCGGTGGGGGATGCGTCGCCAAGAAACCGCCCGTGGAGCCGCGCCAGGGCCGGATCGGCCAGGAAGGCGACCGAGAGCGCGCCCTCCGGGCACCCGCCCCGGAACTCCCCGGCGTGGGCGTCGAGCAGGCCGATCGCCGCCCTCAGCGCCTTTCGATCGAAGCCGAGGCGTGCGCGGCGGTTGGCGACGTCGACGGGGCGCATGGCGCCCCTCAGGCGTTCGCCTCGTTCGGCGGCTCGGCGGGCGCCGCGTAGGCGACCCGGGAATGCAGCATGTTGAGGAGCGTGAAGGTGAAGCTGTTCTTGATCTTCGCCAGGTCCTCGAAGGTGAGCGGCGCCTCGTCGAGCTGGCCGTCCCCGACGCGCTCGGCGACCATCCGGTCGATCAGGGCGCCGAGCTTCTCGGCCGTGATCGTTCGGATCGAGCGCGTCACGGCCTCGACCGCGTCGGCGAGTGACACGACGGCGCTCTCCTTGAACTGCGGCTTTGGCCCCTCGTAGCGGAACGGCGCATCGGGGACCTTCGGCGGCTCGACCCCGGGGAAGGGCGACTGGGACAGGGCGAGCGCGCGATCGTAGAAGAACTTCACGAGCGTCGTCCCGTGGTGCTGGCGGATCACGTCGATCACGGCGCGGGGAAGGTGGTGGCGGTGCGCCATGTCCACGCCGTCGGCCACATGCTGGCGGATGATGGCCGCCGAGACCGCCGGGTCCTTCTCGTTGTGGGGATTGCCGCCACCGCGCTGGTTCTCCGTGAAGTAGGCGGGATTGGCCGTCTTGCCGATGTCGTGGAAGAGCGCGCAGGCGCGGGCCAGGAGCGGGTTGGCGCCGATCGCGTTGCAGGCGTTCTCGGAGAGCTGGGCCACGACGAGCGAGTGGTGGTAGGTCCCGGGCGCCTCCAGCTGCATCCTCCTGAGGAGGGGGTGGTTGAAGTCGGTGAGCTCGAGGAGCGTGATGTCGGTCGTCCTCTTGAAGAGCGCCTCGAGGACCGGCAGGAGCCCGACGACGGCGACGCCCGTCAGCAGCCCGGTCACGAGCCCCGCGCCCATCTGCCAGACGAGCGTCTCAAGCGGCGTCTGCTGCGCGATGCCGATCAGCGCGGCGAACGCGGCCACCGTGAGCCCCCCCATCCCGGCGGCGCTGACGACGCGGCCGCGCCGGCGGGCCTCGCGGCAGCCGAAGATCGCGACCATCGACGCGAGGAACGTGAGCACCAGCAGGTCGAGGCGGTTGCCGTAGATGACGCCGGTGAAGATCGAGATCAGCAGCGCCATGAAGATCGCCGAGCCGGCGTCGATGAGGATCGCGACGATCAGGGGGGCGAGCGCGGTCGGCGCGAGGTAGGGCAGGGCGGAGGCCCACGCCGGGTCGCGCAGGAAGAGCTCGGCCCCGCCGACCGTGTAGACGACGCGGACCAGGGCCAGGTTGAGGATGACGACCAGGGCCAGGAGGCCCAGCCGCACGTTGCTCGCCAGGGTCTCGGGATCCTCGAGCCTGACGTAGATGATGGAGGCGAGCACCATGGCGAGCACGAGGAGCACCCGCCCGAACAGCTCGAGGCCGTCGCCCAGCTGCGCGGCGCCCCCCTCGAGGGCCGCCGTCCGGTATGCGGTGGCCATCTCGTACTGGTCCTCGGTGACCCGGTCCCCCGCGTCGACGATCGTCCTGCCGGCCTCCACCCGCACCGTCACGGGCTTCACCTTGGCCATCACGTCGGCCTCCCGGCGCGCGGCGGCGGCCCGGTCGAACACGAGGTTCGGCTGGACCCCGTTTCGGAAGAGCCGGAAGAGCGCGTGCGCGGCGGGCCCGGGCACGCCCTCCGAGGCGAGGCTCACCCTCAGGAAGGTCAGCGCGTCCTCCATGGACTGGACCGGACGCGACGCCGTGCCCCCTGCGGACCGCTCCACCTCGAACATGACCACGGCCTCCGGCCCGCCCCCGGTACCCGACGTGTCGTGGACGCCCTCGCGGTAGATCTGCCGCAGCGCCGCGAAGCCGTTCTCGAAGAGCGCGGCGCGGGCCGGGGCGTCGCCGGCGGTCAGGACCGCGGCCAAGTCGTCGGCGTTCGTCTCATAGGGCCCGCGCGCGTTGAACTCGTCGGCCAGCGCGCCGAGCGCCTTGCGCCGGTTGAAGAAGAGGGCGGTCGGGTCGGGGTGCGCGGCCTCGAATGCGGCAAGCTTGCCCAGGAGGTCGCGCGAGGCGCCCTCGAACCGCTCGAGCGGCGCCGTGTCCAGCCGGTAGATGGGCGGCAGCCCGGTGAGGCGCTGCTCGCGCTCGGCCTTCGTGCGGGTGGCGCTCACGTAGGCGAACGGGAAGCCGGCCGCGATCCGCACGGGCGCGACCTGGCTCGGCAGCACCGGCAGGTCGAGCACCCGCATCCCGGCCGAGCTCACCAGCACGATCGCCGCCACGGTCACGATGAAGATCAGCCCCGCCACGAGGCGGCTCTGGTCCAGGAAGTCGCGCACCCCCGAGCCGGTTGCCGAATTCGGGTCGCCCCGGTGGGCGCCGAGCCCGCCGACGAGGAGCCTGAGCTGGTTGCGGACGGACATGTCAGGCGCCGGCGTGGCTGTTGGCCCCGGCCATTGGGTGCTTGTAGCGCTCGTAGGCCTCGACGATGCGCTGCACCAGCGGATGGCGCACGACGTCCTCGGCGGTGAACGTGTGGAAGACGATCCCTGGGACGTCCCTGAGGATGTGCTGCACCTCGAGGAGCCCGGACATCTTGGAGCGCGGAAGGTCGATCTGCGTGACGTCGCC
>CAYQOH010000111.1:0-8879 GCA_964419075.1 uncultured Opitutaceae bacterium | reverse complement strand
TCCGCGTAGAAGAAGGAGTCCGAGATCTGCAGCTGGTTGTCGCCGTAGTTCGGGTCGGGCAGCGCGCCCGCGTTCAGGTAGCTCACGAGCACGGTGCCCGGGACGGTGGCCGGCAGCCAGTCCCCGCAGTCCGCCCCGGGTAGCGAGAGCGCCTCGCCGCCCAGGCTCACGAGCGAGTCGCGCTGCAGGCGCCACGCACCGCGCACGAGGTCCTGGCGCTCGCCGGGACGGGCGGCGGGCTCTGGCTGCGCCCGGGGAACGGGCCCTCCCCTGCCGAGGACCTGCAGCTCGCTGAGCATATAGCCGTCGGGCGATGCGGGCCGGTCCATCTGCACGCGCACGTAGCGGGCGCTCGCGGGCTTCGGAAGCGGGTAATCGTCCGCGGCCGCCGACAGGGCCGCGAGCGTCCGCCAGCGCTCGCCGTCGTCGGAGACCCGGATCGAACCCTCGGCCGCCCTCTGGATCCAGTGCAGGGCCACCCGGTCAAACGCGCATACGGCGCCCAGGTCCACCTGAACCCACTCGGACCCGCCTCCCGCGCTCTTCCATGCGCTCGTGAAGTCATAGGGTCCGCCCAGCTCGACGCGCCGCCCCTTGGCGAACAGGTTGACGCCCTGGACGTGCCAGCCGGTCACGGACGGCGCATCCAGCTGCGCGCGGTAGAAGCGGGCCCGGCCCCTTCCCGGCACATCGAACGCGGGCTTGAGGACCTTCGGGGTCCAGAAGGCCGCCGACGCCAGGCTCTCCTCGTCACTGGCGCGCCCGAGCTCCCGCCACGACTTCCCGTCGTCGGAGGCGCTGATCACGCAGGTCCAGCGCTGCGGATTCTTGTCGTCGGTGCGCGGCACCGCGACCACCTCGATGCGGTCGACATCGGGCACGTCCCCGCGCCCGGCCTGCTCGACCTGGACCCAGCCCCCCGCGGCCGGAAGGGCGAGCGCCGTCCCCAGGTAGTCGTCGACAAGGTGCTCCCTCTCGGACCTCGGCACGATGCCCTCGGCGCTTGAGGACACGACGAGCCACCGGGGCATGCGCTCGTCAATGATCCCGTCGGTGACCAGCTGGGCCGTGAGGCAGTAGTCATAATTGCTGGACGCCATCGCCGGGCGATGGAGCGCCAGGTTGCGGTACGTGGCGCCGTCAACGACGGCGGTCGGCCCCTGAAACGCGGCGGGTTCGCCGGGATAGACGCCCACGCCGCGGGTGAATTCACCCTGCGCGCCCGCCGTCGCCGAGCACGCGAGCACCGCCAGAAGGACCAGGGTGGCCGAGGACGCTACTGCCGCGGCGGCGCGGCGGGAAAAATGGGGCTGGGGCATGGTCCGATACATCCCCCCGCCCGCGCGAACCTCAAGCCAAATACTCCGCCCTCGCCCCCGGGCGAACGAGCGCGGCGTTGAGCCGCGGAGAGGCGCCTCCGGACTCCGCTCGAAACCCGTGAACGAGCTGCTCCGGATGTTTCTGGCGCTCGGCGCCATCTACTGCACCGCCGGCTCGGCAATAGGCCGCTGGCGTTACTGCATCCGAACGGGTGGCCGGCTCCTCAACCCACGATCTGCACTCAATGACGGGCCTCGCCTCAGCCGCCCGCGATGGCGCCGATAATGAGGAAGGGTTCCTTCCCGCAGGCCACGGCCTCCGGAAGCGGCGCATCCGGGGACTCAAGGGAGACGTCCTCGCCGCAGGCGAAGAACCTCACGAGCGCCCTTCGCTTCTGCGTGCCGCGGTCGCGGATGGTCCCCGCCAGCACCGGGTAGGCGGCCTCGATGGCGTCGATCACGGCGCGCTGGGTCGCGGGCCCCGTGACCTCGAGCCGCACCACCCCTCCCACCCCGGCGAGGTTTCTGAGGTGCTGAGGGAGCATGACCTGGATCACGGGAGCGTCTGCACCTCGACCGAAAGGACGGCAGGCAGGTCGCGCACGATCGGCGTCCAGCTGTCCCCGGCGTCGGCCGAGGCGTAGACCTGGCCGCCCGTGGTGCCGAAGTAGACCCCGCAAGTATCAAGCGAGTCGACGGCCATCGCGTCCCTCAGCACATTGACAAAGCAGTCCTTCTGGGGAAGCCCTTTGGAGAGCGCCTCCCACTCGTTGCCCCCCTGCCGGCTCCGGTAGACGCGCAGCCTGCCATCCGGGGGATAATGCTCCGAGTCGCTCTTGATCGGGACGACGTAGATCGTCTCCGGCTCGTGCGCGTGGACCTCGATCGGAAACCCGAAGTCGCTCGGCAGGTTCCCGCTCACCTCCCGCCAGGAGTCGCCCGCGTCGTCGCTGCGCATGATGTCCCAGTGCTTCTGCATGAAGAGGACCTTCGGCCGCGAGCGGTGCATCGCGATCCGGTGGACGCAGTGGCCGACCTCGGCCGTCGGGTCGGGGATGTGCTCCGACCTTAGGCCCCGGTTGATCGCCTTCCACGTCCCGCCCCCGTCGTCGCTGCGGAACGCGCCTGCGGCCGAGATCGCGATGAAGATCCGGCCCGGGATCACCGGATCGAGGAGGATCGTGTGCAGGCACATCCCGCCCGCCCCGGGCATCCAGCTCTTCCCCGTGCCGTGGCCGCGCAGGCCGGACAGCTCGGTCCAGGTGCTTCCGGCGTCCGCCGAGCGGAAGAGCGCCGCGTCCTCGGCCCCGGCGTAGACGGCGTCCGGGTCGGTGAGCGAGGGCTCGAGGTGCCAGACGCGCTTGAACTCCCAGGGATGCGCCGTCCCGTCGTACCACTGGTGGGTGCCCGTGGTCCCGTCATACTTGAAGTCGTTGCCCGCCGCTTCCCAGGTCCGCCCGCCGTCGCTCGATCGCTGGATCAACTGGCCGAACCAGCCGCTGGACTGCGAGGCATAGAGCCGGTTCGGTTCGGCCGGAGAGCCCTTCAGATGGTAGATCTCCCAGCCGCCGAAGTGGGGCCCATCGACCTTCCACGCCTTGCGGGCGCCGTCAGACGAGAGGATGAACGCGCCCTTGCGCGTACCCACGAGAACGCGCACGCCGCTCATCGGCCGTCCCTCCGCGTGCCCCTGCCGGCCCTCACCGTCGTGTCATGCGTGCACATAGATGCCCCTTTCATTGTGAATGCCCCAAATGCCCCCAAAACCGGACGCCGTTACTGCCCTAAATATCCTGCGCGATCAAGAACTGTTCATAGAGGCCCTGCGGGGTCACGTACACGCTCACCTTCACGGCCCCCTTCCTCAGGTGCACCGTGTAGTCCCGGAAGGCCATCCCTCCCCGGTCGTTCGCGCGCGTGCGCTCGATCCTCTTCACCGGACCCATGGGCCTTAGGGACGCCCGGATGTCGTCGAGCGCCATGGACGTGAAGTAGGAATTGGCGTTGGGCGTGAAGAGCGACCGGTCGATCCTGCCGCTCCTTAGCCCCTCCACGACCGCCTCCACCCGGGCGAGCTCGCCCGGCGCGGGTTCCCCGGCGGCCCGGCTTTCGTGCTCGAGGAGCCCCTTCTCGACCTGATCGGCGATCGTCGTGAAGACGAACACGCTGTCCTCGTTCGTGAGGACCACGACCGCCGCGTCCCGCGTGGGGAACACGGCGTTCGACGCGAGGAACCCGGTGACCTCCCCGGTGTGGGAAAGCTTGGGAATCCGGTCCCTCTCGCCCACGCCGAGCCCCAGCGCGTAGTGGGTGCGGTCGCCATTCTTCAAGCGCACCTCCCCGGTCAAATCCCGGTAGGACTTTTCGCTCAGGATCCGGTGGTGGAGGAGCGCGATGTCCCAGCGGGCGAGGTCGGACGGCGTCATCGCGAGCTGGGCCGCGCCGTAATACCAATTCGGCGCCTCGGGGCTGATCGGGCGCGGGGGCCCGAGGGCGAAGCGGGTGTACGGGGCCGCGTCCTGCGGGCGCCGCTCGAGGTAGCCGTCCGTCGCGCTCGTCATCCCCAGGGGCTCGAAGATCCTCCTCTTAAGGAAGGCGTCCAGGTTCTCCCCCGTCGCCTTCTCGAAGATCCGGGCCGCCAGGACGAAGTTCGTGTTGCTGTATTCCCAGCGGGTGCCGGGCTCAAAGTCGAGGGGCTTGCCCGCCCAGGCGCTGATGACCGCATCCGGCGTCGTCGGCCGGGTCCATTCCGGGATCAGGTAGTCCTGGGGCGCGAAGTCCTCGTACCCCGAGGAATGCCCGAGGAGCTCCCGGATCGTGATGTCGCCGGCCCGGGTGAGCCCGGGGTAGAATCGTGAGACCGGGTCGTCGAGCGACAGCTTCCCGTCCTCGGCGGCCAGCAGGATCGCGGCCGCCGTGAACTGCTTGCTGATCGAGCCCACGAAGTAGCGCGTCGACGCGTCCGCGGCCCGGTCTGGCGCGAGCGAGGCCCTCCCGAACGCCTTGGCATACACGAGCTCGCCGTGCTCCACGACCGCCACCGACGCGCTGGGTATCCCGCTGGCCCTCACGAGCTCGGCTATCCTCGCCTCCTCGTCAGCGCCGACGGCGCCCTGGGCCCTGGCGAAGGTCCCGATGGCGGCGGCAACGACGCAGGCGGCAGGGGTCCAAAGGTGGCGCATGGCGGGCCCTTTTCTTGGGATATGTGCCCCGGCAAACGAGCCAAATCTCCGCCGGGGCCAGCGCCGCGACCCCGGGAGCAGCAAGGGATCGCTCCGCCAACGTGGGGCAGGCACGGAGGCGCTAACAAGAACCGGTCAGCCCACGCCGAGGTCGATCGAGTCCCCAGATGACACAAACAAGGGGCCCATGCTTGTGCGGGCTTGCAAAGGCCCTCGGTCGGCGCTTCCGGAGATGACGTTGCCGCCACGCGGAAGCGTGTTCGCCACTCGCGGGCCGCCAAGGAAGAAGGATGGATAATGGTGCCAACGCGGGACAAGGCGCCTTTGGCGGCCTTCTCGGCTCGATCGCATCGAGAAACCTAATGCATGCATCGGCTGCCATTAGAAATCCTTAATCGACATCACCCGGAAGCTCCATTCATCCAACTGCATCCCCCGCGTGAGAAGCAGCTTGCGAGCCCACATGCATATGAAATGCATTGACTCGCCTCTGCGCCTTCACAGGAGTTCTCACAGTTTTTTTACTCGGCTTCGAACGCCGTCCTACCCATCCACGAAGGGCGCAGGACTCACGTTCGACGCCGCATGCGCCCCAGCCCGACAAGACCCATGAATCTTATGAAGTTACCCACGTTGGCAAAATTGATCGCATTCCTGGCCATCGGCTCAGCGGCCAACGCCCAGTATTACACCGTCCAGAACCTGGGCTCATTTCTCGGCTCGGGCGGCGTCGGGGGCGCCTACGGGGTAAGCAACGCGGGCGTCGTTGTCGGCCAGACGTTTACCGGTAGCTCGCTGTCGTCCGCGTTCACCTTTCCCACGCCCTCCGGCCCAATCGCGGATATTTCGAACATCTTGGGGGGACTGAACGGCGCGGCGAGTGCGATCAATTCAAGTGGCACCGTCGTCGGCTGGCTCTCGACCCCGGGCGAGACGGGGGCGCAGGCCTTCAGCGACAGCGGCACCGTGACCAGCCTCGGCACGCTGGGCGGCGCCAACAGCTTCGCCACCGCCATCAACAATACCGGCGTCATCGCGGGGTACTCGAACCCAACGGTCGGCCCGAACGTGCACGCATTCAGCTACAGCGGAACGACCATGACCGACCTGGGGACCCTTGGCGGCACAGGAAACAACAGCGCCGCGCTCGCCATCAACAACAACGGCGTCGCCGTCGGATACTCCGACAACGCCGCTAACACCGGAACCCACGCCGCGTGGTTCTCAGGCGGCACGGTCGCCGACCTCGGCGAACTCGGTAACGCCTATCCCAGGAGCCAGGCCACAGGCGTGACCAACGGCGGCTTTGTCGTCGGTTTCGCTTCGTCGACAAACGGCTCCAGCGCCCTTGCCTTCAGCTACAAGGGCGGCCTCATGAAGAGCATGGGGACGCTGGGCGGCGCCAATTCCTACGCCTACGCCGTCGGCAAGTACGGGGCGGTTGTTGGAAGAGCCCAGGTCTCGGGTGGCGCGTACCACGCCTTTGTCCGCGGGAGCGGCGCCATGCTCGATCTGAACAGCCTGGTGTCGGGACTGGGCGCCGTGAGCCTCGTCTCCGCGACAGCAATCAACGACCACGGTGACATCGTTGCCTTGGGCAGCGACAGCAACCTCTACTATCTGAGCCCCACGGCGCCGGGACCTGTGAACCACTTCTCGGTCGGCGGACCGCCTCAGTCGGTCGCCCCCGGCTCTGGATTCACCGTCAGCGTGGTCGCCCTGGACGCCTACGACAACCCGGTGGCGGGCGCCACCAACACGGTCCGGTTCACGAGCAGCGACAGCGCCGGGGTCATGCCCGCGAACACGGCCCTCGTGGCCGGCACGGCGTCGGTCACCGCGCATCTCAACACCTCGGGGAGTCAGTCCATCACGGCCACCGACACGTCAAACTTGTCCATCAGTGGCTCGGGCGCGGTGCTCGTGAGCGGCGGCCCGGCGAACACCGGGACTCCGTCCCTGCAGAGCTTCGGCGTGAGCAAGGAGCAGGACTATTTGCAGACGTCCGGGTCGGCCCCCACCGTGAGCCAGGTCAACTTCGCCCACCCCTACGGCAATTTCAGCTTCCGGGCGAACATTGACGGGAGCGGCCTTGCCGGCCTCTATCCGACCCCGCGGGTGTCCCTCCCCAGCGGGACGACGTACTCCCTCTCGAACGATGGGAGCAGCAACTGGTCGCTGGATTCGGGCAACGGCGCGCCGCCTCCAACCTCCTTCGGCAGCTTGATCGCCCTTAACACGGCCTTCCCCAACGGCGCCTACACGATCAACGTGGGACCCACGTCCGTCCAGCTCGAGCTCGGTGCCAGCGACCAGTACCCGGCGAGCATCCCGGCGATCACCGGCGGCACCTGGGATGCCAACGGAAACCTGGTCATCAACGCCACCGCCGACGCGACCCTATCGATCGACGCGTTCGCCGGCTACGGCTCGCTCCCCGGCAGCTTCGTGAGCCTGGACATCCAGACCATGGACGGCTCGAATGGCACCTACCAGACGAACGGCGACGCCTACAACCAGTTCGCGATAAGCCTCGCTGATCCGGCGCCCAGCTCCTTCACGGTATCCGCCAACACCCTGTCGCCGAACTCGCTCTACTATGCGGAGCTCGACTTTGGGCAGCTCACGGACTTCAACCCGACGGCGCTCCCGGCGTCGCTCGGCGGCTATGCGGTGTTCCAACTCGCCACCGGCTTCTTCATCAACACTGGGCCGGCCGCAATCACGACCGCCACCCACTTCACGGTCTCGGCGCAATCCACGGCGAACCCGGGTTCGGGTTTCAACCTGACGGTGACGGCGCTCAACGGCTCAAACGTCGTGCCCGGTTACACGGGGCTTGTCGCAATCACGAGCACCGACCCCAACGCCGTCCTGCCCCCCGCCCCGGTCCTGCTCGTCAACGGCGTGGGCACGATCAATGTCACGCTTAACTCACCGGGACCGCAGTCCCTCACGGCGACCGACTCGGCGCACTCGTCGATCACGGGCACGTCGGGCACGATCACGGTGAACAGCAGCTCCCCGTCCTTCACGATCCTTTCGGTGGCCAAGTGGCGGGACTACCTGCAGAGTTCCCTTTCGGCGCCCGTGAGTTCGCCGACGCTCGTAGACCCGAGCGGGGCCTTCAACTTCGACGCGGAGGTCCAGGGAAGCAACCTGACCGGCCTGTCGCCGGTTCCGACCGTCGGGCTGCCCAACGCGACGATGTACTCGCTCGTCTTCATCGACGATACGGACTGGGGCTTCAACAACGGCTCGCCCGCCGTGAGCTCATTCTCCACCCAGGGGGCCCTGGACACGGCGTTCCCCGACGGAAGCTACACGCTGAACGTCCAGGGGACGAACGTGCCGCTTTCCCTCACGGGCGACGCCTACCCCACCGTCCCGGCGATCACGAACGGCCATTGGAACGGCGCCGGGGACCTGGTCATCAACGCGAGCAATCCCTTCACGTTCGACCTGAGCACGTTTGTCGGCTTTGGGACCGGCTCCGGATCGCACGAGGAATTCAAGGTCTGGCGCGTGCAGTCCAACGGCAGCGGGGGCTATGACTTCCAGGGCGACCAGCCCGTCGATGTGCAGGCGAACAACATACCGGGGATCGGCAGCCAGTCCGCCTTCACCACCGTCCCGATCTCGCCCGGCACCCTGCTGGCGGATGCGAAGTATTTCGCGCAGGCGGACTACACCAGCCTTGTGGCCCTGAATACCTCCTCCTTCCCTTCCGCGTCCCTCGGCGCGCTGGCCTATTACCAGTCTTCCACGGGCTTCTTCATCGACACCACGGGGTCGGCGACCCACTTGCTTGTGAGCGCCCCGGCATCGGTCACCCCGGGGTCGGCGTTCAGCATCCAGGTTACCGCCAAGGATTCCGGCAACGTGATCGACCCGGGCTATTCCGGGACCGTCACCTTCTCGAGCACCGACGGCTCCGCGTCGCTGCCCGGAAATTCCACGCTAACCAACGGCACCGGGAGCTTCCTGGTCACCCTGAATACGATCGGCAGCCAGACGGTGACGGCCACCGACGTCGCCACTGCCGGCATCAACGGCAGTTCCCAGAGCATTGGGGTGGGCGTGAGCCCGACGCCGACACCCAGCGTGTCACCGACGCCCACGCCGAGCGTTTCGCCGACGCCGACTCCATCGGTGTCGCCGACGCCGACGCCAAGCGTGTCCCCCACACCGACGCCTAGCGTCTCGCCCACGCCGACGCCGTCTCCCACCTTCCAGATCTATGTGGTAGGAAAGAGCCTGGAATACGTGCAGAACTCGGGTTCGGCCGTGTTCAGTTCCTCAAACCTCAACAATCCAAACGGGGCATTCGGGTTCGAGGCCTCGATCCAGGGGAGCGGCCTTAACGGGCTGTCGCCGG
>CAYQOH010000110.1:0-8886 GCA_964419075.1 uncultured Opitutaceae bacterium | reverse complement strand
GCCGGGCAGCTCGACCTCATCCTCGGCGCCCGCGACTGCGCGTGGCGAAAGCCCGCCGCCGAGTTCACGGCCGAGGCCCTGCGCCGGATTGGCGGCGATGCGGCGAGCTGCTGCCTCGTTGGCGACTCTCCCTTCGACCTCACCACGGCGAGCAACGCAGGCTTCCCCTGCTTCTGCGTCACGACCGGCACGCACGACGAGCCCGCGCTGCGGGCCGCCGGCGCCCTGTTCGTTTATCCCAGTCTGCGCGCGCTGGCCGCGGCTGAGTTCGGAATCGCCATCTGACGGCGCCGTTCGCCGGCCCTCGGGGAGTTAGGGTTCGACCTGCGACTTTCCCCCTGCAGCATGTGGCTCCGTTCCCATGCGAATCACGAAGCTCATCCGAAACCGCTTCAACCCGGCTGGCGGGATGGTTCAGGCGGCCCTGATGGCCCTGGCGGCGTCCGTCGCCGCTCCTGGCGCGTTCGCGGCCGATCCGGTTCTCAAGGTGACGGCGCCCGGGCAGTCGGTCGCGCTCACGGCCCAGGAATTCGCAGCGCTTCCCCACACCGAGATCTCGGCCTTCAACCCGCACGAAAAGAAGGACCACCGCTATTCGGGCGTGCCCGTGCACGACCTGCTGGCAAAGGTCGGCGTGCCGTTCGGCGAGAAGCTGCGGGGAGCGGCGCTCAGGATGGCCGTCATGGTGCATTCCAGGGACGGCTATGCGACCCTCTTCGCCGTCGCGGAGTTCGACGAGCTTCTGAGCAGCCGCACCATCCTGCTCGTGGACAGCATGGACGGGGAGCCGCTGCCGCCAAGCCTCGGCCCCCTCTATGTCGTGGCGCCGGGCGACAAGCGCGCGGCGCGCTGGGCGCGCCTGGTGACGTCGATAGAGGTGGTCCAGGTCCCGGCCTCGGGCCCGTGATCCGATGAGGGGGCTCCACCTGCTTTCGGCTGCCGCCTTCGCGGCCTCGGCGTTTGTCGGCTCGACCTACGCCGCGGATGCCTCGCGGCCGGCCACGCTTTCCGTCGCGGCGGCCGCGAACCTGGTCTATGCACTGGACGCGCTGAACGCCGAGTTTGCGAAGTCCGCGCCCGAGGTCGCGGTCACGAGCGCGACGGGCGCCTCCGGCAGCCTTGTCGCCCAGATCGCGCACGGCGCCCCCTACGACGTGTTCCTGTCGGCGGACCGCGGGTTTGCCCAAGCCCTGGTCAATGCCGGGAATGCGGACGCAAGGAGCCTGAGCACCTTTGCCGTGGGGCGGCTCGTGCTGTGGACCACCCGGGAAGGGGTCGACCTCTCGGACATCGCGGCGGCCGTCCGGAACCCGCGGGTGAGGAAGCTGGCCGTGGCGAACACCGACACCGCGCCCTACGGCCGCGCCGCGCAGCAGGCGCTCAGGTCCCTGGGCGCCTGGGAAGACGCCGAGCCCAAGGTTGTGATAGGCGAGAACATCTCCCAGACGGCGCAGTGGGTCGAGACCGGGAACGCCGATGCCGGCTTCGTCGCGCTGTCGATCGTGATTTCGCCGAGGCTGAAGGGCAGGGGCAGGTGGACGGAGGTGCCCGCGGCCCTCCACGAGCCCCTTGAGCAATGTGCCGTCATCACGGCCCGCGGCTCCGCGAACCCGGCCGCCGCGCGCTACGTCGCCTTTCTGCACTCGCCGGCGGCCCGCGCGATCCTCGAGGCCTTCGGCTACGGCATTCCCCCCGCCGGCTGACCGGCGTGGGGCCTTGCGGGCCGGAAGACTGGCCGCCGTCCGGCCCGTTTCCCTGTTGACGCCCTGACGGGAAGGGTGATTTCCTCTCTTGTAGAACGTCTATAGGAAAATCCATGCCTACGGAGAAATCGGAGCTGCTGCAGGGGACCCTCGATATGCTGATCTTGAAGGCCCTCCAGCGGGATTCGATGCACGGGTTCGGGCTCTCCCAGCGCATCCGGGCGATGTCGCGCGACGTGTTTCAGGTCGAGATGGGCTCCCTCTATCCCGCGCTCTGCCGCCTTGAGGCACGCGGACTGATAAGGGGCGCCTGGGGCGCCTCAGAGGCCAATCGCAAGGCCCGCTACTATTCGCTGACGCCGGCCGGCCTCAGGAGGCTGCAAGATGAGAAGGCGAGGTGGGAGATGCTCTCGGGCACGATCAACCTGATGCTCAAGTCGACCTAGGAACCCGCCATGGGCTGGCTAAGGCAGTTCATCTATCGTCTTCGAGCGGTCTTTAGGAGAAGAGAGGTCGAGGCGGAGCTGGCCGACGAGGTTCAGGCGCACCTTGATATGGCGACGGAGGCCCACATCGCGGCGGGTATGTCCCCGGAGGAGGCCCGGTATGCGGCGCGCAGGGAATTCGGGGGCGTCGAGCAGGTGAAGGAGCGCTACCGGGACGAACGCTGCTTTGTGGGGGTGGACCAGCTCGCGGGCGACCTGCGTTTGGCCCTGCGCTCGCTCCTGCGCGCCTGGGGATTCTCGCTCACCGTCCTCCTGATCGTGGCGCTGTGCCTGGGGGCCAACGTGGTGATCTTCTCGATCGTCAACAGCTCCCTGCTCCGGCCGCTGCCGTTTCGCGACCCCGGCCGCCTCGTCACGGTGTTCAACAGCTATCCCAAGGCGGGAGTCGGGTGGGCGGGAGTGTCGGTCCCCCATTATCTCGAGCGCAGGGCGGGAATCGTCGCCTTCGAGGATTCTGCGCTCATCCGTGGCGCCGTCGTCGCGGCCGGCGACGAGAGCGCCCCGTACAAGGTCAACGCGCCGGGCGTCACGCCCTCGTTCTTCCGCGTGCTTGGGGTCGACGCCGCGCTTGGACGCACCTTCACGGATGACGAAGGCGTCTACGGCAGCGATCATGTGGTGATCCTGAGCGACGCCTTCTGGCGTGAGCATTTCAACGGCGACAGGTCCGTTGTCGGGCGCACGCTGCGCCTCGCAAAGGCGCCCTATACCGTCATCGGCGTCATGCCTCCCGGATTTCACTACCTTGCCTACGACGCCAGCCTCTGGCTGCCGCTCTGCTTTTCGGCCGACGACAGGCGGAACGACCTTCGCCACGGCGGCGGCGGCGAGATGATCTCGCGCCTGCGCCGTGGCGCGACCCTTGCCGAGGCGCAGGCGCAGATCGACGCCCTGAACGAGCGCACGATTAAGACGGATCCCCTTGGCAAAGCGGTGCTCTCCGTGGGATTCCACACGACCGTCCTCAGTCTTCATGCGTTCCATGTGGCCGGGCTGCGTCCGGTGCTGCTGCTCCTGCAGACGGCCGTGCTGGTTCTCTTTTTGATCGGCACGGTCAACCTGGCCAACTTGTTAATGGTCCGCGCGACGAGCAGGGCCAGGGAGTTCATGCTGCGCCAGATCCTCGGCGCGGGCCGGATCCAGCTCGTCCGTACCATCCTCGCCGAGACGCTCCTGCTCTCCCTCGCGGGCGGCATGCTCGGGATCGGGGTCGGTGCGGCGGCGATCCGGGGCATGGTGGCCCTAGCCGCGAGCCGGATTCCAAGCGATGTCCTGCCGAGGCTCGACCCGACCGTCTGTTTCGCGGCCCTGGGAGCCTCGGGGGTCCTTTCGCTTCTGCTTGCGCTTCCGGTTATCTGGTTGACGGCCCATCGCAGCCCCGCGGCCTCCCTTTCGGTAGAATCCCGCGGCGGCACGACCACGCGCGCCGTCCACCGGCTTCGCCACACCCTAATCGTGGCCCAGGTCGCGCTGGCGGTCGTGCTCCTGTCGTGCGCGGGGTTCCTTGGCCTGAGCTTCAAGCGCGTGCTCGACGTGAAGCCCGGGTTTGAACGGGAGAACCTCCTGACCGGCGCGGTGGCCCTTCCGCAGGACGGCTACAAGGAGCCGGGCCAGCGCCTGGCCTTCATCGGGAGGCTGGAGTCGGCGGCCCGGTCGATGCCGGGCGTGCGTTTCGCCACCATCAGCAACGGGACGCCCTTCAGCGGCCGGGTCTGGGGCCTGGCCTGGTTCATCGCGGGGGCGACGCCCTCCTCCGATGAGTTCGTGAAGGAGGCCGTGTACACCTACTTTGTCACGGGCGACTACTTCGCGACGCTCGGCGTCCCGCTGCGGGAGGGCCGCCTGCTGACGGACGACGATTACCGGCTGGCCCACAACGTGTGCGTGATCGACGAGGAATTCGCACGCCGGCACTGGCCCGCGGGCGGAGCGCTCGGGCATCGGATGGTGCTGCCGATCGATCCCAAGGAGGCGGAGCGGCAGTTTGTCACGATTGTCGGCGTCGTCGGATCCGTGAAGCAGGACGACCTTGCCGACCGTGCGAACCATGCGGCGGTATATTTCCCGCTTGGGGTTCCGTCTGAGTTTCCGGTCCCGTCGGATTTCATGGTGACCGTGCGCACCCAGCTGGCGCCCGGGGCGGCGGGCCCCGACCTGCGTGCAGCGGTCGTGGGCGTCGACCGGGCCGCCGAACTCTACGACCTGAAGACGATGGACACGAGGGTGGGCGACAGCCTCGTCGACAGGCGCACCCCCCTTATCCTCGCCGGGATCTTCGCAGGGGTGTCGCTGGCGCTGACGGTCGTCGGCCTCTACGGCGTGCTCTCCTTTAGCGTGGCGCAGCGCAGGCGCGAGATCGGCGTGCGCATGGCACTGGGCGCACGTCCGGGCCAGATCCTGGGGCAGTTCGTGGGCATGGGCCTGGGCCTCCTCGGCGTCGGCCTTCCCCTTGGCCTGCTCGGGGCGTGGCTTGCGGGTCGCGCGCTTGCGTCCGCGCTCTTTGGAGTCACCCCGGCCAGTCCGCTCGTGCTGTGCTGCACGGCGGGGCTGCTCGCGGCGGTCGCGATGCCCGCGTGCCTGCTGCCGTCGCGGCGGGCCGCGCGCGTGGCTCCCGCCGAGGCGCTGCGAAGCGACTGAGAGGACCCCGATGCATTCGAAGCGGCCACCCACGGTAGGGACCTGTCAATGGGCCTGGATCGTTGCCGTCCTTGCGTGGCCGGTCTGCGCTCTCGCGGCAGCGCCGGCGGACGGAAAGGTGACCCTGCTTGATCCCGTCTTTGTGGAGGCCGCCCCGGTCGCCACCGGGGCCGCCGGGATCCCGTGGCAGTATTTTGCGGTGCCGGGCTTCGAGGTCATCTCCCGCTGTCCGAACGCCTTCAACGAGGCGTACGCGCGGGCCCTGGAAAAGGCGACCGCAGCACGGCTCGCCTTTCTCCCGGCCGAATTCTGGGGGGAGCTTCCGACTCCGATAAAGGTCGTGATCTACAACCGGCCGCCCGATCCGCGCGAGGGATATGTCCAGCTGAGCCCGATCGACCTGACCTGGTCCTCGGAGGACAGCGCCATCCTGGGATCGGATTCGGTCCGCCTTTCGCACCCGCTGACCCTGGGCGACGGCGACACCTTCATCAACTGCGGGAACTACTGGGACGTCCAGCCGGGACTCGCCGACTTCAGCGTCGACGTGGACAGCGCGATCCTTCTCGAGACCCGCGCGCCCCGATTCCCCGCATGGTTCATCGCGGGCGTGGAAGGCCCGCGGGGTCTCTATTCCCATCGCGCCCTCCGGTCCTCTTTACAGGGGGACCGCCTGGTGCTGCCGAACGCCGTCTGGACCACGACGCCCGAGACGATGGCGATCCAGGACGAGGCGAAAAGGCGGCGGAAGGACGGGGGACCGCCACGCGTTCGGACCCTGCTGCCGCTCGGGGACCTGTTCGGCGCGGACGTGGGCCCCGACCAGAGGGACCTGTGGGGCGCCGAGGCGTCGCTCTTCGTGAGATGGGGCCTCTTCCGGAGCGGGAACAGGCAGGGGTTTCTGGATTTCGTGAGGCGGACCGCGAAGGAGCCGGTCACCGAGGCGCTCTTCAGGGAATGCCTCGGGCGGGGCTATCCCGAGGTGCAGCGGCAGCTTTCGGACTACCTGCCGGAGGCGGCCAGCGACGCCCTCACGGTCCCCGTCGAGGTCCCCGCCGCCGATCCCCTGTACATCCGTGACGCCACCTCGACCGAGGTGGCGCGGATCGTGGGCGACTGGGGAAGGCTCGAAGGGAAGGCGGCGGGGTCGCTGCAGTTCGAATACCAGCGCGAATGCCTGGACCAGGCCGACAGGCTGTTTGAGCGAATCGTCGCCAGGAAGGAGAAGGACCCGCTGTTTCTCGCGGCCTTCGGGCTGTACGCGCTCCAGGTCGCCGACAACGCCCGGGCCCGTGAGGCGCTCGAGGCGGCCGCGGCGGCGGGCGTCGTCCGCCCCCTTGCGTACGTTGAGCTGGCGCGCCTGAGGCTCCAGAACGCGCTGCCGGCCTTCCCGGCGGGGTTCGGGGACCTGCGCGAGCCTGAATTCACGGAGCTCGTCGGGCTCCTGACGACGGCCCGGATGCAGATGCCGTCGCTCCTGAGCAGCTACATGGTGCTCGCGCGCGTCCTGGAGCACGCCCCGTCGGTCCCGACGCTCGAGCAGCTCCTGCCGCTCGGCGAAGGGGCGCGCCTGTTTCCCCAGGAAACGGCGCTCGCCTGCAGGGCTGCGGCCCTTTACCGGAAGTCCGGCTTTAAAAGGCAGGCGGCTTCGATCGTCGACAGGGCCAGGGGATTCGCGAGGTCCGAGAGGGACCGCGTTCAGCTGGCGGCGGTATCCGCGGGGAACCCGTGACGGGTCGCCGGGTCCGCGGCTGCCTCAGGAATTGCAGGGACAGGGCAGCCCCGTGGGCTCCACGGTGTCGCGCCGGTCGACCCCGGCGGCGCGCAGGGCCTGCACCCTCTGTTGGACCTGCCCGGGGCTCAGCACCGCGTCCTTCTCAAAGAAGACCCAGTCGATGTCCTCCTCGTAGCTGCGGGGCTGCCCCGAGGGCGCCACGCCCTCCCGCGTGAACCAGAGGTTGAAGTCAAAGCACATGATCTCCCGGGGATAGTACGGTCCCCCATGGTCGGCGATCAGGCGCCCGTCGAGGAAGTACCGCACGTGGCCGCCGGCGACCTGGAGCACAAGGACACGCCAGCCGCCCTCGGGGCCCGGGATGATGTCGTGGATGCAGTCCTGCTTGCCGTCCGGCAGGGGGTCTGCGGTCCTCCAGGTCGTGACAAAGAGGGCCGGCCCGTTCTGGCCCCAACCGCCCTCGGGCAGGTACTCAAAGTCGCATTCGCTGTAGTTCGGGTTCTTGGGCACGTCCACCGTGGAGAACATGTAGCAGCTTTCGACCACGCCGTCGCCGGCGGGCCCCGAGGCCGGGCCAGACGAGAAGTGCACGCGCGCCCCGTAGGTGCCCTCCTTGAACTTTCGCTGATGGCAGATCTGCGTCTGGGCCGTGTGGCCGGGCGTCCCGTCGGTGAACGACGTCATCCTGAGGACGCGGTTGCCCGGCCTTTCGGGCTCGGCCACGAATGATACATTCTCCCTTTTCCAAACGGCGTGCTCTATTCCCGGCCAGCCCGGCGTGGTTCGCACCGTCCAGCCGTGGGCTTCCAGCTCGTCCGCGCTCGCATAAGAGAAATCGTCGAAGAACACCCTCGGCGCAGGCTGCGGCAGCTCGGCCGAAAGGGTCCGCACCGCGCCGAGGAGCACGGCGTAAAGGATCAGGGGCGTAGGGGGGTGCATGAGCTCCGAGGATGGCGCCGGATCGGGCGAACGCAACCCGGGTTCCGAATGGGTACATCTTCTTAGTGGCTGTTCTTTCACTTGTTCGCACGGGGAGGCCAGCCTAGGGTCGGGGGGATGAAAGGGCTCCTCTGCATCCTGGCTTCATTGGGCTGCGCGGGCACCGCCTTTTCCAGCGCCGTGGGCGACACCTACGACCAGGTGATCGCGGAGAAGGGCATGCCCGCGAGCCACATCGAGGGGGGGGCCCTGCGGATCCTCAAATACCCGGACGCCACGATCAAGCTGAGGGACAACATCGTGGTCTCCATAAGGCCACCCGAGCGGGCGTCACAGGCGGGCGGCGCGCTGCCCGCGCCGCGACCGGTCCCTGCCGCCATGACCGCGACGGCGACGATCCCGGAGCCCTTCGATCCGAACGCCAGGCTGACGTGGTCCACCGACTACGACGGGTCGCTCGACCGGGCGAAGCTCGAGCACAAGCACGTCTTCCTCTTCTTCACGGGATCCGACTGGTGCGGCTGGTGCAAGAAACTCGACCGTGAAATCCTGGCCACGGGCGAATTTATTCAGTACGCCCAGGACAAGCTGATCCTGGTTGAGCTGGATTACCCCCGCCAGACCCCGCAGTCGTACGAGGTGAGGGTCCAGAACAAGATGTTGGAGAGCCGGTACAGCATCACCGGCTTCCCCACCGTCGTCGTCCTCGACTACACCGGCAAGTCCGTCGCGCGGATGGGCTACCAGCGCGGCGGGCCGGAACCGTTCATCAACCAGCTCAAGGCGCTGGGCGACTGAGCCCGGCGAGGGATCCCCGGATTCGGGTCTTCCCCGGAGAGGCGGCGCCTCGCGAGCCGTTACTTCGAGAACAGGCCGTCGAGGATGGGCGTCCCCGATCCGTTGCGCCCGCGCACCCCGAAGCTGTCGTTGTAGTCCCAGACGGCCCAGCCCCAGCCCCGGCTTTCGGCGTCCGAGCGGACCGCGCGGATCCATCGGCGCTTGGACGGCGCGTCGGCCGCCTGGTACACCCCGAATTCGCCGACGTACACCTCGATCTTGGGGGCATTTTCAGCGAGCCAGCGGGACACGCCGGCGAACGCCTCGTCGATCTGGGCCTCCGTGATCGGATCGCCGGCGTGAAGGTTCATGGTGAAGGACGGAAGCACGTGGCCCGTGACGTCGGGCACCGTTCCGGGGAAGGAGACCGCGGGCAGCGTGCGCGTGAAGCCGACCCACGGCGCCTGCTGGTGCGTGAAGACAATCGGCTCGTAGAAGTGGATCGTGAGGGCGATGTTCGGGTCGTCCGGCAGCACGACGTCCCCGACCGTGTGGAAGCTGCTCCACTTGTTCGAGGTGACGTACACGA
>CAYQOH010000109.1:0-8962 GCA_964419075.1 uncultured Opitutaceae bacterium | reverse complement strand
TCCAGGTGATCCGCGCCACGGTCCCCTACAAGCAGCTGGCGCACTACACGACCACCGTGCGCTCGCTGACGAGCGGCAGGGGCCGTTACGCGGAGAACTTCGACCACTACGAGGAGGTGCCGGGCGACCAGGTCGCGGCGATCCTCGCCGAGGCCAAGGCGCGCAAGGAGGCCTTGGCGGCGCAGAAGTAACCGGGCCCGGCCGGCCTTAGGATCTTCCAACCTCCCCCGGGTGGTTGGGCCCGTGTTCCCCGTGGATCTGGAGGCCCTCGGATTCCGTGAGAGGCCCCAGGACCTGCGTCCTTGGGGAGACGCGCTCGACGGGTATCGCGGAAGTTGGTGCGTCCATAGGCGCAGCACGCCTTCCACCCTTGCACGGCATCCCCGTTACGTATTGTCTGCCCCTTCCCAAAACCCCCGATGATGAATCGTCCCATGACTCCGGATCGACGGGCCGAACGGCTCACCAGGAGCGTTTGCCGGTAGGCCGCATGGCTCGCTCAGTTCTTTCCATCCCAGAGAGCTTCAGACCGGACGCGGCCTTCCCGGAGTTGGTTCCCAAGGGGCGCTCCGGACTGTTTGAGCTCCAGGAATGCGACCACTGGAGGGTCGGGGTTGCGTCGCTACCGGGACGGGCCGCATTGGCGCAGGGCGTGCAGCGGATCTACCAGGACCTGCTCCAGGCGGCCGAGGGGATGCATCTCTGCCGCATCTGGAACTTCATTCCCGATATCAACGGGCGCACGGACTCGGGCCTGGAGCGGTACCAGGCGTTCTCCATGGCCCGTTCCCTCGCGTTCGAGGCACGCTTCGGCCCGGGCTTCCGGCGCCGGCTGCCCGCCGCCTCCGCAGTCGGAGCCGGCGGGGACGACGTCGTCGTCTGGTTCGTCGCGGCGTCGCGGGAGGCAGCCCACGTTGAGAACCCGCGCCAGGTACCCGCGTACGACTATCCCCCGGAGTACGGCCCGAGGCCGCCGAGCTTCTCGCGGGCGACCGTGGTCTCATTGGGCGATGAGGCGGACGTCTTCGTCTCCGGCACCTCCGCGGTCGTGGGCTCCGACACGGTCGCGCCCCACGACACCCGGGCGCAGCTCGAGTGCACGCTCGAGAACCTGGCGGCCGTCTCGGGCGCGTGCGGCCTCGGTTCGGATCTTGGGAGCGGGCGGGCCCGCCTCAGGCAATTCTCGGTCTACCTCCGGCGCCCGGAGGACGAGTCATGGGTCCTGCCCACGCTCGAAGGCCGCCTGTTCAGGGCCGGCGACAGGGTGAGCGCGGCAAAGGCGGACATCTGCCGCGCCGAGCTGAACATTGAGATCGATGTGACGCTGCGCGGCATCCGTGACGCGTGAGCGGGCCCGGCGCCCGGCCGTTCCCGGCTATTTCTTCTCCGGGTCCTGGCCCGTGACGCCCCCCACCGCCTCGGGGTAGTTTGCCAGGAGGTAGTCGCAGAGTCGGTCGGCGATCCGAAGGAGCATGAGGTTGTCCGTGACCCCGAAGGTGAACGACCCGCCCCAGGCCTCGGCCCTTGCGTAGAAAAGCGGGGTCGCGACCACCCTGCCGGTCTCCTTCTCGGTGATCCGGGCCGTCATGAGGACGGCCGAGCTGCCGGCGATGGGACCCGCCCAGAAGCGGGCGCCGCCGCCGATGAACTTGATCTCGGTCACGGTGGGCTCGATGAGGAGCGTCCTCGCCGGGCTACCCGCCGCGCCGGCGGCGTTCCAGTCCCTGAGGGCGGGCACCATTCTCACCGACACGTCCTCCTGGATCTTCCTGAGCGCCTTCTCGTTGGCCCCCTGCCCCGCATAGGGGGGGACGAGCGCGACCGCGGCCATCTCAAAGCGGTTGAAATTGGAGAACCGCTCCGCAGGCGGAGGATTCTGGGTGATGTTTGTCGAGATGTGCGTGGCACAGCCCGAAAGGAGTCCGGCGAGGACACACACGTGGAGCGAGGCGGGGTTGAGCTTCATGGGTTGGGCGCCGCAATTGCGTTGCGGCGCTCCGAATTGACCCGGAACCGCTTCCGGTGGCAAAGGTATTGCCCGCCG
The DNA here is from genome assembly GCA_964419075.1 of uncultured Opitutaceae bacterium. GTDB lineage: Bacteria > Verrucomicrobiota > Verrucomicrobiia > Opitutales > Opitutaceae > Palsa-1447. The sequence goes on along the minus strand of CAYQOH010000109.1, from coordinate 6,918 downwards.
TCCGGACAACAATGCGCCTTGCACGCGCCTGATGGACTCTCCGCACCCGCCGGGCACGACGCCCGTTCCGGGTGCGACCGGAGTCGATGGCAGATTATCTCTCGCCGATTGTCATCATCTATGTGAGGGTGTCTGCCCTTGGAACCCACCCGGCCGACGAGATGAAGGCCAACATCGCTGAGTCCCTATACCCGCTTTGGAGCGGTACCCCCGCATCCGATGAGCGCTCCATGGCGTATAACAGTGAAGTGCACCCAAGGTTTAGGGTCCGCCACGACCTCGCCCTGTTCGCGTGCCTCTCACTCGCGCTTGCCGCGATGGGCAGCAATCCGACACGCGCGCAGGGCTCGACCAGCACCGTTATGCTCGAAAACGCTTCGGGCGCCCTCGCGGTCAACCCGGTGACCAACAGGGTCTACGTCGTCAACCAGGCCTGGACGAGCCAGCTCGAGCCGGGAGGGTCGTTTGATTATGGGACGGGCGTGACGATAATCGACGGAAACACCCTGACCACCACATCGGCGACCACCGGACCCGCACCCGGCGCGGTCGCGGTGAACCCGGTGACGAACAAAGTCTACGTGGGGAACACCGAATCTGTCGGCGACTCGGGAGACTGCAGTGTGACGGTGATCGACGGAGCCACGGGCGCGAGCACGAACGTTCTCATGTCAGGAAGCCCCGGCACGATCGCGGTGAATCCGGTGACGAACAAGATCTATGTTTCAGACACGGTCGGCATCTTCGTGACCGTGATCGACGGAGCCACGAACGCGACGACCGAGGTGCCCGTCGGCTTCTACCCGGGATGGATTGCCGTGAACCCGGTCACCAACAAGATCTACGTCTCGGTCGTCAACGACAGTGCCGTGGCCGTGATCGACGGGGCCACGAATGCGGTAGCCCAAGTGCCCATGGGACCCTATCCAGGTGTGATCGCCGTGAACCCGGTCACCAACAGGATCTACGTCTGCGACTATGCCTCCGGCTTCAAGGTGATCGACGGGGCGACGAACGGGCTCACCTCGGTATCGTTGCCGTATAATATTCCCGACTATGTCGCGGTGAACCCGGTGACCAACAGGATCTATGTCGCAGATTCCAATGGAGGCTCGGGAGACGTGATCGTGATCGACGGGGCGACGAATGCGACCACGACGGTGGCGACGGGAAACTCCACCAGTCAGCTCGCCGTGGACATGACCCTGAACAAGGTCTACGCGCTGGACACCCTAGGCAATCACGTAGCGGTGATCGATGAGGCCACGAACGCCGTCACGGAAGTCATGATAGGGCCCGGAGCGTCATTGGGCTCCCTCGCTGTGAATCCGGTGACGAGCTGCGCCTACGTGGCCTACGGAAACACCGTGATGGTGATCGACGGGGCCGTACCAGGCGCCCCGTCCTACCTCACCGGGCCCATCTCCCAGACCGTGAGCGCGGGCGCCCCGGTGGCCCTTGATGCGGCCGTGGGCGGAACCTCCCCGACCACGTTTCGGTGGTTCGAGAACGATGTTCCCCTCTCGGACGGATCCGGTGTTTCCGGATCTTCGACGACCACGCTTTACATCAGCAGGGGTGCGGCCCCGTCCGACACGGGCGTCTACCGCTGCGTCGCGACAAGCGGCGCGGGCAGCGCAAGCAGCAACGCCGCAGCCCTCAGCGTCATCGGGGGCTGGCCGCCGGGACATCTCGCGAACCTCTCCTCCCGCGCGCTCGTCGGCGCCGGGGCCAACGTGATGATCAGCGGCTTCGTCGCCTCCGGATCGGGTTCCAAGCAGCTCATTCTTCGGGGCATTGGGCCCGCTCTTTCCGGCTTTGGCCTGTCCGGGCCCCTGATGAATCCCGTGCTCGGGCTTTACGACTCCGCAAGCCAGCCGAACCTGATTGCCGAGGACGCGGGCTGGCAGAATCCGCCGTGGATTCCAGCCGGCTCGTGGGCGGGCGAGACTGCTCCCAGCGACTCGTCCGCGGCTGATTTCGCGCAGGTAGGCGCCTTTGGGCTCACCACCGGATCCACCGACTCGGCGATAAAGGTCGTGCTGCCCGTGGGAAATTTCTCGTCGCAGGTCACAGGGGCCGTGGTCGACCCGATTGCAGGGTCTGCGACCTGGACCGGCGTCGCGCTTGCGGAGATCTACGACGCGGACACGGGCACCCCGAGTGCGCAGCTCGTCAACATCTCCACGCGTGCCTTTGTAGGGACAGGTGCCAATGTCCTGATTGCCGGGTTTGTCATCGAGGGATCGACCTCTCAGACGGTGCTCATCCGGGCCGCGGGGCCCGCGCTCACCCCCTTCGACGTTCCGAATACGCTGCCGGATCCCGAGCTCCAGCTCTTCGACGGCAACATGAACCTGATCGCCTCGAGTCTCGGGTGGGGCGGCAACCCCCTGATCGCGAGCGCCGCATCGACGGTGGGCGCGTTCTCATGGAGCAATTCCTCCAGCCTGGACGCGGCGATCCTCATCACGCTGCCCCCGGGGAGCTACACGGCCGAGGTGTCGGGCCGAAGCGGCGACACCGGAGTCTCGCTCGTCGAGGTCTACGCGGTACCCGCCGTGACCAATCTATAGGGCGAAGGAAGACGGCCCCGCCCCCGCCTCAAAGCAGCGACTCGATCCTCCTCATGTCGGGCTTCCCCCGCGCGGTCACCGGGAATTCCCGCAGCACCACGATCCGTTCGGGAACCTTCCAGGCGGCGATGCGCCCGGCGAGCGCGCGCCGGATCGCCGCCGGACTCTCGTCGGAGAGGACGGCGCCGGCCAGCCCCTCGCCCCCGCGGGGAAGCGGGAACACGACGGCGTCCCGCACCGCTTCGAGCCCGCGGAGCGCCCGCTCGACCTCGGCGGGGTCCAGCCGCTTCGCCCCGATCTTCACCGAGCGGTCGGAGCGCCCGAGGAGCACGAGCTCGCCGGAGGGCGACAGGGTCCCGTAGTCGCGCGGGCTGTGGCGGCCCCGCCCCATGACGGCCGGGCTCGCGACCGAGAACCTGCGGCCCCGTCGGGGAACGACGCTCACGCCCTTCAGCGGGGTGCCCGCGCTCCGCCCGCTCAGCGTGGCCTCGCCGGTCCGGTCGTAGCTGATTCCGCCGGTCTCCGAGGACCCGTAGAACCCGTGGATCTTCCGGCCGAACCGCGCCGCGAACGCCTGCGCGACCGTCGCCGGGAGCGGCGAGCCCGCCGAGATCACCACACGGAGGCTCTTCAGGGAGGACCGGGGGACTTCAGCGCCCCCGAGCGCCCGCAGGAGGATGGGGACCGCCGGGAGGACCGTCGGTCTCCACGTCCTGCAGTCCGCCGCGATCGCCTGGGGAAACGGGCCCCGGCCGCAGACGATTGCGGTGCCCTGGACGAGAAGCGGGACGACCAGGTTGCCAAGGCCGTAGGAGTGCCCGAACGGGACGACCGCCAGGTTGAGGTCGGACTCCCGGATGCCCATCGTGGCGCAGACCTGGCGGCCGTCGGCGATCATCTGGGCATGGGTGAACGCATAGGCCTTCGGCGATCCCGTGCTGCCGCTCGTCACCTTCAGCAGGCAGAGGTCCCGCCGGGGGGAGGGCCTGCATTCCCGGACGAGCCGCAGGCGGCCGCCCTCCCAGATCCACGACGCGCCGATCGCGCGCGCGATCGCCTCCCGCGCGTCCGGGGGCTCGGCCGGATCGACGGGCGCGGCCACCGCGCCCGCCGAGACGATCCCGAGGAACACCCGCAGCCATTCAAGGCCGTTCGGCTCCGCCATGACGATGCGCCGCCCGCGAAGATCCGGGATGGAGGCCACGCCGGAAAGCCACGAGGCCGCGGCGGCCTCCAGTTCCTCCCTCGACCACCGGCGCGCGCCCGAGCTTTCGGCGACAGCGAGGGCCCGTGGCGCCCGGGAGACCGTCCGCCGCCAGAGGCTGGTCAGGGTCTCCGGCATGCGCGCGCGGCGGGCCCCGGGGCTTCAGCCGTTCTCATCGGCGTGGCCATCGCGGGGCGGGTCACGCTTCCTGCAGCAGCTCGACTCCCTTGCTGCCGAAGCGCTGCAGGGTCTCGATGTACTCCCACATGGGGCCGCGGACCCCACGCTTGCGGAGCCTGCTCATCGTCTCCAGGAACTCGGGCGGCGGGTCGCCGACCACCCAGTTGTGGCAGTGCTCCCTGTGCCGGCTCAGCCTCTCGAAGAGGCCGCCGACCGTGAAGGGCGGCTCCAGGAAGAAGCGCGGTTCGACCAGGTAGTCCGCGGCGGTCTCGCCGTGCTTCTCGGGCGCCAGCTCTCCCCAGAGCGGCGTGCCGGGGTAGATCCGCATCCCGATCGTCGCGAAATAGAACGCCCCCGGCAGGGACTGGGCGTTGACGAGGGTCTCCTCGACCGACTCTGGCGTCTCCCCCGGCCCCCCGAAGATGAGGAAGTGGCTGTACTTGATGCCGAGCTCGCGGGCGTAGGCGCTGCACTGGCGGATCTCCTCCCACGTGAAGCTCTTGCCGTATCGCTTGAGCACCGGGTTGGAGAAGCTGTCCGAGCCGAACTCGATGTGGCGCAGCCCCGCGCGGTGCATGAGCTGGAGGAGCTCGCGCGTCACGTTGCGCGGCCTCAGGAAGCACTGCCACTCCATGTCCAGCTTCGCCTCCGCGAGCGCCGTGCAGACCTGCACCACGTGGTCCGCCCGCGTGTTGAAGACGGAATCGACGATGAACGTGAAGTCCGTGCCCATCGAGAGCAGGATCCTCATCTCCCTCACGATGTCCTCGCCGGTCCGGTAGCGGCTGCGCTTGCCCTCGATCAGCGGGTAGGTGCAGTAGCAGCAGCGCAGCGGGCACCCCCGCTGCGTCTGCACGCCCGGCAGCGACCCCCGCGCAGCGTAGGCGCGCAGGAGCTCAGGGTCGTGGGACGGCTCGGTGCTGAAGGCCGTGTCGCGGGCGATGCAGGCGTTCGCCCGGACCTCGCCCGAGGCGTCCCGGTAGATGAGCCCGGAGACGCCCGCAAAGTCGCCGCCGGACTCGATCGCCTGGAGCAGCTGGACCAGGGCGACCTCCCCCTCCCCCTGGACGCCGTAGTCCACGTCGGCCAGCGCGAAGAGCTCCCTCGGGAAGACGGAGAAGCCGCTGCCCCCGAGGATCAGCGTGGCGCGCGTCACCGCGCGCAGCCTCGTGCAGGATTCCAGGAGCTCCCGGACGAAGGAGCGCGGGTTGTGGTACTGGACGTTGTCGACGTTGCGCAGCGACAGCGCGATGTACGCCGGCCCAAACGAGGCCACGCAGGACTCGAGCGACTGCCCCGAGACATGGGCGTCCCATATCCTGGCCTCGTAGCCGGCCGCCCGGAGCCCGCCCTCGAGATAGGCGAGCCCCAGCGGATAGACGGGATACGGCTGATCGTAGCCGTTCATGTTCGCGAGCAGGATCCGGCCGCGGGAGAGGGGGGGCGTGTGGGGTTCCATCGGTGGGTGCTGCCGGGTCTGGACCGCTGCCAACTAATCCACCTTCGGGCCGACGGCAAGCCCGGCATGCCGGTTTGCCAGCGGCCCGAGCTCCACCGCCGCCAGCGCCGCCAGGATGATGACGGTGACCATCGACCCGAGCGCCGCGACGACCGGTATGCCGCTCAGCGCCAGGACGCCGAACGACGCGGCCGCGCATGACGCCGAGATGCGGATGGAGGGCGGAGGCGTCTCTCCGCGGGCCGCGCTCTCCCAGGTGAAGATCGCATAGTTGTGGGCCAGGCACACCCCCAGGAACGCGCCCAGGAGGTGAAAGAGGTTGAGCGGGTGCCCGAGGAGCCCGAACAGGCCGAAGGCGAACAGGCACGAGCCGCACGGCACCGCAAAGATCCCGAACCCGCGGCGCCAGCCGTAGATCGCGAAGACGCTCAGCCCGATGATCCCGAGGCCGAGCGTGCTCAGGCGCAGTGCCGACATCCGGTAGCGCCCGAAGAGCCCGTTCAGGTTCTCGAGCTCGCGCGAGCTGAAGGTGTGCGTGTCCGCCGGCGGCTCCGCCCCGCCGGAATGGTCCGCCAGCGTGACGAACCAGCAGGCGCCCGCGTGGGAGGCCAGGGTGAGGGCCACCGGGCCCCTGAGCGACGCCCCGAGGTTCCCGACAAAGGCGTCGTACGCCGTGGTCCCGCGGCCGTCCCGCCAGCGGGCCCACGCGTCGTTGAACGCGACGAACGCCGACGGGTCAAAGCCGTGGCGGGCCAGGGCCGCCCCAAGGTCGGGCCCGAAGGCCTCCAGGCCGGCGAGCCTCGAGGGCAGCGCCGCCCACTCGGCCGGTGAGGGCAGCAGCGCGCCGAACGAGAGGACCGCGGTCCCCGGAAAGGCCCGGTCGTGCCACGCGAGGAACCGGTCGAGGCAGTCCCGCGCCTCGGTGGGCGTCGCGCCCTGCGTCAGGTAGACCATGCGGTCCCCGCTGTCGCCGAAGCGGCTCCGCAGGTCCGCGTCGTTCGACTCGAGCGCCGGCGACGGGACTTCGAGGTCGCGCACGTCGTCCCGCCACGTGAGCCGCAGCGGACCCGCGAGGGCGACGGCCGCGGCCGCGAGAAGGACCGCCCGGGCGGTCCCCCGGAGGACCGGGGACTCGGGCCGGGCGCGGGCGAAGCGCCGCGTCTCGAGGAAGGGGTCGTCGACCTGGGCGAACCAGAGGATCGCCGATCCGAGCGCCGCCAGGAGGCCCGCGGCGACAAAGACCCCGACCTGGCGCACCAGCGGGAGGTCCGACCCGAGCAGCATCGAGAAGCCGAGCACCACCGTGAGCGAGCTCGCAAGGAGCGGCTTCATGAGCCGCCCCACCTTCCCGGCGTAGGGCTCGTCGGGCCGCGCCGGCGCCTGCAGGAAGATGTAGAGGCCGTAGTCGATGGCCACCCCGCAGAGCAGCGAGCCGACCACGAAGACCACCACGTGGACGCGGTCGAAGGCCGCGATCACGGCCGTCCAGGCCCCGAGCA
>CAYQOH010000108.1:0-9009 GCA_964419075.1 uncultured Opitutaceae bacterium | reverse complement strand
CGATCTTGTCCGGATCGATGAACGAGAGGATGCGGTTGCGCTGGTAGTCGTGCAGCGGGACCCAGCTGTGCTTCTCGTAGAGCCCCTTGTCGGCCTGAAACGAGTATCCGTTCGCCTCCATGAAGTCCATGTAACGCCATGTGTCCCAAGCGACTAGGCCGATCAGAAGGAGAAACGCGGCCAGCGCCCCGGCGAAGAAACGCGCGGAGAGTCGAGACACGTAGAGCATGGAGAACACCATCGGAGGTAGGACAATCGCGGATTTGAAATCCGGCTGTCGCAGAATCAACAGAACGGGTGCACCCACCGCAAGGGCCAATTTCCCGAGCACGCCCAGGGACTGCCTTACCGTGCCTATCTCGCTGCGCACCAGCAGGCTTGCCGTGATCAGGAGCACCGCCATGTTCGCCGTGTCCGACGGCTGGAAGGAGAACATCCCGAGGCGTATCCAGCGCTGCGAACCATAGACCTCCGTGCCGATCCCGGGCACGAGGACGAGGACCAGCGGGACGATGCACAGGGCGTAGATCCAGTGGGCCACGCCGAGCCAGAACTGGTAGTCGATCAGGGACACGGTCACGTAGACTCCCGCCCCGATGAGGAGCCAGAGCAGCTGCACCATCCAGCCGCGGCCCTGCACGGGCAGCTGGGCCGAGTAGATGAAGGCGATCCCGAACGCCCCGAGGCCCGCCATGGCGATCGGCGTCCATGGATCCCACCTCTCGCGGGTGGTCGTCTTGAAGACGCTGAAGGAGTCGACGGGCAGGCGCAGATTCACCGTGGGCTCGAATGAGGAAGCAACGGGGCCGACATTGCAACCGGGCTTTCGTCGGCCGAGGCGCGCGGGGGGGGCTGGCGGGGCCCGAGGCCCAGGGCGCGCGCGTTCGCGAGGCCGGCTGTCGTCCAGAAGACGACCGCCCCCATCGGCGACTCGAGCACGACGCCGACGCACGCGCTCAGCCAGATCACGCACACGACGCTGGCCAGGCCGAGGCCGTCCGGATCGCCGCTCTTGAAGAGCCGCCAGACCATCCGTGCCAAAGCCGCCGAAATCGCCACCCAGGCCAGAAGCCCGACCAGTCCCAGCCGCCCGAACATGGTGACGATCATGCTGTGGGGGCTGCGGGCGGCGAAGGTCTCGTCCGTGAGCAGGTCGTAGTCGGCGAGGAACCGGGTCGACAGGTCGCTCCCGAAGCCCGTCCCGAGCACCGGATTCGTGCTCAGGGTATCCTCGATGACGTCGCGCCACCAGATCATCCGGAAGCGGTTGTTCGCCCCGGGGTCGCCGCTCTCGCCGTTGATGTACGTCCCCGACCCCGCGGGGTCGAAGATCGAGACGGCGTGCTCGTACATGGAGTAGGGCGCCGACGTCGTGAGGTCCCTCCCGAGGAAGGCCAGGGCCGCGACCGACACTACCGAGGCTGCCGCGACGACGCCCAGCTCGGCCGCGGCGATCCTCCAGCGGCCGGTGGCGAGCCAAAGCGCGGTCACCACGAACACCCCAAACATCCCCGCGCGGGGGGAGGCCATCAGGCCGATCAGGAGCAGGCTCGCCGAGGCCGCGACGAACCAGAAGCGCCTCGCCCCGCCCGCCATCCGGGTCCAGAGCCAGAAGAACCCGGCGGCCAGTGACGTGGCGATCAGGTCGCTCTTGTGGTAGATGATCGGGATGCCCTGCCAGGTGAGGTTGTCGATGAGGAAATCCGGGGATGCCTGGATGCTGACGACGACCGGAAGGAGGCCGAGGAAGGCGACCGTCAGCGTGCGCCGCAGCAGCTTCTCGGAGCTCGCGTGCCCGCCGAAAGCCTGGGCGATGAAGAAGAAGGCCGCGTAGTAGATGGTCGCGTAGTCCCGGAGGGCCGTGACCCCGAACCGGCTCATGTCCTGCGGCAGACGGAGGGTGCCGACCAGCATCCAGGCGAGAATGGCGTAATTGAGGGCGTCCTTCCTGACGGCGGCGACCCGCTTCAGGGCCATGCGCGCGACGAGCGCCGGCACCAGGACAAGGAGCGCACCTTCCGCGGGCAGCAGCGGGATCTGCTTCGAGGGCTGCAGCTGCGCGAACCCCCGGTTGCCCACGACATACCCCAGCAGGACGGCGGCCAGGATCCAGGCGTCGGGAAAGGCGCAGCCGACGCGGGTTGCGACGAGCCACGCGCAGGCGAGGGCCACGAGGGTCGCGAGTCCGTAGCTCTCGTTCGCCAGGTCGACGCCGATCATGAGCGCGAGCACGACACCGAGCGTCGCGAAGAGGGCGAGCCGCAGGCGGGGGCTCACCGCGCGGGGCCTCCGGGCTCGGCCAGCCTGGAGCGGCAGGCGGCCTCAACCCTGTCGGCCGTCCAGTACCTCAGGCAGGCCATGGGATCCGCGGTGTTGGCGCACCCGTGGAGCTCCCGGTTCACGACCTCGCAGGGCGCGCAGCGAAGATTCGGGTGCCGAAGGACGGTCCAGCGCTCGCGGCCCCAGAAGGGGTCCCATCCGGGCGCCGAGGGGCCCGTGACCGCCACGCCCGGGGCTCCAAGGGCGTTCGCGAGGTGCATGGGGCCGGAGTTGTTCCCGAGGAAGAGATCCGCGCTAGCGGCCCACTGCGCAAGCTCGCCGAGGCTCGCCACGGGGGCGCCCACCGTCCCCGGCGGAGCCTGGCCGGTCGTCCCGTCGTGCGCGATCCAGACCACCTCAAAGTCCCGCGCGAGGGCGCGCGCGACCGCGGAGAACTGCTCGGCCGGCCACTGGTTCAGGCTGCGGTTCGCCCCCGCGTGGACGACGACGCGCCTGCGGGCGCCCGGATGCCGGGCGCCCGAGGCGAGCAGGTGCCGGAGGTCGGGGGGCGGCGGCAGGTCGGGCCAGCCCTGGTCCCGCCCGAAGCCGCGCGCCAGGGCCCGGGCCATCCGCCAGTTCCATGTCACGGGCCGCTGGTCCTCCGGCATCGGGATCCCCTGGGTCAGGGCGCGGGCGAGGCGGGCCGGCTCCCCTCCAATCCGCACCCTCGCGCCGCTCAAGCGCGCGACGGCATGCGCGGCGTAGCCCTGGTCGAAGGAGACGAGGCAGGCGTCGGGGCGCCGCCGGCGTATGGCCCAGGCCCACCAGGCGAGCTCCCACGGCCGGCGGGGCGACCGGTCGAACCGGCGCTTGGGCCAGACGAGGACCTCCTGCGGCCCAAGGGGGCCCCCGTAGAGCTCGGCGACCTTCGGCGTCGTCAGCAGTGTGATCCTCCAGTCGGGGCACTGCCGGCGCAGGGCCTGGAGCGCCGGGACAAAGACGACATTGTCGCCCAGGTGGTTGAACTTGAAGACGACGACGTTCACGCGGGGCCCCCGCCGGTCCGGCTCTGGCGCATCGCCCGGGCCGCGCCCCAGACGAGCGGGGGAAGAAGCGAGGCGGCCATGGCCGCGCACCCGGCCTCAAAGACCCCGTCCACGGTCCCCGTGCGCGCGCCCCAGAACAGGGCGACGGCGGAGAGCAGCAGGCCGGGTGTCGCCACCCAGGCGAGCTCGTGGAGCCGCCCGATCCCCATCATCAGGAAGATGAAGGGCTGCGCGGCCATCTGGAGCAGGCACCAGAGCGTGATGAGCGCCGTGAGCGCCGGTCCGACAAAGACCGCGCTCCGGCCTATCCAAAGGGTGAGCAGCAGGTGCGACTGCCACGCGACGATGAGGATGCCGACGGCAAGGGCGCCAAAGGCCGCGATCGTGCGCGTGAACGTTCGCGCGATCCAGGCGTGATCCGATCGGGAATGGGCCTCGGTGTACGCGGGCCAGACCGGGTTGAGCAGGATGGCCTGGCCCTGCTGAAACGGGCTGAACATGCGGATCAAGAGGGTGTATCCGGCGACTCCGGAGGCGCCCGACGCCACCGATATCGCCAACGCGGGGGCGGACTGGACCAGGGCGAGCCCGAGCTGGGGGAAGGCGAAGTAGAGGCTCGAGCGCAGCATGTGGCGCACCTCCGCGGCTGGGGCCGGCGGCGTCGGCTTCAGCGTCCAGTCCAGGGCCCTGAACAGGTGGATCAGGAGCCCGAGGCCCTGGAGCGACGGGACCAGGAGGCTGGCGGCCAGGAACCAGAGGAATCCCCAGCGGCCGAGCGCGGCGATCGCGACGCACACGAGCGACAGTGCGCTTCCCGCGGCAATCCAGCCGGCGTGGATCCAGCCGCGCTGAACCGCGGCCGCCAGGCGGGCGACCGCGTTGAACGGAAGGCCGACCACGAACGACACCACGGTGATCGACAGGGCCATCGAGGTCTTCGCCCTGAGGTCGGGGTCGCGCAGGTGCAGGATGTCGGCCCAGGGCGCGAGGAACGCGGCCGCAAGGCCCGCGGCCAGCACCGCAAGGCCGAGGACCCCGAGCGCGGCGGCCCCGGTCCAGAACGTGCGCCTCATGGACTCGGCGTCGTCGCTTCCGTACGCGCGCGCCATCGCGTGCTGCATCCCGACGCCGAGGCCGAAGTCCACGAAATTGAGGACGAGCACGATGCTGAAGAGCGTGACCCAGAACCCGTACGCCTCGGCCCCGAGGTAGTGGAAGGCCAGCGGCACCTGCACGAACGTGCAGGCGACGGAGAACGCCTTGGAGCCGACCGACGCGGCGATGGTGAGCCGGATCGCCCGCTCACGGCGGCTTGCGGAGGGTGGGGACAGAACGGACACGCCGGACCACGGTGAGGGCGGCGCGGGCGGGTGACAATCCTTCGAATCGGGCGGGCCGTCATCGGTCCGCCACCGCGTCCTGCCCGCTCTTCCAGAAAACCTCGACCGACGGCTCGCCGCATTCCCGCAGGGCGCGGGCAAATTCCGGCGCATCGAGCCATTCGCTCAGGGCAAGGCGCTGGAGGGGGTCGCGGGCCCAGTTGAAGCGCCCGGCGTCGCCCAGGCGCCCGAGTTCCTCGACGCACGCGGTGCCCTCGGGCAGGAACTCGGGCAGATTCACCTCGAAGGAGAGAAACGGGACGGGTCGCTTCAATCCGCGCAAGACGCTCGGCTCGTGCCCCTCGACGTCGATCTTGACGTAATAGGGGGCGCCGAACGCGTCCATGAGCGACTCGAGCGTCGTCGTCTCGACCCGCATGCCTTCGGGAAACGCAACCGTGCTGCCGAACCGCCTCTCGTCGCCCGCCAGCATGCGGACCCATTTCTCGCTCAGCGAATTGAGGCCCGAGCCGGGCGCGTGTATCCGCAGGACCGCGCCGGCGTCCGTGTCGCTGGCCGCCTTGCCCACGACGGTGACCGGCCTCGCGTGCGGCCCTCCGAGCGAAAACCTCCGCTCAAGGTGCCTTTGATTCAGCGCGTCGGGCTCGACGGCGACGACCCTCGCCCCGAGCCTGAGGAAGACCTCGGACCTCTGGCCGCGGTGCGCGCCCACGTCAAAGACGAGCAGGCCCTCGGGTGCCCCGGCAAGCAGCGTCCGGTAGAAGAGGAGCTCGTCGTGACGCCAGCGCAGGGGGCGGCCGTGCCTCAGGCGGCGGTAGCAGTCATACGCGAACGATTCCCTCAGGCGGTCGTACGCGCCGAGGCGTCGCAGGAGGTGTTGTAGCTTTTTCTTGAGCACGGACCTGCCCTGCGTCCCGGGCCGCGGGGGTTCTCGGGTGCGGGGACTGCCGGATGTTTGGGTCCGGTCGGCGCCAACGCGACCCGAAAAGGCCCCGTCAAGGGGGCCCTACCGCGGCCCGGAGGACGCGCCGGACTGGGAATTTCGCTTGGCGAAAGCCGCGGAGCGTCTGGAATGGCGCCCATGCGCGCAACGCTCGCTCTCTCGACTCTGTGCGAAAACCCCCGCCGGCGCACGGGGCTGAGCACGCTGTTCCGCGAGTTCGTGGCGCATGCGCGGCGCCTGCACCCGGACGTGTCGTGGCTCGTGTTCTGCGGGCCCGGGGATGCCTGGGAGGGCGGCGATCCCGGCGTGGAGGTCTGCCGGGCCTTCCCGTCGAACGAGCGGCCCGCCGCGCGCCTCCTGGCGGACCACCTCGGCGTCGCGGCCGCGGCGCGGCGCCGGGGCGCAGCGGCGCTCGTGACCGTCGGATTCTGCCCGGTCCTCACCGCGGGGCTTCCCGTCATCATGCAGGTCTTCGCGGCCGGCGACCGCGGCACGGTCGGTACGGTCCGCTCGCTCTATCGGAACTGGGCGGTCGCCCGCGGGCTCTCCCGGGCGGCCCTGGTCATCACCAACTCCTCGTGGGCGAAGGCGGCGCTCGGCCCCGGAGCGGCCCCGGTCATCGTGAGCCCCGAGGGGCTGAGGCACGACCTGTTCCGGCCCGAAGGGCCGCGCGGGGCGTCCGCGGTTGCGGGCCGCTATTTCCTCTGGGCCTCGAACCTCTACCCGTACAAGCGTGTCGAGCTTGCCCTGGCGGCGTACGCCGGCCTGGCCCCGGCGCGGCGCTCGGAGTTCCCGCTGGTCGTGGTCGGGGGCGACTGGCACGGGTGCCGCGCCCGCGCGCAGGCCGAGGCGGAGCGCCTCGGGATACGCGGGAGCGTCTACTTCCTCGGGTGGGTCGAGGACGAGGAGCTCCCGTCCCTCTACCGGGGGGCGCTCGCCCACATCCTTTCGACCGCGCACGAGACCTTTGGGCGCAGCGTGCTCGAATCCATGGCATGCGGCTGCCCGTGCGTGGTCCAGGACCTGGAGGTGCTTCGGGAGGTCGCCGGGGAGTGCGCCCTGTTCGTCGACTTCGCCGACACGCGGGCCGCGACGGCGGCAATGGAGAGGGTCTGCGCCGACGAGGCCCTCAGGGCCCGCCTCGGCGCGGCCGGGGCCGAGCGCTCCCTGCAGTTCAGCTTTGAGCGGCTCGCCCGCGAGAGGATGGGCGCGATCCTGGACCGGCTCGGCCTCGGCGCGCCATGAGCGTCCCGCGCGACAGGACCCCGCTCGTCTGCGCCGCGCTCTGCGCGGGCGCGGGCGCCCTCCTTTTCCAGTTCCTCGGCAACGCGACGCGCGGCTACGTGGCGACCCGCTCGCTCTTCTACTGGTGGGGGTTCCAGTGGGTGAACCCGCAGTCCGAGAACGAGCACGCCTGGCTCGTGCTCGCGCTGAGCGCCTACCTGCTGTGGCGGAACGCGCGCGGGGCCGCCCGCGCCGACCGGTCCGGGGCCGGGTGGGCCGCGCCCGCCCTCATCGGCGGCCTGCTCCTCCACGCGGTCGGCTACGTGGCCCAGCAGCCGCGGGTCTCCATCCTCGCCCTGCTGCTCTACGCCTGGGGGGTGCTCGCGCTCGGCGGCGGGAAACGCTGGGGCGCGGCGGCCGCGTTCCCGCTGGCCTTCATGGCCTTCGCGATCCCGGTCGACGCCCTCGACACCCTGGGCTTCTGGCTGAGGCTGGGCGTGGTGCGGACCTGCGCCGGGGCGGCGCACCTCCTCGGCATGGGCGTCGTGCGCAGCGGCACGCAGCTCCTGTCTGCGGACGGCAGCTACCAGTATGACGTCGCCGCCGCCTGCTCGGGCATCCGCTCGCTCGTGGCCCTCGCGGCCCTGTCCCTCGTCGTCGGCTACCTGTGGTTCAGGAGCGCCTGGCTGCGCGCGGCGATGCTCCTTTTGAGCCTTCCCTTGGTGTTCCTCGGCAACGTCGCGCGGGTCATGGCGGTCATCGTCGCCGCCCAATGGGGCGGCCAGCACCTCGGTGACCGCGTGCACGACGTCATGGGCTTCGGCGTCTTCGTGATCGTCCTCGGGGGCGTCCTCGGGATCGCCGAGGCGCTCTCACGCGCCCGGCCGTCGTGGGCGGCGCGCGACGATCCGCCGGGCGCCGGCGCCCCGGCGGCCGCGCCCGCGGTTTCGGTGGCGCCGGCCCTTGCCGTCGCCGTCGTCCTGCTCGCGCTCGGCGAGGCGGCGTACCTCGGGCACCGCGCGGCGCGCCCGGCGGACGCGAGGGCGGGCGTGCTCCTCGCGGCGGACGGCGCGAACCCCGTCGAGCTGCCGACCTTCCTCGACTCCGGGTGGATGGGAAGCCGCATCTATCCCACCGCGGTCGAGCGGGCCATCCTCCCCCCCGACACGGGGTACTCGCGCAAGCTGTACTCGAGCCAGGAGGGCGCGCGCCAGCAGGTGCTGCTGTCCGTCGTCCTGAGCGGGCGGGACAGGACCTCCATCCACAGGCCCGAGCTATGCCTCGTCGGCCAGGGCTGGACGATCGACGGCTCGGAGCGCCACCGCTTCGACTACCCCGGCCGTCCCGGCGCCGGCTTTGAGGCCACCGTGCTTCGCGTGCACCAGCAGGCGGCCGGGGCGACCCGGACAGCCCCCGTTCCCGGAATCGTGGCCTATTGGTTCGTCGGGGGCGAGCGGGTCGTGCCGACCCAGGGCGAGCGGGTCGTCTATGACGCCTGGAACCGGGTCGCGCGCGGAAGGGCCGACCGCTGGGCCTACGTGCTCGCCATGACCGGCGCGGCGGACGGGGCGGACGCGGCGCTGGCGCGCGTCCAGTCGGTCCTGAACGCGGCGCTTCCGGCGTTTCAGCCGGCCATCGAGGCGCGAGCGGTCGGGGCCGGCGGGCGATAGCCGAGCGTCCCTTTGGGGAGGCCCGGGGGTGCGCTCCGCTCGCCTAAGCCGCGGAGCGTCAACGGGACCGCCACGGCGGGTAAAGAGACTTGAGGTCCGCACGCCGCCCCCTATGTTAACCCAACCCTATACTTGGCCTTAGCAACCGTAGCCGAAATAGCACCCACTCTGCCTGGCGGACTGACTGACGCGGCGTTCCCGCTTTCCCTCTTCTTCGGGGGGCTCGTGGGCTTCATCGTGGTCTGGCTCGTGACCCGGTACTCCCGGCGGGCGGCCCACGAGCAGGCCGCGGAGCTGATCGAGGTGGCGCGCCGCGAGGCGGCCGTGGCGGCCGAGGAGCTCCGGCAGAAGGCGGAGTCGGAGATCCAGGAGAAGCGCTCCGAGCTCAACCGCGAGTTCGACCGGCGCGAGATCGAGTCGGACGTCAGGCTGCGGGAGATCCGCGCCCACGAGGAGTCGCTTGCGCTCCTCGACTTCCAGCTGGAGCAGCGCCAGGAGCGGCTCAACCGCGAGAGCGGCGCCATCCG
>CAYQOH010000107.1:0-9177 GCA_964419075.1 uncultured Opitutaceae bacterium | reverse complement strand
CGTCGATGGACATCCAGGTCGCCTCGAACTTCGAGCGGTTCATGTACTACAGCCTCGCCCGCGACGGCGACCGGGTGAGGGCCGTCATGGCCGAGATCGGCTCCAAGGGGAGGTACCGCTTCCCCGCGTTCGACCGGGACAGCTTCTCCTCCTCGAGGTGCGCCGACGCGGAGATCCCCGGGATCATCCGCGAGGTGCACCGCGCCTATGGCTACATCGTCGACCCGCACACGGCCTGCGCCTTCAAGGGGATCGACCCCTCGCGGCCGAGCGTGGTGCTCGCGACGGCCCACCCGGCGAAGTTCCCGGACACGATCCGGGCCGCGATAGGCATCGAGCCCACCCACCCGTCGCTCGAGGCGCTCAAGGGCCTGCCGCTCGTCCGCCACAAGATTATGGCTGACGCGGCCGCAATACGTGCCTTCATCGAGTCCCGCGCCATCTGAAGCCACCACCACCATGCCGCCACGCGACATCAGGATCTACGACACCACGCTTCGGGACGGGACCCAGGGGGAGGGCATCAGCTTCTCGGTCGCCGACAAGCTGCTCGTGGCCGAGCGCCTGGACCAGTTCGGGGTCGACTACATCGAGGGCGGCTTCCCGGGCTCCAACCCGCGCGACATCGCGTTCTTCGCCGAGGCGAAGAGCCTGAAGCTCAGGCACGCGAGGCTGGCCGCCTTCGGGTCGACCCGCCGGGCCGGATCGAAGGCCGACACGGACCCCCAGCTCCGGACGCTCCTCGAGAGCGGGATGCCGGTCATGACGCTCGTGGGCAAGACCTGGCTCCTCCACGTGACCGAGATCCTGCGGACGACGCCCGAGGAGAACCTGGCGATGATCGAGGACTCGGTGCGCTACCTGACCGCGCAGGGCCGCGAGGTGGTCTACGATGCCGAGCACTTCTTCGACGGGTACCTGGACGACCCCGACTACGCGCTTCGGACCCTGGAGGCCGCCGCGCGCGGCGGCGCCGCGAACCTGACGCTCTGCGAGACCAACGGCGGCAAGCTCGTGCCCCAGGTCCAGTCGATCGTCACGGAGGTCGTGAAGCGCTTCGGCTCCCGGCTGGTGGGGATCCACTGCCACAACGACAGCGGCCTCGGGGTCGCCGTCACGCTGGCCGGCGTCGACGCGGGCGCGAGCCTCGTCCAGGGCACCGTGAACGGCTACGGCGAGCGCGTCGGCAACGCCAACCTGATCACCATCCTGCCCAACCTCGCGCTCAAGATGGGCTGCACGATGACCTGCTCCGCGAACCTGGCTCAGCTGCGGGACCTTTCGCTCTTCTTCGACGAGCTGGCGAACCTCCGGCCGAACCCGAAGGCCCCCTTTGTCGGGCAGTCCGCGTTCGCCCACAAGGGCGGCCTGCACGCCAACGCCGCCCAGAAGGTCGCGCGGAGCTACGAGCACATCGACCCGACGCGGGTCGGCAACCGCACGCGCGTCCTCGTCTCCGACATGGCCGGGCGCAGCAGCCTGGCGCTCAAGGCGCGGGAGTTCGGGATCGAGCTCGATGAGAAAAGCCCGGAGCTGAAGGGGCTCATCGAGGAGCTGAAGGAGCGCGAGTTCCGGGGCTACGAGTACGAGGCGGCGGACGCCTCGTTCAAGCTCCTGGTCGGCAGGATGCTCGGCCACAAGAAGGACTTCTTCGAGGTCGAGGGCTACCGCGTCATCGTCGAGCGCCACGGCGGCGAGATCTGGTCGGAGGCCACGGTGCGCGTGAAGGTGGCCGGCGAGCCGGTCCACACGGTCGCGGAGGACTCCGGGCCGATCGGCGCCCTGGACAAGGCCCTGCGCCTGGCCCTCGAGAAGACCTTCCCCCAGCTGCGCGAAATGAGGCTGCGCGACTTCAAGGTGCGCATCCTCGAGGGCAACGAGGGGACCGGGTCCAAGACGCGCGTCCTCGTGGAGAGCGGCGACGGCCACTCGGTCTGGGGCACGGTGGGCGTGAGCGACAACATCATCGACGCGTCGTGGGAGGCGCTGAGGGAGGCGGTCGAGTACCGCCTCTCGGTCATGCCCCGCGCCTAGCGCCGCCGCTTTAGTCGGCGCGGTCCCCGTAGAGGACGCCCCGGCCGCCGGTACCGAAGTACACGCGCCCGTAGATGCGCGGGTCTCCGCTGAGCACCCGCATCTGGCCGAAGTTGTGCCGCTCGTCGCTGATCCGCACCCAGGACGCCCCGGTGTCGTCCGAGCGGAAGAGGCCCTCGGCGCCCGAGACCCTGCCGACGATGAAGACGGCCGGGCTGCCGCGGCCGGGTGCCGCCCTGCCGAAGCCGACCAGCTGGGCCTGGACGCCCTTCGCGGCGGCGAGGGAGCCGCCCGCGTTCGTCGAGCGAAGGAGCGCGTCGCCCGCGATCACCCAGAACTCGCCCTCGCGCCCGGGCACGGCGGCGAGCTTGCCCGGCGCCGGGCCCCAGCGCCCCTTGACGACCGGCAGCCCCCCGCCCACCGCCCGGAAGCTCCTCGCCCCGTCCGTGCTCACGACGATCGTGCCGGCCTCGGTGTCGTAGGCGTAGAACTTGAGGGCGTTCACGGTGTCGGCCACGACCGCCAGGTTCACCGAGCCCCCGACGCTCGGGTACCACGTGGCCCCCCGGTCGAGCGAGAAGTGGGGGGCGACCCCGGTGGGCGACCAGACGATCGTCCGTGCGTCGGCGGAGATCGTGATCGGGCCCTCGCCCCGCCAGTAGGCGCCGACCGTCCCGGGGGGCTCCGCGGCGAACGCCTTCCAGGTGGCGCCCCCGTCGGCGGAGTAGGCCCCGGTGACGAGGTCGTTCGTGTAGGTGTTGCCCGAGCGGACGAGGACCTCCGGGTGGCCCCACGCGAACGCCATGCTGGACGTGTCCTTGAAGGCCGGCGTCCCGAAACGGCCCCGCGGGGGCGACACCGACAGGTCGTCGTGCCTGAAGCCGTCGACGTCCGCGACGCCGCTGAGCAGGTGCGGGCCGCTCGGCGGGCTTAGGAGCACGGTCGGCACGGTCTCCTCGATCCCCCGGTCGTCGAAGCTCCAGCGGGTCGGCTTGCCCCCGTCGGCGTCCCTCAGGTCCCGGGTCGCCCAGATCCCGAACCCGGTGGTGAAGATCGCGTGGTCCGGGTCGAGCGGGTCGATCTCCACGTCGGAGAGCCAGTGCCGGTTCATCGGCGCCGTGTAGGGCGCCGGCGCGTGGTCCCACTGGGCGTGCTCCAAAAGCCCGGCCCAGGTCCTGCCGCCGTCGGTGCTGCGGAAGATCTCGTCCAGGGGGTAGTAGTGGTTCCAGGTCCCCGCGAGGACCGTGTCCGGATGCTGCGGGTCGACCGCCACCGCCCCGTAGCCGAAATGCCGGCCGCCCGCCGGCTTCTCGGGCGTCACGTCGGTCCAGGACCCCGAGCTTGTGTCGAGCCTCCAGACGGCCCCGTCGGTCATCGAGTTCGGGCCCGGCTCCTTTCCGTAGCTCACATAGAGGACCCCCGTGGAGCTGAGCGCGGAGCGGGTCGGGCGCAGGCCGAGCGGCTGCCCCGGGACGGCGGTCCAGGTCGCCCCGGCGTCCGTGCTTCGGAAGAGGCTCGCGTTGGGGGTCGAAACGGCGGCGTAGATGACCTGCGTCGGCTCGCCTCGCCGGCCGCCGCGCCCGTCAAAGCGGATGATGTTGATCCCCGTCCTCTGGGCCGGGAACGTGCGGCCCCCGGGATAGTGCTGCGCGGAGAGGACCTCGTCGACCTCCGGGAAGGAGGACACCCTCGTCCAGGTGGCCCCGCGGTCGGCGCTGCGCCAGAGGCCCGCGCCGCGGGTGCCGAGGAGGAGCACGCGGCCGTCGTTCGGGTCGACCGCGAGCCGCTCGCCGTTGCCCCGACCGGCCTCGTTGGCTCCGAACTTGAAGGGCACGGGGGTCCGCTCCCAGGTGCGCCCGTAGTCGGCCGACCGCAGCACCTCGCCGTCGCCGACGCCGGGATTGGTGTAGGTCCCGGCGGCGATGTAGAGCCGCCCGGCGTCGGAAGGGTCGCAGGCGAGGCTCTCCACGCCGAGGAGGTTCCAGTCCGTCTGGCTCACCCAGTCGAGGAGCGGCGCCCACTCCCGCGCGGCGCCGCCGCTGCGGTAGGCCCCGCCGACGTCGGTGCGGACGTAGACGAGCCCCTTCTCGGCGGGGCTGAAAATGATGCCCGTCACGAACCCACCCCCGCCGATCGCGACGCTGCGGAACACGTAGCGCTCGGAGGCGGGCGCCGGCCCCTCGGCCGCAGCCCGGCCCGCCGCGGAGGCCAGGGCGAGCGACAGGGCCGCCGCGCATAGGGTGGGGTGAAGGGCGTGTCGGGGGTTCATGAGGAAAAGGAGGGGAGGCGGGTCGGAGGAGCGCGGCCGCGCGCCCCTAGAGGATCGGCGCCAGGAGCCTGCAGACGTCCTCGGCGATGCTCGTCAATACGTTGCGCCTGCGGACGACCGGGAGGGTGCACTGGGTCAGCACGTCCGCGATCCACGCCCGCACCGCGGCGATCTCGGGCGCCGTGTAGATCACGACGCCCACCTCGAAATTCACGAAGAGGCTCCGCAGGTCGAAATTGGGGGAGCCAAAGAGCGCGACGCGCTCGTCCATGACGATCGCCTTGGCGTGGAGCATCCCGCCGTTGTAGACGAGCACGTGGCCGCCGGCCTTCGTCAGCTCGCGGGTGAAGTTGTTGCGCGCAAAGTCCGTCACGGGGTGGTTCGACTTGGCGGGCACGATCAGGGTCACGTCGCAGCCGGCGCGCGCCTTGACGATCATCGAGCGCAGGAGCACCTCGTCCGGGATGAAGTAGGGCGTCACGATCTGCAGGCTGCGCTCGGCCTGCTGGATCATCGCCACGATCCCCTCGTAGAGGGGGTCGCCGGGCACGTCCGGGCCGCTCGCGACCACCTGGAGCTCGCACGTGCCCCGGATCGGGGCGCCGCCCGCCTGGGCGTCCTCCCGCACCTTGTCCTGGGGCTGGCGCGCCACGAAGCACCAGTCCGCAACGAACACCTCGCCGAGCACGACGGCGCCCGGGCCCTCGATCACGGCCCCGAAGTCGCGGAAGCGCTTCGGGTAGGGGACCGGCCCCATGTACTCGAGCGCGAGGTTGCGTCCGCCGACGACGGCCGTGGTCCCGTCAAAGATCGCGATCTTGCGGTGGCTGCGCAGGTTCGCGGAGCCGCGCGACGTGAACGGGAGCACCGGCATGAAGCGGCCGACCTCGCCGCCGGCGTCGCGGATCGGGTCCACGAACCCCCGCGAGGAGAAGAGGCAGCCGAGGGCGTCCAGGAGGAGGCGTACCTTGACGCCCTCGCGTGCGCGCTGCGCCAGGAGCTCCACGATGCGCCGGCCGGTCGCGTCCCGGCTCAGGATGAACGTGGCGATGTGGATCGAGCGCTTCGCCGCCAGGATCTGGCGCTCGAGCTCCGCAAAGTCCTCCTCGCCCGTCAGCAGGAGCCGGATCTTGTTTCCCCCGACGGGCTCGAAGCCGCCCGCGGCCGCGACCGTCTTGGCGACCGGCGCGAAGACGTGCGAGAGGTCCCCGACACAGATCGCCGGAACGACGGGATTGAGCGCCGTCTTGTTCTTCGCCATGCGGCGCAGCTTGCGGCCGCCGAGGAGGAGATAGAGCGGCACCCCGAGCCAGGGGACGAACACGATGACGAGGAGCCACGCGAACGTGTTCGCCGGGGCGCGGCGCTCGCTCATGAGCTTCGCCACCAGGAAGAAGGCCAGCAGGAAGCCGGCGACCGTGGCGAGGTGCGCCAGATAGCCGCCAGGGGCGATTCGGTTCAGGTACTGGCTGAAGGCCGTCATGCGGGTCCTCGGCTATGCCTAGGCATGGGAGAGCCGGGGCACAAGCGCCGAGCTTCGGGGCGGGGGTCCGGCGCGCCGCCCCGGGGCCTGCCACCGACCCGCCGCGACGGGCCCGGCCCAAAATGGACCTTGACGGAACCCGGCGCTCGTGAATGTTTCGGCGTTTGCGATGGTGGAGTTGAGCAGTGGTCGCTCCGTTGACTGTAAATCAACCGCCTTTGGCACCGTTGGTTCGAATCCAACCTCCACCACCATTCTTGCCTCGGGCGGCAGGCCGGGGCCGTTCCGACTACGTAGTTTCCCCTTTTGACGCTAGGGGCCCGAGGACCCATCGTCCCGTCACTGCTTCAACTAGGCATGGGCAACACAGGGATCCACCCTGCACGACAGACTTCTGGGGAGAACGAATTCGTGCAGGGTGGCCTGCGGTTCCCGCAAATCACGCCTCCGGTTTTCGGGAGGCGATTTCGACGGGTTCTGCGATTACCGTTTCTGGACCCTGTGATTCTATCGTCAAACATGGTCCGCCTTGCAGGTCGATGTTGACGAACTTTTAGCACCATGTTGCCTCCTGCGGCCCCCGGGAGCGGCGCTCGGGCTCCGCGGTAATCATTTGACCCCGTGGCGGTTCAGCAATTGGGTTGGCCTAAGCGCCCGGACCGGCCGGCACCCACGGCCCCCTGTCCCGCCTCTCCCATGATCTCCGAGGTTCGCTATGTGCTGCGGTCGCTGCGGCGCCGCAAGGGATTTGCCGTCGTCACCATCCTGACGCTCGCCCTAGGGATCGGAGCGGCCACGGCGGTCTACTCCATGGTGCAGTGGGCCCTGTTCTACGAGCCGGCGTCATCGAAGGGCCTCTACCAGTTGGGGGAGAAGCAGAAGGATGCGCCGGCCATATTCTTTCTTTGGGTTCCCTTCTACAAGGCGTACAGCGCACAGACCGAGGTCTTCTCGGAGCTTTGCGCCGCGGCGATCGACGCCGGCAACGTGGTGCTCGACAACAAGCCCGTTACTACATTCTCGGAAGCCGTAACCCCGAACTTCTTCGGCGTGCTCGGCGTTTCGCCCTTGCTTGGCCGCACCTTCTCCCCCTCGGAGGCCGCGAGCGGCCGCGACGATGTCGTGGTCGTGTCCTACAATTTCTGGAAGAAGCACCTCGGAGGGACCAAGGACGCGCTGGGCCGGCTCATCAAGGTCGACGAGAAGGTCTGCACGGTGGTCGGCGTCCTCAGGGAGGGAGAGAAGCTTCCCGTCTACGCCTCGGCGGACATCATTCGGCCGCTGGTCCTGCGCGAGAATCCGAATCAGCCCTGGGATCCGATGCTTGTCGTCCTGGGGCGCCTTAGGCCTGGCGTGACCCGCGAGCAAGCCGAAGACGCGCTGGCGAGGGCCAAGATTGAGGGGAATTCGGACTTCATGCAGTGGGTTGCGACGCTTCGGCCGGCGCTCTCAACGATGGCGGACATCCGCGGCACGTTCAATCCGCAGCTCCATTGGGCGCTGCTCGGGGCGGTGGCGTTTCTCTACGGTATCGCCTGCCTTAACGCGTCGAACCTGATTCTCGTGCATTTTCTTGGAAAACGAATCGAGACCAGCGTGCGGATGGCCCTCGGAGGCGGGCGGTGGGGAATCCTGAGGCTGCTCTTCATCGAGACCTTCTGCCTCTGCGCCGGCGGAGCGCTGCTCGGCGCCGTGGTCGCAAACTGGCTCATCCCGCTCCTCTCATTCCTGGCCGGCAACGATGATCCCGAAAGGAGCTGGACCAGCTGGGTCCTCGGTTGGGACACCTACCTCGTCCTTGCGGGACTGACCCTTCTGACCGGCGCCATGGTCGTGGTCGTTCCCGGCTTGCAGCTTCTCCGGGCCAACATCCTCTCCGGGCTGAAGGGCGGGGGAGGCTCGATCGGCGAAAGCCCCGGGCTCGCGCGCTTGCGAGGCACGTTTGTCGTGCTGCAGGCGACATTCGCCGTCATCCTGCTCGTCGGCGCGGGCCTTATGGTCCGGTCATTCCAGCACCTGGGTGAGGTGAAGGTCGGATTCAATCCGGCCCATCGCGTGAAGATGCAGCTGGGCTTCCCTCGGGACTACCCGGCGAGGTCGGAGGAGCGCGTGGTGCTCCTGGACCGCATCAAGGCGGCCCTGCTGCGGGTGCCCACAGTCTCCTCGGTGGCCTACGGTTCCGACTCGCTTCTTGCAAATTACAACTCGGTGGATCTCTACGCCGAGGCGAAGGACGGATCGAAGACAAAGATCAATGGCGTCTACGTCTCCCCCGACTACGAGGACGCAGGGGGCTTGGTGTTGAAGCAGGGCCGCTGGCCAGCTCCCGACACCAAGGGGGAGATCGTGATCAACGAGACCTACGCGCACGCGCAATTCGGCTCCTCCAATGCGGTCGGCCAGTACATCAGGCCCGCCGGGGCGGAAGCGAAGGCCCACGGCTGGGTGGTCGCCGGGGTTGTGGGAGATGTGCGCGAGAAGCTCCGCGAGAAACCTGGATCCACGATCTACATGCCCGCGAAGTGGTCGCCCAATGTGGCGACGATCTTCGTCCTCCACCTGACCGGCGAAGCGAGCGGCGAAATGCTCGGAAGGCTCACGCAGGCCGTCTACGCCTTCGACCCGAGGATCGTCACCTATTACACGGTGCCCATGGCCGAGCTGCGGAACCGCCAGCTTTACAACGAGCGCCTGGCGCTATCGGTCCTCCGGGTGCTCGCCTGCGTCGCCACGGTCCTCGCCATCGTCGGCCTCTTTTCGGTCCTGGCCTACACGGTCGACCGCAGGATGCCGGAGTTCGGGATCCGCATGGCCCTCGGGGCGACCCCGGCCGACCTGGTCACGCTCGTCATGCGCCGGGGCATCACGCTCACCGTGCTCGGGATCGCAATCGGCATCGGCGGGGCGATGGCGCTCGCTCGTTTCCTGCAGAGCCTCCTGTTTGAGACGCCCCGTTCCGACCCTCCCGTGATCGCGGCCGTGAGCGCGCTCCTCCTCCTATCGGCCGTCGCCGCCTGCATTCTTCCGTCGGTCAGGGCCAGCAAGCCCGATCTGGTGAGCCTGCTGAAGAGCGACTAGACCGCGCCGGGCTACTTGAGGACCTGCTCCGTCGCCGGGTCGAAGAGGTGGGCGTGCGTCAGGTCAAAGGTGACCTGGACCCTCTGCCCCGCGTCGAAGCGGTCGGTCGGGTTCACCCGGGCGATGAAGGAGGTCTTGCCCGTGTCCAGGTACAGGAGCGTCTCGGAGCCCATCGGCTCGGAGACCTCGACCCGGACTTCCGCCGTCGGGCCGGCCTCGGTCGACCCCATGGTCAGGGAATCGTGGATGGCCTCGGGCCTTATCCCGAAGATGACCGGCTTGTCCACGAAGGCCGACGACCGGGCGGCCAGCT
>CAYQOH010000106.1:0-9308 GCA_964419075.1 uncultured Opitutaceae bacterium | reverse complement strand
CCTTCCCGACCGGGTCCTTCCACACCCCGTCCGGGGCGCGGATGAGCTATGTGGATGAGGGTCCCCGATCGGACGAGGCGGTCCTCATGCTTCACGGCAACCCCACCTGGTCGTTCCACTACCGGGACCTCGTGCGCGAGCTCTCGCCGCTCGTCCGCTGCGTCGTTCCCGACCACGTGGGGATGGGGCTTTCGGAGAAGCCCGGGCACTACGACTACCGCCTGGCCACGCGGATTGCGGATATCGAGGCCCTGGCGGACAGCCTGGGGCTGCGGCGCATCCATCTGGTGCTCCACGACTGGGGTGGGGCGATAGGCTTCGGCGCCGCCGTGGCGCGCCCGGAGCGGGTGGGCCGCATCGTGATTCTCAACACGGCCGCCTTCCCCTCCAGCCGGATCCCCGCGAGGATCCGCCTCTGCCGGACCCCGCTCGCCGGGGAATTCATCGTGCGCGGCCTGAACGGGTTCGCCGAGCCGGCCACGTGGATGGCGATGGCGTCGCGCAGGCTCACGTGGGACGAGAGGAGGGGCTACCTCTACCCCTACGACAGCTGGGCGAACCGGATCGCCGTCCACCGCTTCATCCGGGACATCCCGATGGAGCTCGGGCATCCGAGCCGGCGCCTTCTGGAGGAGATCGCGGCAGGCCTGCCGCGGCTCTCCGGCCACGAGAAGCTGATCCTGTGGGGCAGCCGCGATTTTTGCTTCGACGGCGCCTTCCTTTCCCGTTGGCTTGAGCTCTTTCCCGACGCGCGGGTCGAACGCTTCGAGCGGGCCGGACACTACGTCCTCGAGGACGCCGGGGCCGATGCCCGCGCAAAGATCCGCGATTTTCTCATAAGACCTCCATCACCATGAAATTCGAGCACTTCGCCCTCAACGTTCCCGACGCAAAGGCGTCGGCCCGCTGGTACGTGGCCCACCTGGGCCTACGGATCGCGCGCACCCGCGACGATTCCCCCTTTACCTCGTTCCTTGCCGACGACTCGGGCCGCGTCATCCTCGAGGTCTACAGCAACCCGGCGGCCCCTTACCCCGACTACAAGGCCGCCCACCCGCTCTGCTTCCACGTCGCGTTCATCGCCGACGACCCGGCCGCCGTGCGCGCGAGGCTCGTCGCGGCGGGCGCGACGCCCGCCTACGAGGAGACGCTCCCGGACGGCTCGTTCCTCATCATGGTGCGCGACCCCTGGGGCGTGCCGCTGCAGCTGGTGCTCCGGAAGACCCCGTTCCCGTCCTCCTGATGGCGGCCCCTGAATTCCGCGTGGATCCCGCCGCGGTCCTCGAGGGCCGCGGCGTCCGGCTTGAGCCGATGCGCCGCGAGCATGAGCCGGACCTGAGGGGCGCCGCCGCCGACGGCGAGCTCTGGACGCTGACGTTCACCTCGGTTCCCGAGCCCGAGAACACGCTTGCCTACATCGAGGCGGCGCTCGCCGACCGCGACCGGGGCGTGCGCGTGCCCTGGGTCGTGCGCGAGCTGACGACCCAGAGGATCATCGGGTCGACGAGCTACCACGACATCATCCCCGCGGCCCGGCGCGTCGAGATAGGGTACACGTGGTACTCGAGGAGCTGGCAGCGCACGCACGTGAACAGCGCCTGCAAGCTGAGGCTCCTCGAGCACGCGTTTGACACCCTGGGCTGCGCGGTCGTCGGGTTGAGGACGGACAACCTGAACGCGCGCTCGCAGGCGGCCATCGAGCGCCTCGGGGCGAAGAGGGACGGCGTGATCCGCAGGCAGGCGCTCCGGCGCGACGGCACCGTCAGGGACACCGTGATGTACAGCATCACGGACGACGAGTGGCGCGGCGGGATCCGTGAGCGGCTCACGGGCCTCGCAACCCGCCCGCGAGCAGCGAAGGGGTAGAGCAGGCTTGATCCCGCGGGGGAAGGGTTCATCCTCAAGTCGCCCCAAAACCAAGTGTCCGCCGGAGGCGGCGCCCACCGGCATGTTCATCGTACAGTCATACCCCCTCGCCGTCGCCCTCTGCGTGGTCACCATGCTCTGCTGGGGGTCGTGGGCCAACACGCAGAAGCTCACCCGCGAGGGCTGGCGCTTCCAGCTGTTCTACTGGGACTACGCGATCGGCGTCTTCCTGCTGTCGCTCGTGCTCGCCTACACCCTGGGAAGCACGGGCGCCGGGGGCCGGCCCTTCGCGGCGGACCTTGCGCAGGCGCAGTCCCAGTGGCTCGTCTCCGCGTTCATCGGCGGCATCGTCTTCAACCTGTCGAACATCCTGCTCGTCGCCGCGATCGACATCGCGGGCATGGCGGTCGCCTTCCCGGTCGGCGTCGGCCTCGCGCTTGTCCTCGGGGTGCTGACCACGTACCTTTCCACGAGGGAGGGCAACGTGCCGATGCTGGCGGCGGGTGTCGGACTCATCGGGGCAGCGATCGTGCTGGACGCCCTCGCCTACAAGAGGCTCTCGGGCCCGGACAGCCGCGCGTCGGCGAAGGGGATCATCCTGTCCATCGCGGCCGGCGCCCTCATGGGCTTCTTCTACAAGTTCGTGGCCCAGTCGATGGGCCGCATCGAGACCCAGGGGGCGCTGCAGGTCCTCGAGGCCGGGAAGCTGAGCCCCTACACCGCCGTCGTCCTGTTCAGCGCGGGCGTGCTGCTCTCCAACTTCATCTGGAACACGGCGATCATGATCAGGCCCATAACGGGCGAACCGGTTCCGTTCTCCGACTACTTCACGAAGGGGAGCTTCCGGCTGCACGCCGTGGGGATCCTCGGCGGCATGATCTGGAGCACCGGCATGGCGTTGAGCATCATCGCCAGCACGCGGGCCGGGGCGGCGCTTTCCTACGGCCTGGGCCAGGGGGCCACGCTCGTGGGCGCCCTCTGGGGTGTCTTTGTCTGGAGGGAGTTCAAGGGCGCCCCCAAGGGCACGCCGGTGCTGCTGGCGGCGATGTTCGTCTGCTATGTCGCGGGACTCGGCCTCCTGATCCTGTCAAAGTCCTGATGGCCAGGCCGCAGCCCAGTACGATCGCGAGCGCCCACGGTCCTGCCGTCGTCGTCGTCGGCAGCTCGAACACCGACATGATCCTGCGGGTCGCGCACGTGCCGAGGCCCGGGGAAACGCTGCTCGGGGGCGAGTTCAGCACGGCAGCCGGAGGCAAGGGTGCGAACCAGGCGGTCGCCGCGGCCCGGGCCGGAGGCCGGGTCGCCTTCGTGGCCCGCATCGGCCTGGACTCGCTCGGCGACGAGGCCGTCGCGGGCTTCAGGAGGGAAGGGATAGGGGTCTCCCACGTCGTGCGGGACCCCTCGCGTCCCTCCGGCGTGGCGCTCATCTTTGTCGGCGGCGACGGCGAGAACTCGATCGGCGTCGCCGGGGGGGCGAACCAGCGCCTGTCCCCGGCGGATGTGAACGCGGCCCGCCGCTCGATCGCAAAGGCCCGGGTCCTCCTCGTCCAGCTGGAGACGCCGCTTCGTACGGTCGAGGCCGCCGCGAGGCTCGCGAGCAGAGCAGGGGTGCCGGTGATCCTGAACCCGGCCCCCGCGCAGCACCTGCCGGACCGCCTGCTGCGCAACGTCTCGGTGCTGACCCCCAACGAGACGGAGGCCTCGCTGCTCACGGGGATACGGGTGAAGGACGTCGCGTCCGCCGCCCGCGCGGCCCGGGCGCTGAAGGCCAGGGGCGTCGGCACCGTCATCGTCACCCTGGGAGCGAAGGGGGCGCTGGTCGCGGGCGCGGACGGGGAGCGCTGGGTCCGGGGCTTCAAGGTGAAGGCCGTCGACACGACGGCGGCGGGCGACGTCTTCAGCGGAGCCCTTGCCGTCCGCCTAGCCGAGGGCCGCCCGCTCGCCGATGCGGTCCGCTTCGCGCACGCCGCGGCCGCCATCTCGGTGACACGCGCCGGGGCCCAGCCCTCGATTCCCGCCCGCCGGGAGATCCTCGCCAGGCTTCGCAAATGAAACTCCCCGGACTGCCCCTGCTCCTCATCGCCCTCGCGGCGCCCCTCGCAAGCGCACAGGGGGCCCCCGTGGCGGCCGCCCGAACCCCCGTGGTGCTCATCACGGACATCGGCACCGACATCGACGACAGCTGGGCGCTGGCCCTCGCGTTGCGCTCGCCCGAACTGGACTTGAAGCTGGTCCTCGCCGACCCCGCCGACACGCCGTACCGCGCCAAGGTGGCTGCAAAGTTCCTCGAGGCGGCCGGGCGGGCGGACGTGCCCGTCGCGATAGGCGACAACACCGGGCCGACCGGCGACAGCTTCAAGACCCTGAACGCCTGGATCGCAGGCTACGACATCGGCAAGTATCCGGGAAAGGTGTATCCGGACGGGGTCGGGGCGCTGATCGACGTGATCGAGAGGTCGCCCGTGCCGGTGACCGTTGTCGCCATCGGGCCCGTCCACAGCCTGGCGCTCGCCCTGGCCCGGGCGCCCGGCATCGCCGCGAAGTGCCGCTTCGTGGGGATGTACGGCAGCTTCGACGTGGGCTACGGCGGCGGTACGCCCTCCGCGGAAACGAACGTGCGTGTCGATCCGGCGGGCCTGCGCGCGGTGCTTGCCGCCCCGTGGCGCGACATCCTGCTGACGCCGCTCGACACCTGCGGGCTCGTGAGCCTCGGCGGCGAACGCTATCATGCGATCTGGAGCGCCACCGGCGATCCCGCGCTGCGCGCGCTCATTGAGAGCTACTGCATCTTCGCGCCCCAACAGAACTGGATGACCTGCACCTACTTCAGCACCCATTCGACGACCCTTTTTGACTGCGTCGCCGTCTACCTCGCCTACTCGGAGGACCTCGTCGAGACGGAGACGATCGCGTTCCAGGTGACCGACGACGGCTACACGCGCCGCTCGCCCGCGGGACCCTACAAGGCGCGGGTCGCGATTCGCTGGAAGAACATGGATGGGTTCGAGGCCCAGCTGGCCGGCCGCCTGCTCGGGCGATAGCACCTGCGGGGGGCGGTGGAGGGGCCGCCGGTCTCGGCCCCGGGAGGGGAACACCCCATTCAGATCTGCCTGACCAAGGGGTATGCTGCCCAGTCGACCCCTTCCAAATCCACCCATGCACAAGATCCCGATCTCCAAAAGGGCCCCTTTCCTCGCAGGCGTCGCACTGATGTCGCTTGGGATGGCGGTTCCCGCACGCGCAGCGCTCTTCCCGCCGCTTGCTGCGCCGCCCACGACGGAACACCGCCCCGGCAAGCTCGTCTGGGCCGACCTCTTCACCTCCAATCCCGACGCCGCGACAAAGTTCTACTGCGGCCTCCTCGGATGGACGGCGACGTCGATCGACCAGAAGGGGAAGGCTTACATCGTCTTCAAGAACAATGGCGAACTGGTCGCCGGGCTCGCCCCGCGTTCCGCCGCCAAGGCGGATCAGCCGTCGCGCTGGATCGGTTACGTCTCGGTAACCGACATTCAGGGCTCGCTCGCAGCGGTCAAGGAGAACGGCGGCAAGGTGCACGCCCCCGCAAAGAACTTCCCCGACCGAGGCTACCAGGCCATCATCTCGGACAACGAGAAGAACCCGATCGGTCTCCTGCAGTCGACGTCCGGCGATCCGCCCGACGATACGACAGTGCCCGGCGAATGGAACTGGTTTGTAATCTACTCCAAGGACCCCGGCGCCACAGCGGCATTCTACCACAAGGCCCTCGGGTACGACGTTGCGCCTGAGACGCATTCCGGCCGCAAGAGCGAGTTCGTGATCGCGAGTGGCGGGAACTCCCGTGCCGGGATCTCCGCGCTCCCCTCGGACGGGGACCTACGGCCCAGCTGGCTTGGCGTGATCCTCGTCGCCGACATGGACACGACGCTCGAGAAGGTCGCCGCGCTGGGCGGCAAGGTCCTCGTCGAGCCGCGTGCCGCGGAGTTCGGAAGCCGTTTCTCAATCATCCTTGATCCCACCGGAGGCACCGTAGGCCTGGTGCAGTACGTCGCGAGCACGGATTCCCCAAAAACCCCATGAAACACACCTTTATGACAATCGCCGGGCTCATGGCCGTCGCCGGCCTGCAGCTTGGCCCGATGACGGGCTGCGTCGGCGGCTATGTGGAGACGGGCGGGCCAGAGTATTACGGCGGGGAGCCCTGGATTCAGACTGACGTCGTCGTCGGCGGAGGGGGTGGATGGTACGGGGGCCACCGCGACAACGCGTACGCGCATCCGGACGGCAACCGGTCACGAGGCCGCCCGGCGCCGCGCGCCGAGCATGCCGCCGCGCCCCGGGCATCCAACTCCGGCGCGAAGCAGCAAGAGCACCACAAGTAGGCGGCCGCCGCCTGCCGGATCAATCGACCTCGTCCGCCTCGGGAGCCCGGGCGGGAGCGTCATCCTTCGATCTCGGAAAGGTCCTCGCGAGCAACTCGCCGGCGCGCTCGATCCCGTGGACGACGCCGTCGGTGAAGTCCCCGCGCCTGAAGTGCTCGGCCATCGCCTTGGCCAGGTCCGCCCAGAAGGCGTCGCCGCACTTCTCATGCACCCCGGAATCCCCGATCACGGCGAAGCGTCGGGACCTGGGGGCAACGAAGATGAGAACGCCGTTTCGATGGGGAGAATGCGCCATGCCGAGCCTGTTGAAGTAGGACTGCGCGGACGCAACGGGGTCCGCAGCCTTGTGGCGCGCGATGAGGACGCGAATCTCGCCCGAGGTCCCGGCCTCCGCCTTGCGGATGGCCCCAAGCACGCGCCGATGGGAGATTCTCGGGGATAGGAAGGGCAGGTTCATGGGCCTCACCAGCTCCCTCCGGCACCGCCGCCGCCAAACCCGCCGCCGCCGCCCGAGAAACCGCCCCCGCCGCCAAGACCCCCTCCGCCGCCAAATCCCCCGCCGCCGCCCGGGAATATGAGCGGCACGAAGCCCCCGAATGCGCGGCGGCCCCCGCCGTTGTACACCGAGGCCGCCCGCCTGAAGATCGAAAGCATCACGATGATTGCGAAGAGAGCGAACAGCAACCCGGGGGACAAGCCCTGCGCACGCCGGTCGGCCACGGTGCGGCCGGTCCCACGGTACTCCCCGCGGGTGGCCGCCAGGATCGCGTCAACGCCGGCGCTCACGCCGCCGTCGTAATCCCCCGCGTGGAACCGCGGGGCGATCTCGTTATCGATGATCCGCCTGGCCATGGCGTCGGGCAGGGGGCCCTCGAGGCCGTAGCCCACCTGAAGGTAAAGCTTGTGGGTCTTCGCAAAGATGAAGAGGACGGCGCCGTTGTCCCTGCCCTTGATCCCGGCACGCCAGGCCTGGGCGACCCGGACCGTGTAGTCCTCGATCGAGGAGTCGCTCTGCATCGTGGGAAAGATCGCGACGACAATCTGGCTCGAGGTGTCCCTCTCGAACTGCGCGAGCTTCGAGTCGAGCGCCGCGGCCGTCTCCGGCCGGACAAGGGAGGCATAGTCGTTGAAGTGCGCCCGCGGGGGCGGGGGGATGACCTCCGCCGCCCGCGCGCAGGGCGCGCAGAGGGCCAGAAGCGCGATACCTACGGCGCGCAGGCTCACGGCTTGGCGGGCGCGGCGCTGTTGAAGTCGAATTGGACCTTCGGCGGCGTCTCGGATCCGGCGGTCGCCGTGAAATAGGGCCGTGAGGCAAAGTTGAACATGCCCGCAAGGATGACCGCGGGAAACCGCTGAATGGCCGTGTCGTAGGCCTGCACGGCCTCGTTGAATCGGCCGCGCTCGACGGCGATGCGGTTCTCCGTGCCCTCGAGCTGCGCCTGAAGGTCCCGGAACCCGGCGGTGGCCTTGAGCTCCGGGTACCGCTCCGCGACCACGAGCAGCCGGGAGAGGGCGCCGCCGAGCTGTCCCTGGGCCTGCTGGAACGCCTCGAGTTGCGCGGGATCGGTCGGCGCGGTCCCGGCGGGCAGCGCCACCTTGCCGACCGAGGCGCGGGCCTCGGTGACCGCCATGAGCGTGGACTTCTCGAAGTTCGCGGCGCCCGACACGGTGCTCACGAGGTTGGGCACGAGATCGGCCCGCCGCTGGTAGACATTCTGGACCTGCGCCCACTGGGCGTCCGTGCCCTGCCTGAGGCTCACGAGCCGGTTGTAGCTGGAGGTGACCATGAGCCCCGCGATCACGGCCAGAGCAATGATGCCGATAAGGATTTTTGTCGCTGTACCCATGTTAGGAGATTGTGCACCGGCGGTCGCGGTATCAAGTTCGTTCCGCCCGAGCCCCAGAGCCCATGCACGTCCCGTTTGAACAGAGGCCCGTCGTCCTCGCCATCTTTGTCCTTACCTATGTCGGGCTGGCGATCGGGCGCATCCCGGGCCTGAGGCTCAACCGGACCGGCATCGCGCTCCTGGGTGCAATCGGGATGATGATCTTCTCGGGGAGCTCGACGGAGCAGACAGCCTCCAGCGTCAACTGGCCCACCATCTTCCTGCTGTTCGGATTCTTCGTCATATCCGCGCAGCTGCGGCTCTCGGGCTTCTACGACCGGCTCGCCGAGGGAATTTCCAGGCGCCTCGGGGATCCGAGCTCCTTCCTGCTGTACTTGGTCGTGGTGACCGCGGGTCTATCCGCCTTCCTCAACAACGACATCGTCTGCTACGTCCTCACGCCCGTCGTCGCCTCGGCCCTGGTGCAGAAGGGGATCAACCCCATCGCGTACCTGATCGCGCTTGCCGCCGCCAGCAACATCGGCGGCGCCGCAACGCTCATAGGGCATTCTCAGAACATGGTGATCGGCACCCTGGCGGGCCTGAGCTTCCTCAGGTACCTCGTCTGGAGCCTCGTTCCGGTGGCGGTCAGCGTCGCCGTCACGTTCCTCGTCGCGAAACTGGCTCACCGCGCCGGCCCCCCCGAACTGCGGACCGATGACACCGATTCCGAGGCCTCGGTGACGTACGCATTTGACCGCTATCACGCTGGCAAGGGCGTCGTGATCCTGGGCGCCGTGCTCGCCCTCTTCTTCACTTCGATTCCGAGGGAGGTGACCGTGCTGGTTGCGGCGGGCGTGCACCTGCTGAGCGCGAAATTTCGCACCGACCAGCTGCTGGCCCTCGTCGACTGGCGCATCCTGCTCATGTTCATGGCGCTGTTCGTCGTGAGCGCGGCCTTCCAGGCCACGGGCTACGGCGAGCAGCTCGTGCGGTGGATGGATGGCGTCGGCTTCGACCCGAGCCGGCCGGCAAACCTGGCCGTGCTCACCGGGGGGCTGTCGGTTCTGATCGGCAACGCACCGGCCGTGATGTTGCTCGTGAAGCTCGTCCCGCTCGTGCACGCCACGAACGCCTACGTCATGGCCGTCGCCAACAGCTTCGCCGGCAACGCGATAGTGACTTCGAGCCTCGCGAACATCATCGTGGTCCAGCAGGCGCGCCGCCAGGGGATCGTCATCTCGTTCGGCGC
>CAYQOH010000105.1:0-9415 GCA_964419075.1 uncultured Opitutaceae bacterium | reverse complement strand
TCCAGAGGAACTCCATGTCGCGCACGCCGAGGACGCACAGGGCGAAGATCACCTGCCCCAAGTCGCAGTTCATGAGCGCCTCGTCGTGCAGCTCCTTCCCGCCCACCGACTCGATGCTCAGCAGCTCGGCGCCGGCGGCCGCCGAACCCTCGAAGAGCTCCAGCATCCGCTCCCAATGCTCGCCGGAGCGCAGGACCGGAGGACGGGTGAACTCGCGGTTGTCGTTGGGGGTCATGCGCAGGGCGCTTGCAATCCCGTAAGTCCGCCGTGCCTCGTCCATGCCCGCAATCAGCACCCGCACGATCTCCAGGCCGAAGGCCGGCGTCGCGGTCATCGGCGGCAGGGTCTCAAACTCGATCACGACGCCCGGCGCCTCGAGCTCGGCCGCGCGCCGGAGCGCGTCCTTGATGATCCCCTCGTAGTGTCGGACGACCGTCCGCATCGTCGCCGCCGTGATCTCCATGGGGGGCAGCGTGAAGTTCAGCTCCGGATAGACCAGGCCGCCGCCAAGCCGAAGGCCGTGCCGGGTGACGAGCGGCTTCGGCGCCGTGCCGAAGAGCAGGTCGTCCGCGTTGGGGATGGCTAGGCTCTGGAATCTCATCGGCTCAGCGCGGAGGCGGGCACGCGGCGCGGGACTCAGGCGGTCGCGACAAGGGCCTTCGCCTTGTCGGCGGCCGAGGCCGCGTCCGCCGCGTATCCGTCGGCCCCGATCTCCTCGGCGAACTCCTGGCTGATCGGCGCCCCGCCGATGACGATCTTCACGCGGGGAAAGGGTCCCGACCGAATCGCCTTCACCGTCTCTATCATCGCAGGCATCGTCGTGGTGAGGAGGGCCGAGAGTCCGACGACATCGGGCTTGTGCTCGGCAACCGCCTTGGCGAAGGCCGCGGGCGCAACGTTGGTGCCCAGGTCGACCACACGGAAGTTGGCCCCCTTCCACATGACCGCCACCAGGTTCTTGCCAATGTCGTGCAGGTCGCCCTGCACCGTGCCGATCACGGCCGTGTACTTGGGCGTGATGCCGGCGGCCAGCAGCCGCGGCTCGAGCACGCCCATCGACTCCTTCATCGCGCGGGCCGCGACGAGCATCTCGGGGACGAAGATCTCGTTGTTCTTGAACTTCTCGCCGACCGCCGCCATCGCCGGGACCAGCGCCGTGTCGACCAAGTCGCCCGGCAGGACCCCTTCGTCGAGCGCCCGCTGCGTGAGCGCTTTCGCGTCCTTGCTTTTTCCGTTGATGACGGCCTGCTGTAGTAGTTCGACGGTGGTCATGATAAGGGCATGTTTGGGGTGGGTGGCGAGCTTAGCACACGGAGGGCCATCAGGCGAGGGCTCATATGAGGGCGTGTTGCGGGAGGGAGGCTCATGGGTTTCAGGGCAAGGCCAGCTGGTCGATGAAGGCGTCCTCGAATCCTGGCTGGAGATTGAGCTCGATCACCTCCATCGAGGCGCAGGCGCCGACCATCTCCCCCACGAGCCTCTGGTCGTTCAACGCAAGGAAGGCCCCTCCGAGCGACGTGTTTCCGACGACCTGTATCTGCCCCGCGTCAAAGCCGGGGAGCAGCCCGCAGCCGATCGCGTGCTCGAGCGAAAGATGGAAGCCGAATCCGCCCGCCAGGTAGACCCGCTTCACGTCGCACGCCGCGACGCCCAACACGTGCAGCAGCGTTTCGGTTCCGGCGGCGATGGCGGCCTTGGCCTGCAGCAGCTGCGCGATATCGAGCTCTGAGATCCAGATCGGCCCCGAGGCGCCGTGGGCATGCAGCAACAGCTTTCGCCCCTGTGCATCGACCTGGACCGCGTCTCCCGCCCGCGAGCAAAACGCGTTCTCGAGACGGCCGTTGGCCTGCAGGATTCCCGCGCGCCGCGCCTCCATGAGAAAGTCCACATAGGCGGAGCCGCAGATGCCGAGCGGCCGGCTTGCTGCGCCGATCAGACTGAGCTCGGCCCCGAAGGGTTCCGTCCGAAGCCTGATGTGCTCGATCGCGCCGGAGACGGCTCGCATGCCGCTGGTGAGGCCCGCGCCCTCGAACGCGGGTCCTGCCGCGGTGGCGCAGCCGACCAGCCGGTTGCCGGCCTTGGCTATAATCTCGCCGTTGGTGCCGACGTCGATCAGCAGCACCGGCCCCTCCTCGTAGATCATGCCCGTGGCGACCATGCCGGCGGCGAGGTCCGCCCCCACGTAGGCGGCGGGCCCGGGCAGCAGGTGCATCCGCGCGGCCGGGCCGCCGAACGCCAGGCCGACGTCCGCCGGGGCGTAGACGCGGTGCCCCAGAAAGGAGGGACGGAAGGGGAAGACGCCCATCGATGTCGGGTCCACGCCCGCCAGAAGGTGCAGCATGGTCGTGTTGCCCGCGACCACCATCACGCCGACCTCGCCCGGGGAGACGCCCGACTGGCGGCAGGCCTCGCCCAGAAGGGGGGTGATGGTCTCCTCCGCGACGGCTTGCTGCAGCTGGCGCAGCGCGTCGCTATCCACGCCGCACCGCTGGATCCGCGTGACCACGTCCTCCCCGAAGCGGATCTGCGCGTTGAACGCCGACGCCTCGCCCGCCACGGCGCCGGTGGCGAGGTCGCACAGCAGCAGCGCTACCGTCGTCGTCCCGACGTCAACGGCAGCGCCGTATCTCGCGGCGGGGGCGAGAGGGTCGCGCGCCCAGGGGATGTTGAGGCGGAACTCCGAGACCACCGAGGGCTGGTGCCGCAGGAGCGAGCCGGCCGGCACGTCCAGCCCGACGCTTTCCCCGCGCAGGCGCACTTGGCACGCCTTCAGCCGGGCCGCGCCCGCGTCGACGCGAGCGCCGTCCGCCGCGCGGCTGAGCGATCCCGCGCTCAGCTCGACCTCGCACCCGCCGCACAGCCCGCGCCCGCCGCAGCGGGTGTTGAGGGGAAAGCCCCGGCGGGCCAGCACCTCGGTGAGGGGAAGCGAAGCTTCGGCGCCGGGCACCGCCACGGAATGGCGCTCGTCGGACAATCGGAGATCGATGCGTAGGGGCGGCATGGGGTTTGCCTCGGATCGAATCGGTTCGCCTCAGAACGCGTCGTGGGCGATCTGGACTTGCGGGGCGCCGGATTCTCCGAGCATCCGCCTGCTGGCGCCTGCCCTCATCGGCGGGCCGCAGAGGTGGGACGCGACCGCCCTTGGGTTAACGTGCGCCCGAAGGCGGTCCTCCCGTACCACCTCATGGATGGGGCCGACGTGTCCGCTCCAGCCGGCCTCAGCGAGCCCGTTCTCGACGGCGCGGGCGGGGTTCGCGCCCACAAGGCCGAAGTCCGGCGCACGGGTGGCGCTCGGGCGTGCGGCGACGGGCCTGCCGTCGCTCATGGCGCCGGCCCCACCGGGGCTTTTCCATCCCCCGGCCTCGAGGGTACCGCCTTCATGATGTCGGCGTCGGTGGAGTGCGCGATCCGCTCCCCGGGATGCACGGTCAGGAACCGGTCGTTGTCCCATGGGCCGTGCAGCAGGTCGCGCAGGAGCGAAGAATCCCCCGGGTGGTCCTGGAAGCGCCAGCCGAGCGACCGCGCGCACTGCTCGGCGTAGCGGCGGCTCTCCTCGTTCCCCGGAAGGCCGAGATCCGAGTAGCCGGCCGTTGAGTGCTGCGCGAAGGCGGCGCGCTCCATTTCCAGGAGCGCCTCCGCGTCCTCCTCGCCAAATTTCGCGGTGTACTCCTTCCGAAGCTGCGCCTCGCGCTCCGGGCCCGGCACCCGGCGGGCCTTGTTCCAGCCTGGCGAGTACCAGTAGGTTCCCGGGGCGTCGCGCATCGTCGCGGCGTAGCGCTCCTTGCTGCCGAGGAAGAGGGTGATGCAGTCGTGCGCCCGGGCGACCACGAGGGGGCAGCGGCGCGGGGAGATGTCGACAAGCGCGAGGCCGCAGAGGCCGTAGACCAGGACCACCCGCTGAACCCTCGGGTCGTCCTCGGCGCGCCCGACGGCGCCGGCAAGGAGCGTGCGCAGGCCGGTCGGCTGGTCGTGCAGGCCGACCTCGAGGTACTCCCGCCGCACGATGTGGGCGGCGCCCCGAGACAGGGCCTCGATCTCATCCTCGAGCACACGGCACGCGATCACGGCGATGTCGGGCTGTGGCTCCGCGCTCGGCATGGCGTCCTGTGGGGTCATTCGCCCCATCCCAGTTCGATCTGCTCAAGGGTGCGGCCCTTGGTCTCGGGCACGAAACGCCACACCACGCCCACCAGCGCGGCGCAGAACGCCGCGTAGAGATAGAACGGGAACGCGTGGTTGAAATGGCGCACGAGCCACTGGCCCTTCGCATCCATCATCGGAAACGTCTGCGTGACCGCGTAGTCGGCGACCCACAGGAAGAACGTCGCAAGGCCGAGGGCGCGGCCCCGCACGGCCGTCGGGAAGATCTCCGAAAGGATCACCCAGGTGACCGGGCCGACCGAGAGTCCGAAGGCGGCGATGTAGAGCACGATGAAGAGCAGCATCCACGCGCTGCCCGACCCCGCATCCGACATCCTCTGGGCCATGGCGCCCATCGCCAGGAGGCTGGCACCCATGCCGACGGTGCCCACAATCATCAGGGGCCTGCGACCCCAGCGGTCCACGGTGGCGATCGCAACGACGGTGAAGAGGATGCCCGCGCCGTTGATGACCACCTGCTGCAGAAGTCCCGCGTCCACCCCCGTGGAGGCGCTCAGGCTCCTGAATATCGTCGCGCCGAAATACATGAAGACGTTGATTCCGGTGACCTGCTGAAGGACGGCCAGCGCGATGCCGAGGAGCAGCGGGCGGCGGAGCTGGTGGGAGAACAGGGCCGCCCACGTGCCCTCCTCCTGGGAGATCGCGGCCTTGATGCTGGACGACTCGTCCTCGGCGAACGCCGCCCCGCCCACCCTTGAAAGGACCGCCTTCGCCGCCCCGTCCCGCTTCATCTCGATCAGCCAACGCGGGCTCTCGGGGATCGGGACGAGCAGGACACAGAACACCAAGGCCGGCGCGAGGCCCGTGGCGAACATCCAGCGCCATCCCGTGTCGATCAGCCACTGCTGGTCGCGGCCCTGGGCGATGAAGTAATTGACGAACGAGGTCGCCGTGATCCCACCCACGACGGCAATCTGGTTGACGGCCACCATGCGCCCGCGGATCTGCGCCGGCGTGATCTCGGCGATGTACATCGGGGTCGAGATCGAGGCGATGCCGATGCCGAGGCCCCCGATGATCCGGAACGCGATGAAGACCTCGACCTGGGACGCGAGCGCCGTGCCGACGGCCGAGGCGATGAACATGGCCGCCGCGAGGAACAGGGCGGGCTTCCTGCCGAAGCGATCGGAGAGCGGTCCGACAAGAAGGACGCCCACGGCGCACCCGATGAGCACACAGCCCGAAGCCCAGCCCTTCATGAAGTCGCCCAAGCCGAACCGCGCCGTCAGCGGCTCGATCGCCCCCGAAATCACTCCGGTGTCGAACCCGAAAAGAAGACCCCCGACGGTCGCCACCAGGCATACGGGGACGAGGTAGCGCAAATTGACCTCGGCGGGGCCCGGGCGGATCGGGATCGAGTCCATGGCGGGGCCTCAGCCGTGGGCGCTGTCGCGGACCGCCCTGAACATGGCGAGCATCTTTTCGGCCGACGTCGGTCCCTGGACGTTGTGGATGGCGTCAAAGACGAACCCGCCGTCGGGCCCAAAGATGTCGATCCGCTCGCGGCACTGCCGGTAAACCTCGTCCGGCGTGCCGAAGGGAAGCGTGTGCTGCGTGTCGATGCCTCCCCCCCAGAAGGTGATGGCCCGGCCGAATTCGCGCTTGAGCCGAGCGGGATCCATCTCGGCGGCGGAGCATTGCACGGGGTTGAGGATGTCGAAGCCGGCCTCAATGAAGTCCGGGATCAACGGATAGACGTCGCCGCACGAGTGGATGAACGTCTTCCAGGACGAGGTCCGGTGGATCAGGTCGTTCAGGCGGCGGTGGAACGGCAGGTAGAGCGTCCGGTAGGCCTCGCGCGAAATGAACAGCCCGCGCTGGGTGCCGAAATCCGTGCCTGTCAGCATTGCGACCTGCACCGTGTCCCCGAAGAGGCTGATCAGGGTGCGCAGGTTCTCCTCCGCGATGGCGCACTGGCGATCGAACACCTCAAGGACGTAGTCCTGGCGCGCGACGGTCGAAACATACCATTCCTCGATGTCGCGGATGCCCTTGGGGTCCTTCAGGAACGGCGCGGGCACGAGCGCGATGTCGCCGAAGGCGGCGCCCGGCGCCACCAGGAGGGCGCCGTAGTCCGCGCGCTCCTCGAGCCAGGCCTTCTGCGCGCGGTAGTACACGAGGTCCGCCGCGTTGAGGGGGGCGAACTCCTCCAGGTTGTCGGCGGGGTCGAGCCGCTCGTCGTCCACGGGATGCTGGCGGACGATCGAGTCGAAGAAGTAGCCCCCGAGAGGCATGTGCCCGCTCGGCATGGCGGCGGTGTCGCCTTCGGGGTAGATGTGCCAGCCCCCGTCGGGTGCGGGCGTGACGTTGAACTGGCCCGGCACGAGGCATTCCGTTCCGTCGAAGAGGGTGAACGGCTTCCAGTCGCGCGACTCCGTGCCGAATATGGACTTGCGCCCCAGTACGCCGACGACGTCGATCGGCAGGGCCTC
The DNA here is from genome assembly GCA_964419075.1 of uncultured Opitutaceae bacterium. Classification (GTDB taxonomy): domain Bacteria; phylum Verrucomicrobiota; class Verrucomicrobiia; order Opitutales; family Opitutaceae; genus Palsa-1447. The sequence continues at coordinate 2,822 of CAYQOH010000105.1, read as the reverse complement.
CCGCAGCTCATCGTCGATCTCGCCGAGCATCTGGTAGGGCTCGTTCACCTTCACGCGATAGTCCGCGTCTCCCAACACCTGCCGACGAAGGCGCGTGACGGCCGACACGTGGATGCCCGTCACGGCGGTGGAGCCAAAGTCGACCGCGACGCGGTCGGGGCACTGGTGCGCCAGGCTAGCGGCGAGTCGTTCTCGGCTTGTCATGGCCCCCTTCATAGCAGATTCGGGGGCCGCTGGCCATGCCCGGGCGGATCAAATACATATCCCGGGCGACAACGGCGGTTGACAGCGCGGGCGGGTCGTCCAAGCCGATAGCCATGGGCAATTACCATGGAAGGGAGTACGCCTGGGTCAACCGCCAGGTGCGGACCGCCCAGGTGGACTTCGGTCGGGTCAAATATATCCCCGGTGGCTACTGCGGGCCGCGGCGCCAGCGCGACTACCAGATCGTCGTGATCCACAAGGGAGGGGGCCGGGTAACCGTGGACGGCGTGACCCGCCCGCTCCCGACGGAGCACGCGGCGCTCTTCCTCCCCGGCCACCGCGAGCATTTTGTCTTCTCGGGCGAACAGGAGACGGACCACGCCTGGTGCTCGATCCGCCCGCGGTTCATGCCCGCCGACCTGCGCTGGCGCCTGGCGCGGTCGCCGGGGATGGTGCCCTGTTCGGAGATGATGCACCGGCTCTTCTCCGCCGCTCAGGGCACGCGGCGCGTGGGCAGCCCGGCTGCGGGCCGCGTGGTGGAGCACCTGGGCCTGACGCTCTTCGCGGAATTCCTGCATCAGGCCGAGCTCTGGCCGCATCGCGAAAGGCAGGACGAGGGGCTGAGCCGCGCCATGGCCTGCATCGAGGAGTCCTTCGGCGACGAGGGCTGCCTCGCCCGCGCCCGATTCGCGGCGGGCTGCTCGGCAAGCGGGCTGAACCAGCGCTTCCGCCGGCATCTCGGCACGAGCCCAGCGCGCTTCCTCTGGATGACCCGGGTGGAGCGGGGCGTATCGATGCTGCGCGACACGGGCCTCACAGTCGCCGAGATAAGCTCGCTCTGCGGCTGCAAGAACCCGTTCCATTTCTCCCGCATCGTGAAGCGCAGCCAGGGGATCTCGCCGCGCGAGGTCCGGCGCGCCGCCTGGACATGACGCGCGCCCTGCACCGCCGCCGGGTCCTTTGGCCCTCGATACGGAGCCCGGGCGCCGCATGATTCCCCCGATGCCGCCCCCGATCCCTCCAGGTGAAACGGCCGGCGACGGGATCCCCGGGGACCTCGCCGAAGCCGGGACCTACCCGACGGCGGCGGCCGGGTTCGACCACGGGCTGGTCGTGCTCGCCATGGGATGCCCCTACTGGCTGCTCCCCTGCGGGGACGGTTTCCGCCTGCTGGTGGAGCCGGGCGAGCTCGAGGAGGTCCGGGTGCAGCTTGGTTGCTTCGATCGCGAAAGCGTCGGATGGCCGCCGCCCCCGCCGGCAAGGGGTCCCGTGCGGAGGATGGAGATCGCCACGCCCCTGCTATGGGCCCTCGCGGTCATGGCCGTCTATGGCGCGCAGGGCCGGTGGCCCGGCCTCCTTGAGGAGTCGGGCGCCCTGGACGCGCAGGCCGTCTTCGACCGCGGCGAATACTGGAGGATCGCCACCGCCCTCTTCCTGCATGCCGATGTCGGGCACCTGGTCTCCAACGCATTGAGCGGGATCTTCGCCTTCTCCGCCGTGCTCTCGACCCTCGGGCGCCGGCGGGGGTGGCTCCTGCTGGCGGTCGCCGCGCTCACCGGGAACCTGGCGATCGCCGCGCTCAACTACCCCGGCCCCTACCTCTCGCTCGGCGCGTCCACGGCCATCTTCGGGGGTCTGGGGCTGCTCACCGGGCGGGCGGTACGCGTCGTTGGGCAGCACCGGCCAGAGCGAAGCTGGAGGTCCGTCTTCGCGCCGCTGGCGGCCGGAGTGGTGCTCCTTGGGATGTTCGGGGCCGGTGGGATCCATATCGACGTCGGCGCCCATGCCGCCGGATTCGCGGCCGGGCTTGCATGGGGCTTCTGCGCGGGCGTCCCGCGCCGGAATACCCCGTAGGGGCCGGGTCCAGACGACAAATTCCGCGCATGGCAAATGTCAATTAATGCAGTGCATTGGCCAACCGATGCAGTGTAGGCGCAGGCAGGTGCCGTCAATATCTCTGCCTGTAGCACCGGCGGCGCCCTTTCCGCCCTGCCGGACCGCTCCAAACCCATGGCAATATCAACGTCGAGCCGCCTACCGTCGGCGCGAGAAAGTGCAGCCGCCGCGACCGTGTGCCTCGTGCTGTGCGCGACGCTTGCCTGGCTCGTTCGCGCGCAGTCGCGGTTCTCACCCGCAGTTGACATCGCCTTCCACGGATCCAAGGCCGCGGCCGAGCCCAAGCGGGCCAAGGCGCAGGACCTCTTTTCGACCCTTCCCGCCGAGCTTCGGCCGATGAGCGCCGCCGAGGCGTTCGGCCCGGAGAACCTGTCCGACAAGATAGACGGCAAGGCCGAGGTGTATCTCTCGGCGGGCGTGGCCGGCCTGCGATGCCAGCGCATGGCGCTCGCCGCGGCCCCCTCCACGTGGATTGAGCTGTTTGTATTCGACATGGGAAAGCCGCCCAACGCGTACTCGGTCTACAGCTCCCAAAGGCGCTCCGACGTCACCGACCTGCAGCTCGCGGATTACGCGTACCGCGCGGGCAACGAGATCGCGCTGGTTCACGGGCCGTTCTACGTCGAGATCGTCGCCACCGACGAGAGGCCCGCGACCATCGAGGCCGCCGGCGCGCTCGCGAGGGCCTACGTCGCCGCGACCCCGGTCTCGGCGCACGCGGA
>CAYQOH010000104.1:0-9470 GCA_964419075.1 uncultured Opitutaceae bacterium | reverse complement strand
GCGCAGAGCCCGAGCAGGTAGTAGCCCGACAGCGGCGCGTGGTAGTCCCCCAGGAAGACCACGTACGAGTAGATCTCCCCCGGAAGCTCCATGACGAAGGTGTTGTTCCCCGGCTCGGGCACCATGAACCGGTTGTTGTAGGCCTTGAGCCATGGCCCGAGCGGCGGCTTGTCCATCTGCGCGCTGCCGATGAAGCGCATGTTGGTCCACGGGGTGACATCCGTGTCGGTGAAGTGGTCGAGGATGGTCATCCCGGTCCCGCCGATGACGAAGCACGCGATGACCGCGGTCCTGGTCCAGGCCCTGCGCGCGACCATGAACACACTCCCGGCGAACGCCGTCCCGCCGAGCGCGATCAGCAGGCAGTAGGCGATGTTGTATGACGAGCCGGTGGGGATCAGCAGGACCCGGCCCATGAGCGCCGCGCCGTAGTGCTGGAAGCTGTAGTACTGGGTCGAGAGGTACGGGCTGAACCAGGCGTCGGGAACCGGCAGCGTCGCCCCGGTGTAGTAGCTGCAGATGTAGGAGAAGTCCGCGATCTTCTCCGACGATCCGTCGATATCCGGGTAGATGAAGCGCCACGACATCGCGTAGAGGAAGATCGCGGCGAAGACGCCGAAGCACACGACGAGCCGTCGCGGCGCGAACTCGGCGCGCCACGCTCGCACGAGGGGCGTCCAGCGCTCGCCAAGCCAGGCCGGTTCCCAACCGACCGACGTCGCGGTAATCAGGGCCACCGAGAGCAGGGTCGAGAACACGTTGAGCCCGGGGAGCGACGGCCCCAGGCCGTGGTGGCATTCGATCGCGAAGATGAGGGTGACCGCCAGGATGGGGCCCGCCGCGAGGGCGAACCAGCGGTTGCGCCAGTAGAGCCCCGCGATGAGCATCAGGCCCCACACATTCACCGCCAGAAGCGCGAGGATGAACAGCAGTCCGAGGTATTGCATGCGGCAGGGCGGGGGTTGCTTGGAAACGTGCGCCCGATTATGGGGAGTGCGGGTAAACCGGCAAGGAATTGTCCCGTTCCCGGGGGATTTTAGGGGAAATTCGCGACCGAGGGCGCCCGGTCATCCCTTGGGCAGGCAGCAGTGCTTGTATTTCTTGCCGCTGCCACATGGGCAGGGGTCGTTCCGTCCGGGCCTCTTCCCGGTGTTCCGGTACGGCTCCGGGCCCTCGCGCAGGGCGCGGGAGTACAGCCACGAGGCTCCATCGCGGATGAATTCGGCCTTCTCCTGGAGCACATGCTCGACCCCGTCCTCAAGGCCGTAGGCCGAGAAGTCGACGGTGGCCGTGCCGGGCGTCCTGCCGGGCGCGTGGCTGTGCACGACGAGGCGGGTCCACTGGGTCGTCGGCTCGCCGGGGAGCGGGACGTACGGCTTGCGGGCCGTCGGGAGGTGGGTGCGGTGGAGGAAGCCGAAGTCGCGGTCGACGTGCGCGCAGAAGCGGGCCCGCATCAGCTCCTCCGCCGTCGCGGCCTGCCGGGTCCCCGCAAGGACCGGCCCGCAGCACGAGGCAAAGGGCCTCCCGCTGCCGCAGGGGCAGCTTCGCTCCGCCTCATTCCCTGTGCCGGAGTCATGCGGGGTTCCCATCGCGCGACTATGGCGGGCCGGGCGCGCCGGCACGAGGGGAAACTGGGCCCCTGGCGACCCTCGGGGCCCCGAGGTAGGCCGTTCCGTCCGGCGGTGCGGGCGCCTTCCCTGGCGGCGCCGCCGGACCGCTCAGGGGTCGCCAGTCACGACGGCCAGCATGAAACCGTCGTACCCCTTGCTGCCGACGGTCTGGACCTCGGTCGCGCTCACGCGCCGCTCCGCGGCGACCAAGTCGTTCATCCGGCGCACGCCCGCTACGCCGGGGTCGGCGCCGGACCCGTCGACGACCGCCCCGTTCCGGACGACGTTGTCGGCGATGATCAGGCTTCCCCGCCGGGAAAGCCTGAGCGCCCAGGGGAAGTAGTCCGGATAGCCGGCCTTGTCGGCGTCGATGAAGATCAGGTCGAACGGGCCGCCCCCGTCGGACGCGAGCGGCGGCAGGAGATCTAGCGCGCGCCCGACCCGTACCTCAACGACGGCGCTGAGGCCCGCGCGCGCGAGGTTCGCGCGGGCGACGGAGGCGTGCCTCGGGTCCGCCTCGAGGGTCACCATCCGGCCCCCGGCGGGCAGCGCGCGCGCAAGCCAGATCGTGCTGTAGCCGCCGAGCGTGCCGATCTCAAGGATGCGGCGGGCGCCGAGTGCTCGCGCGAGCAGGTGGAGCATCTTTCCCTGGCACGGCGAGACGTGGATCGCCGGGAGCCCGGCGGCGGAGCTGTCGCGAAGGGCCGCATCCAGCGCGTCGTCGTTCGGTGCAAACAGCCCGTTGATGTAGCGGTCGACCGCCGTCCATTGGTCGTGAGACATGGAATCCAGTCTACCGGCGCCCGGCGCGCCTTGCTAGAGTTTTGCGGCCCAAGCCCGAGAGGCGAGCGAAGGCCGTGGCGGGCCGGCCTCCGTGTTTGTCGTTTGCAGTTCCGATGACATCCGTCTGCAATGGAAGGCGGAGTTCCGCCCGAATGAATGCCCCGATAATGCCGTTGCGGTCGCGGCGCGCGGTCGCTGCGCGCGTCCTCGTCGCCGCGCTTGCCTGCGCCTCCCCGGCGTCCCTCCGGGCCGCCGAGGCGTCGAGCGCGCCCGCGGCCCAGGCCGAGATGCTCTCGCGCGTGTTCCCGTCGATCGTGCGCATCGAGGCCATCCGGCTGATGCCGTTCGACGGGCACCTGACCAAGGCGTGGTCGGCTGGGAGCGGCGTGATCATCACGAAGGACGGCCACGTGCTGACCAACTGCCATGTCAGCGAGGACGTGGATGCGTTCCGGTGCTACCTGTTTGACGGGCAGCACGTCGACGCGCACCGGGTCGGCCAGGATCCGCTGACCGACATCGCCATCCTCCAGCTCGATCTCACCCAGCTCAAGAGGGACTCGGGTCCGCTCCCGGTTGCGGTCTTCGGGGACTCGGACCGAATGAAGCCCGGCGACACGGTCTTCGCCCTGGGCAGCCCGGGGTTCCTGTCGCAGTCGGTGACCCGGGGAATCGTCTCGAACCCGGCGCTCGTGCTTCCCGAGCGCACCGTCGGGAGGATGATGCTCCGGGGAGAGGACGTCGGCATGCTCGTGCGCTGGCTGCTCCACGACGCGAGCATCTACGGCGGCAACAGCGGCGGCCCCCTGGTCAACCTCCGCGGCGAGGTGGTCGGCGTGAACGAGATCGGCGTCTTCAATCTGGGCGGGGCCGTGCCGGGCAACCTTGCGCGCGGCGTCGCGATGCAGCTGGTCGCCACGGGCCGCGTCGTCAGGGGCTGGTCCGGCCTGACCGTGCAAGAGCGCCTCGAGGCCGAGGACTCGGACAGCGGCGTCGTTGTTTCGGACGTCGCGGCCGGCTCGCCGGCTGCAAAGGCCGGAATCGAGGCGGGCGACGTGGTGCTGAAGTGCGACGGCATCGCGGTCGAGGGCGCGCATGAGAAGGCGATCGCCCACTACTACCGCCTGGAGACGGGCTGCCTTCCCGGCAGCGTGTTCACGCTCAACTATCTGCGCGCCGGCAGGCCGCGAACCGCGGCATTCGCCCTCGCCGCGAGGGAGCTCGCGCGCGCGGACGACGTCGAGGTCCCCGAGTGGGGAGCCGTGGTCCGGGACCTGACCTCGACCGTCATCCGGGAGGAGCTGCTTCCCGACAAGGTGGGCGTCTTCGTCGAGAACGTCCGTCCCGGCGGCCCGAGCGGCCAGGCCGAGCCGGAGCTGCGGCACGGGGACGTCATCATTTCGCTCGACGGCAAGCCCGTCACGGACGTCGCCGGCCTTCGCAGGCTCACGGCGGCGATCTTCCCGGACTCCGAGACGGCGCTCACGCACCCGTCTATCGCCGACTTCCGCCGCGCCGGCGCTGTGCTCGAGACGGCGATCGACCTGAGGAACACGAACCCGCACCGGATCGCGCCGAGCGCCCTCAAGGCATGGCTCGGGGTGGAATCGCAGCCGCTCAACCCGAAGCTGAACAAGCGCCTCGGGATCAACTCGGAGGACGGGGGAGCCCGGGTCACGCGGGTCTACGCGGGCACCGAGGCCGAGAAGGCCGGACTCAGGGTCGGCGACGTCGTGCTCAGCCTGGACGGCAACCCGATCGCCGAGCGGCGGGCGGAGGACGCGGAGGTCCTGGCCCGCCAGATCCGCCAATACAAGATCGGCAGCTCGGGCACATTCCAGCTGTGGCGGGACGGCAAGGTCATGGAGCTGGCCGTCACCTTCGAGGTGCAGCCCAGGCCCCCCGCCGAGATGCCCCTGTGGGAGGACGAAAAGCTCGAATTCGAGGTCCGCAACCTCGCCTTCGACGATCGCACCCGGCTGCAGCTGGAGTCCTCCGCGAGCGGGGTGCTCGTTTCGACGACGACGCCGGCCGGGTGGGCGGAGCTCGCGGGCCTCCACGGTGACGATCTGGTGGTCTCGGCCGGGGGCCAGCCGATCGCGAACGTCGAGGAGCTGCACCGCTCCCGCGACGAGGCCGTCAAGGCGGGCAAGCGCTGGTGGGTGCTCCAGGTGGAGCGCCGCGGCAAGACTCTGTTCGTCGAAATCAACCTCAAACCCGCCCACCCATGATCTCCCTTCGCAACGCAATTGCCACACTGGCGGCGCTCGGACTGACCCTCCCCGCCGCGCGGCTTCTCGCCATGACGGAAGCCGACGCGGCCAACGGGCGGGCCCTGGCGAAGCGGTATGCAGACACGGTCGTTTCGGTCGAGCTGGTCGCGACCATCAAGATGACGGTGGGCGACCGCGCGCTGCCGCCCCGCGAAAACCGGGTGGACGTGAACGGCACGGTGATCGCGCCGTCCGGCCTGACCGTGACGATCCTCAGCCTGGTGGATCCCCGCGGCGCGATGGAGGCCATGCGCGCCGCCCAGGGCATGGGGGGCCAGAAGATCGAGATCGGGGAGACCGAGTTCAAGGATGTGAAGCTGCGCCTCGCGAACAACACCGAGGTGCCGTCCGTCATCGTGCTGAAGGACCCCGACCTCAACCTGGTCTTCATCGCCCCGCTCGCCGACGCGACCGCCAAGCCGCGCACGTTTCCCTGCATCTCGCTCGACAAGGCGGCGGCGGCGGAGGTGCTCGGGAATTACTACTACGTGACGCGCGCGCACAAGAGTCTTCAGCGGGTGCCGATTGTACGGGAGACTACGGTGGTCGGGATCGTTGAGAAGCCGCGCAGGATGTTCCTGATGAGCGACCAGGCACTCGGGGTGCCCGTCCTCGACCCGGCAGGCCTGGTCCTCGGCATCGCGACCCAGTACCTGGAGAACGGACGGCCGACCAATCTCGTGGTCCTTTCGGCGGCCGACATTTCCGAGCTCGGGGCCCAGGCCGCTGCGGTCAAGCCCGAGGAGAAGGAGGAGAAGCCCGAGGCGGCGGATAAGGCGCAGGCCCCGGCCAACCCGGCCTCCGCGTCGCCCGCCCCCGCGGACTCGGCGCCGGCAAGCCCGCCCCCCGCGAGCGCACCTCCGGCCAAGAAATAGGCGGCGCAGACACGGGCCCGGGCGGGGTCACGGCCCCGGGGCCGTGATTCGGGCGTCTTTTACCTAATTTCGACCAAACCCGGGCGCCCGCAGCGTTGCGGTCGGCAGCCCTGCCGTCGTTGAATGGGCTGCCGATTCCCATGAGCACCGGTTTCCCACATCGGAGAGCAAATCTGGCGCTGGCGCTGGCCGCCGTGGGGGTTCTTGCGGGTGCGTTGGTGGCGTACGAGCGGATCACCCGTGGGGCCCCCATATCCCGGCGAGAGATTGATTCGATGCGTTCGGAGATCTCCGACCTGAGGCGCGAGAACTTCCGGCTACGAAATCAGGTCGCGCGCGTCGGCGCCAGGATCGATGCGCAGGGGGCCGGAATCCCGAGGCTCCTTGAGAGCGGCCCCTCATCGAGCAAGCCGCCCCGGGACCTGCTCCCTCGTCTGGCCGCCCGGATAGCGAGGCTCAAGGACTACCTCTCCGCGCATCCTGAATTGGCGGACCCGGAGACGAGGCTCCTCAAGGACGACGACTGGCTCGGTCCCGTCAGGGACATTCGCCTGGACACCGAGGCCAGCACGAGGAAGGCGCTGGCTCAGGTGCGGATGCAGGCCCAGGCGCGGCTCGGGGCGATAGTCGCGGCCGCCGCGAGGGACTACCTTGACGCCAACAACGGCCAGGCGCCCGCCACTGCGGCGCAGCTCGCCCCGTATCTCGCCGATCCCGCGAACGCCGACTTGCTGCAGGCATTCGGGAAGCCGGATTCGATGGCGCCCCCGGGGTGCCTCTTTCAGATGTCGTCGACCGTGGACGACTGGTACGCCTCGACATGCTATGTCTCCGACAACGAATTCCAGAGCCGCGGCATGGGACCGGGTATCGCGGTGGAGCAGGCGATCGTGGAGTTCCAAAGGGCCAGGGGCGTTCCGCCGAGCGATTCGGCATCGATCACGCCGTATCTTCGGGACGCCATAAGCCCGGCCGTCGTGAATGCGGTGTTCGAGGGGCTTCGACCCTCTCCGGGTGCGGCGCCGGTGATCAGCGAATACGGCGGGATGTCCAGCGTGAGCGGAAGCGGGGATTCACTGTAAGTCCAGGGGCACGGTCGCGCCCGCGGGCCGGCTCCCGGCACCGGCCGTCATTCTCCTAATGGGGCCCAGAACAGGAGGTAATGGAACTGGCTGGTGGCCAAGCGGTCCCATAATCGGGACCCCAAGGTCTCGGTTTCGAACCTCACGCGCATCCTGAAGGCGAAACAGCCTATACGTAAGACAGTATGGGGTAACGAGAAACATAGCTTATCGGGTCTTGGTATGAACCATGCTTCCATGATACCTGTGACCTGGACGCCCGGCTGCGAACCCTTCAAGTCCCTGTTCATGGCGTCCGTGTACTTATTTATTGGATACAGTAGCGGCCGGCGCCGGGCGAGGCATGGACCCGCAGGCGCCGGCGGGGCGGAACGGATGGGCGGCCCTTGTCGGACCGGAGCCCGCTGCCGGCCATCGCGCTGACCTCATCCCACATTTCGTCTGCCCGAACCCTCGCCTCCACCCCCAGAAAACAACCAGAACAAGATGAGCTTCATGCGCCTGCTAAGAACTGCGGCAAAGTCCCTACCGGCCATCGGGATTCCGCTCGCGGCGGCCCTTCTGCCGCTTCCCGCCACCCAAGCCCAGAGCAACTACGCGACCCCCTATACGTTCACCACGCTCGCGGGAAGCCCCTTTCCGCTCGGTATCACGGACGGAACAGGAGCCGCAGCCCGATTCTTCTATCCCGACGGCGTGGCGGTCGACGCAAACGGAAACGTGTATGTCGCCGACGTGGCGGGGAACACGATTCGCAAGGTCACGCCGGCCGGCCTGGTGACGACGATAGCGGGAAGCTTCGCGGTCACGGGAAGCCGGGACGGGACGGGCTCCGCCGCGCAGTTCAATGGTCCGGCCGGACTCGCGGTCGATGGAGGCGGAAACGTGTATGTTTCCGACCAGGGAAACGACACCATTCGCAAGATCACGCCGGCCGGCGTGGTGACGACGCTCGCCGGCACGGCGGGGATGTCCGGCTACGCGGACGGGACGGGGCCGGCCGCGAGGTTTGCCACGCCCGGCAACGTCGCCGTGGATGCAAGCGGCACCGTGTATGTCGCGGATCAACTGAACCACACGATCCGGAAGATCACGCCCGCCGGGGTCGTGACGACGTTTGCGGGCACCGCGACCGTCGCCGGGTCCGTCGACGGCACCGGCACGGGCGCGCGGTTCAACCAGCCCTATGGCATCGCCGTGGACTCCAGCGGCAACGTGTACGTTGCGGATACGTATAACTGCACGATTAGGAAGATCACGTCGGCCGGCGTGTCGACCACGATTGCTGGAAACCCGGGCAGCTACGGCAATAGGGACGGAACGGGAGCCGCCGCGCAGTTCAATTTTCCAACAGGGGTCGCGGTCGATGGGAGCGGCAACATGTATGTTGCGGATATCCTGAACGACACCATACGCAAGGTCACGCCGGCGGGAGTGGTGACCACGTTGGCGGGCGTCGCCGGGCTTGCCGGCTTCTCGGACGGCACGGGAGCCGCGGCCGAATTCGATTACCCCTACGACATCGCGGTGGACGGAGGCGGCAACGTATATGTCGCGGACTTTTACAACTTCACGGTCCGCAAGATCACCCCGCCGAACGTTGTGACCACATTGGCAGGGCTCCCTGGACAGGGCTACGCGGATGGGACGGGCTCCGCGGCGCAGTTCTTTTACCCAACGGGCATGACGCTGGATGCGAGTGGCAATCTCTACGTTGTGGACAATTCCAACTGCACCATTCGCAAGGTGACGCCGTCCGGCGCCGTTTCGACGGTGGCGGGAACGCCGGGCAGAACTGGCTACGCGGACGGCACGGGCGCCGCGGCGCAGTTCAACTACCCCTATGGGATCGCGATGGACAGGAGCGGCGACATGTATGTCACCGATTTGGCGGGTCAGACCATTCGCAAAGTCACGCCGTCCGGCGTCGTGACGACCTTTGCGGGCACCCCAGGGGTCTCAGGTACCACAAACGGGTCGGGATCCGGCGCGCTTTTCAACTCGCCGGCCGGCATTGTGGTGGACGGAAACGGCAACATCTATGTTTCAGAGCGGATGAACTTCGACATCCGAAAGATCACACCGTCCGGGGCCGTGACCACATTTGCCGGCACCGCCGGGACATCCGGGAGCCTGGACGGAACGGGCACCGCAGCGCAGTTCCAGTCCCCTGCGGGCCTGGCGCTGGATGGAAGCGGCAATCTCTATGTTGCGGACTACGGCAACGGCACGATCCGCAAGATCACACCCGCCGGCGTCGTGACCACCGTAGCGGGCAAGGCGGGCAGCCAGGGCAGCGCGGATGGCTCGGGAGCGTCGGCGCGATTCGATGCCCCCGTAGACGTCGCGGTGGACGGGGGCGGCAACATCTACGTGACGGACGAGAGGAACAATACGATCCGACTGATCACGCCGGCCGGGATTGTCACCACGCTGGCGGGCAGCGCGGGGGTCGCAGGCTACGCGAATGGCACGGGAGGGGGCGCGCTGTTTGACCAGCCGTTTGGCATCGTCGTGGATGGAAGCGGCCATCTTTATGTCTCGGACGCAAGCAACGACACGATCCGCAAGGGCAGCGCGAACGGCGCGCCGCAGATCCAGGCCCAGCCGACGGACCAGTACACGGCGGTCGGTGGGAGCGCGACGTTCTCGGTGACGGCGTCGGGATCGGGCACGCTCACCTTCCAGTGGGCCTTCAACGGCGCGGCGATCCCCGGGGCGACGGGACCCACCTATACCATCGCCAACGCCCAGGCCTCCGATTCCGGGCAGTACACCGTGACCGTCACCACCAGCAACGGCTCGGTGACGAGCAGCGCGGGCAACCTCTACGTGAACACGGGCTCC
>CAYQOH010000103.1:0-9538 GCA_964419075.1 uncultured Opitutaceae bacterium | reverse complement strand
AGCATGACCATCGGGATGCTGTGGGGAATGATTGGGTTAACGATCTTGCCGTTCGCGTCATACTTTCCGTGCCTGGGGCCGATCAGCCAGGCAAAGATGAGTGCGATGACCCCGCCTTGCATATGGACCACTGAAGAGCCCGCGAAATCAACGTGGCCGTGGCCGATGCCCCAGTTGACTCCCATCTGCGAGAGCCAGCCCGCGCCCCAGACCCAGTTGCCGAACACCGGGTACATGATCATCCCGATGCAGCATCCGTAGATCATGAAGGCGGAGAAGCGCCATCGCTCCGCTGCAGCCCCGGTGGGTATGGTTGCGGTGGTGTCCATGAACACCATCTGGAACAGGAAGAGCGCAAACGCCGCGGTGTCATAGCCGGCTCCCTGCAAAAAGAATCCCTTCCAGCCCAATAGGCCTATGAAATGGCCGCCGAGCATGAACCCGAGCTCGTGGTTTAGCCCCGCGTATCCTCCCATAGTGCCAATTCCTCCTCCGGCCGGCGTCATGGGGTCGGCCATGCCGCCGAACATGAATGCGAACCCGCAGATGTAGAAGCCGAGCATGCCCATGGGATAGATCATGAAGTTCATGGCCATGGTGTGGCCGGAGTTCTTCGCCCTGCACAGGCCCGTCTCGACGAGCGCGAAGCCGGCCTGCATGAACATGACCAGGAAGCCCGTCATCAGCGTCCAAGTGAAGTTGATCGCCACGCGGTTGTGGCCGACGGCGTCCGCAAGCTTCATGGCCAGCGGCTCGGCCTTTGCCTGGGCCGAGAATTCATCCGACGCCTTCTTGGCATCTTCGTATGCCTTCACCTTGTCCTTGTCCTTCTTGTCATCGGCGCTCAGGTCCGACGGCGCGCTCACCAGGAACATGCCGCTCGGGGACTGTGCGTCGACCGCCATGCCGGTCGCGGTTCCCGCCGGATCGGGCTTCGGGTCGTCGGCGAGAAGCCTTGTCGTGTTGGCCGAGAAGAAAAGCGCCGCCGCGAGGAGGGCTGCGCGAAGGCAGGTTGAGCTTAGGGAGCTTATGGTCATGAGGATGATGAGCTACTGTCTCTTCTGGATTGTGTTTGCCGGGCGGCAGGATGCCGGACCTAACACGGATTTTAGCATGACCGGTGCCATTTCGTATATGTATGCTATTAAGTTTGTTATATATATTCTTAATGACTTATTAATACGTGCCCGCGGGCGAGTCCCGGCTTGCCTTCGGGGCTGCCGGCATGCCGGCAGATAGGGAACGGAGCGTTTGCCAGAGCGCCGCGGAGCCCCGGCTCTGGTCTATCCTCCCGACGCCGCCCTCGCCTAGAGCTGGAGCGGGAGGCCGATTTCTATGATCTGGCTCGGCGTGATCCGGTAGTAGTCCTTCGCCGGGCGAGCATTGCGAATCAGGAATCCGTAGAGGCTCTTTTCCCACTCCCACATCTCGCTGCCGCCTCCGGACATGATCATCTCGCGGTTGAAATAGTAGGTTGCGGACTGCGGGTTGATCGGCAGTCCTGCCGCCTTGATGAGGTTCACGAGGACCGAGACATCAGGCGACTCCATGTAGCCGTAGTGGCCTATGGCGCGCCAAACGCCCTCGCCGATCTCCCGAAGCTGCAGGCGCTCGGGCTCCGGAATCGTGGGCACGTCCTCGGTCATGATGCTGAGGAGGATCACGGTCCGGTGGAGGCACCGGTTGGCCTTAACATGGTGGAGTAGGGCTATGGGGGTGCCCTCGGGGGAGCCAACCATGAAGATCGCTGCGCCAGGAACCCGTGCGACGTGGGAACTGCGGGCGATGGACCGCAGCTCGGACTCCGTCACGTTGTCGCCGTAGACCATGCGGAAGACGGTGTCGCGCCCGGTCTTCCACGTGTGCATGATGGCAAGGACCGCCGCCGCGATCGCCAGGGGAAACCAGCCCCCGTCCGCCAGCTTCCTCGAATTTGAGAGGAAGAATGCGGAATCCATCAGCAGGAAGAGGGAGCACGGGATGCCGGCGCGCCATATCGACCAGCGCCAGTTGTGCCGGGCGACGACAAAGAAGGCGGCTGTCGTGATCGCCATGGTCCCGGTGACCGCGATGCCGTAGGCCGACGCCAGGCGGCTGCTGGAGCCGAATACGATGGCCGTCAGGATGCAGCCGAAGGTGAGCAGCGTGTTCACAAAAGGGACATAGATCTGCCCGTGAAGGTCCGCGTTCGTGTAGTTGATCTTGAGCCTGGGGAAGTAACCCAGCTGGATCGCCTGGCGCGTCAGCGAGTAGGCGCCGGAGATGAGGGCCTGGCTGGCGATGATGGCGGCCACGATCGACACGCCCGTGAGCGCCACGCGCGCGTATCCAGGCGGCGCCATCGCGAAGAATGGGTTTCCTACGGAACCGGGATGGCTCAGAATATAGGCGCCCTGGCCGAAATAATTGAGCACGAGGCCCGGAAAGGCGGCCGCGTACCAGGCGAGGGCGATATGGCGGCGGCCGAAGTGGCCCATGTCCGCATAGAGTGCCTCGGCGCCCGTGATGGCCAGGACCACGGAGCCTATGAGCGAGGCGACCTGCCACGGCGGGTGCCGCAGCAGCGCCAGCCCGTAGGCGGGATTGAGCGCCCACAGGATGCCGGGAACCCTGACCACGTACCAAGCTCCCAGAACACCGAGGACAATGAACCAGACGAGCATGATGGGACCGAAGACCCTGCCTATGCTCCTCGTGCCTTTGCGCTGGAACCAGAAGAGCACTCCCAGGATGACGCACGAGATCCCGGTGACATAGGGGGCGAACGCGGGGCTGATCGCGTTGAAGCCCTCGGCCGCGCCCAGGACCGAAATTGCCGGGGTGATGATCCCGTCGCCGTAGAGCAGGGCGGCGCCAATGAGGATCATGATGACGATGGGACCCAGGCCCCGCCTCGACGGCGCGCGTCCCTTCCCGCCCTCACCGCGGGAGTGGATGAGGGCCAGCAGGGCGAAGATCCCTCCCTCTCCCTGGTTGTCTGCATCCATGACATACCACAGGTATTTCACGCCGACCACGAGGACCAGGGACCAGAAGATCAGCGAGAGCACGCCCAGCACACCCGCGACCTGGTCCCCCGCCGGAAGGTGCGCAATGCACTCGCGCATCGTGTAGAGAGGGCTTGTGCCGATGTCGCCAAAGACGACGCCCAGGGCGCCGATGCAAAGGCCTGCCGTTGCACGTCGCGAAAGCCTCGGGGCGGGGGTACCAATCATTGAAGTGGGAACTCAGATGCCGGGACGCTGGATGCCTACGCAGCAGTTTCGCGGCCAATTCTGTCGCGACGAGGCGACAGCCACGGATGTCGATGGGCGCGGGTTTCGGGGCCATAGGGACGCATTGACGGGTCGGATCCCGACGGCGCACGGAGGGCCGAACCGGAAGGGGGGATGTCGCGGCACCCACCGAGGAGGCCGCACGGCCGGAATTCGGCAATCCATTTCGCCCGGAACGGGGTCTGCGACGCGGCCGGCACTCAGGCGGGTGGGGGTCGGTTTCGCGATTGGTCTAGTGTGAATCACGGCGGCATCATATGAGCAATCACCGTGATTATCAGCTACCTAGTCGATCGGCTGTTCCGGGCGGTCCTGATCCTGTCGCCCCAGGGTTCGCGGTGCTCAACGTCGACAAGTTCATCAGGCCGGCAAGGCGCTCCATGCGTTACCTGTTCCTGCTCGAACCTTTCATCGCCGCATCGGCCTCGATCTCGTTCCAACGGTCGCAATCGACTGCGCTGCAGGGAAACCTCCACGACATCCGAATCGCCCTGCTGGCCGTCGCCGCCTATCGGTATCCGCTCGACCTTTTCCACGACTTCGGGCTGGTGAGGGATCTGCCGGCGCTGCCGGCTTCGACATGAAATACGTGATGTCCTACGAAACCAACGCGGACAAGCTCCCG
This sequence comes from uncultured Opitutaceae bacterium, assembly GCA_964419075.1. GTDB lineage: Bacteria > Verrucomicrobiota > Verrucomicrobiia > Opitutales > Opitutaceae > Palsa-1447. The sequence goes on along the minus strand of CAYQOH010000103.1, from coordinate 5,638 downwards.
CTCGCCCGGCTGCATTTCCCTGCCCACCGCGCGAGGCTGGACGAGTTCCATGCTAAGGGAACCCTCCTGATGGCGGGTCCGTTTGCCGATCCGCCCGACGGGGCGATCGGGATCTTCACGACCCGCGCCGCGGCCGAGGAGTTCATCGAGGGCGACCCGTTTGTCATCAGCGGCCTCGTCAAGACCGTCCGGGTCCGCGAATGGAATGAGATCCTATTCAAATAGCCGCACCGGGGTCCACAAGTGGCTCCGCAGACTGGAGCCCAAACCCTGAATCGCAAGATCGCGAAGGAAAACAACCAGGAGAAGATCACCATGTGCGCCGCACCGCTGATAAGCATCAAATGGCTGCCGGATGTGGAGGATCACGACTATCCGGCGGCCCAGTCGTATCTTGGGCTTCTGTACGGCGACGCCCGCGTTGCCGAGATCATGAAGGGCCTCAGGAGCGCGCCCCTGGTGCAATTCAAGTCCAAGGACATCTTCCGGGCCTCACAGCTCACCCTCCTCGGCGTCAGCAACTCCCATGTCGAAAAGGACAGGAAGAGGATCAGGGACGGCCATGGCCTGGCCCCCCTCCTTCTCGTAAGGGATGAGAAGATCGGAAGGGTCGTGATTGCGGATGGCTACCACAGGCTGTGCGCCGTGTACGAGTTCGACGAGGATGCGCTAATCCAGTGCAAGATCGTCTAGGGTCCGGCTGTCCGCCCGCTCCGGGCGCGAGGCGTTTTAGAAAAATGAAAGGGCATGCCGGATGAGTACGGCATGCCCTTGTGCGAGGCTGCCTCGGCGTGACGGGAAAGCCTGGCGGCTGTTGCCGTCGTTATCCGCATCGGCAGTCTGCAAGGGGTGAACGTGTCGGCGGCTCGCCTGCGGTGCCTGGCTTGGCGGCGCCTAGTGTAATAACGGTTCGCGGGCTCCCTGCTTTAGCGGAAACGCTCGCGGGGCCGCGTGCCCGCTGCCATCGGATCTCCGGAGATCCCGGGGCGGAGGCGCTCGGGCCCTACCTCGGCAGGATCTCGATTTGCTCCACGTTCACGGAATTCCACCCGTCCTCGTGCCCCTCGATCCGGAGCCGATTGGCCCCGGCCGCCAGGACCACGGGCACCTCCACGGCCTTCCACTCGCCGGCAGTGGGTGCCATCGGCAACTTCTCGGCCGGGCCGTCATCCACGGCGAGTGTGAGCGCGACCGGGGCCTGCTGTTCGCTCGAGTAATGGATGCGCACCGTTCGCGGGCCGCCCGGGCCCCCGACGACGCCGAAGGTGAGGGCGCTGCCGGCCCGCCCCAGGTTCTGTATGAAGCCGAGGGGCCGCTTGGCGTCGCCCAGCCCGGTCAGGCTTGCGACCCCGCTGCGGAAGGCGAGGGCGGCGTCATAGGAGGTGGGTGGCTGCTCGGCCGGCTTGAGCGTGACCGTGTTGAGGGAGGCCCCCGGCGTATCGACGAAGACGAGCATGCTCAGTTCGCCGGGGTTCAGGTAGACGTTGGCGAACTTGAAGTCGGCGAACACGTCGCCGCCGCCCGTTGCGGGGATGTCCGCGGTCGCAATCGTCTGGTCGAGGGCGATGAACTTGATCCGTCCCCCGCCGTGGGCGCTCGCCGCGCGGACGGTGAGGTCGAAGTAGCCGCCATTGCCGCAGTCGATCGAGTAGCGCGCCCAGTCGCCGGCTTGAAGGCCGGCCAGGACGTAGCCGCCTCCCGCATCGGACGTGGGCTCGAGGCCGAAGTCGTCGCTCCGGTAAAGCGCTTTGCCGGGCAGCGGGCGGGCCGAGTGGAACGCGGCCCCCTCCCCGCCATTGTCGTAGTTGCTCGCCCTGATCGTCGCCGGAAGCGAGGGCGGCGGGAAGAAGTGGGGGATGGGCTTGCCCCCCGAGCCGGCGGCCTCGCCCTTGGGATCGATGGCCTGCGCCGTCAGGGTGGGGGCGATGCGGTCGGGCAGCGGGTTTCCGTCGAGGCGGACCTCGAGCTCGTGGTGGGTCGTGCCCGTCGCGTCGAACTCGAAGGAGAGCACGCGCGCCTCGCTGTCCCAGTTCCAGCCAGCCTTGGGCTTGGCCCCGTCCACCACGACCGAGACGGGGCTCTGCCGCAGGTGGAACCGCATGCGGTACACGATCGGGGTGTAGAGGCTGTTTGACTCCGAGACGGCGAACTGGACCGCCCGGTCGGCCTCCTCGCACGAGAAGCGGGTGACGGTGAAGTCCCCGGCCTCGTACGCGAAGGAGCGGCCGTCGTCGTGATAGAGCGTGAACTGCGACTTGCCCGATGGGAACACCTCCAGCGTCAGCGGATCCCACGGCCTCTCGGAGGTGTTCTTCATGTCGGGGGCCATTGGGATGATGGCGCCCGGCCTCACGGCGACCGGGATCCGGTTCTGCGGGGCCGCCACCACCCACTCCCGACCGCCCGCGTAATCATAGCCGGTGTCCCAGTCAACCCACGTCCCGGGCGGGAAGTACACCCTGCGGTTGGTCTGGCCCTCGTACAGCACAGGCGCGACCAGCAGCTCGCTGCCAAACATATACTGGTCGCCCGGGGTCGCGACCGACGCGGGGTCATCGGGGAACTCGAGCGCCATCGGCCGCACGATTGGAAGGCCCTTCCTGCTGGCGATCCACGCGTGGGAGTAGATGTAGGGAAGCAGGCGGTAGCGCTGCTGCAGGTAGTGCTTCGTTCCCTGCTCGGTCGCGAGGCCGAACGCATACGGCTCCGGGGCGCCCCCGGCCTTGTGCGCCCTCGTGATCGGGGCGAAGGCCGAGAACTGCATCCACCGCTCGTAGAGGCGCGCATGGGCGCCCATCATGTCGTCCTTGTAGTAGCCCACGAGGAATCCGCCCGTGTCGCACGCCCAGTAGACGAGCCCCGACAGGCTCGCGTTGAGCATCTCCGGGGGATGGGCCCGGTAGGTCGCATAGTCGCTGTAGATGTCGCCCGTCCAGACCGCGGCGTGGTGCCTCTGGAAGCCGGCCGGGCCCGCGCGCGACAGGATGAAGGGGCGCTGGTCGGGGTGCACCATGAGCTGCACGCCCTCGAAGCTCATCGTGCACAGGAGGGAGAACTCGTTGTGGATCTCGGGGGGGAGGCCCGCGAAGTAATGGGTCTGTGGGGGCTCGCCCTCGGGCTCGTCGAGGTCGAGCCACCAGCCCGCGATGCCGTCCTCGCACAGCTTGCGGGTCTGCGGCCAGAGCCAGCCGTTGATCTTCGGGCTCGTGAAGTCGAGGAGCATGCCGCCGTAGTAGCCCGCCTCGACGGGGTTACCCTTGCCGTCGGTCGCAAACACGCCCTGTGCCCATCCCTTCGCGAAGGTCGGGGACTCCTTCTTCACCATCGGGCCCGACTGGGACATCACGATCCTCACGCCCTTTCGGGCATAGTCCGCGATCTTCTGCGCCGGGGTGAGCCCGTGCGCCGTGTCCTTCCACCGCTTGGCCCAGACGTAGTCCGTCACCACCTCGGGCCAGTCGGCGTCGATCACCATGACGTCCACCGGAAACCCGCGCTCCGTCAGCTGGTTGTAGGCCCCGTCGAGCGCCGTCCAGTCGTAGTAGGTGCACCGGCTCTGCCAGTAGCCGAGGGCCCAGAGGGGCGGCAGCGAAGGGCGGCCGGTCATCGCGGTGTAGCGTTCGATCACGTCCGCCAGACAGGGCCCGTCGATCACATAGAGGTCGATCTCCCCGCCGTCCGCGTCGACCCGGAGCTGATCCGCCCGGGTGCGGCCGAGGTCAAAGCGGAGCCGGTGCACATCGTCGAAGAAGACGCCGTACGCATGGCCGTCGCGGCCGGTGCTCAGGAGCAGCGGCACGGGGTACTCTGCGGTGACGTTGCCCGAGCTTATCTGCTGGCCCTCCCAGAGCTCCCGGACGACTCCGCGCCGGTCCAGGCGCCCGTTGTTGTGGTTGTCCTGCCCGAGGCCGAAGAGGCGTTCGCCGGGCGCGAGCGTCTCGGTGAGGGTCCACGGTCCTCCGGGCTTCGCGCTGATCCTCGCGTCGGCGAGCAGCGTGGCGCCGCCTTGGTCGGCGCGCACGTCGAAGGCCAGCGTGGACGGCGCGACCGTCACGTCGAGGGCTCCCGTGCCGACGGTGACCGCGTCCGGCCGTTCCGAGCGAGTGAGCGCGCTGTGCGTGTCCGCGGCTGCCTCAAGGGCGAGCGAGGGCTGGCGCGTGAACTCGCCGGAGGCCTTCATCCAGATGCGCAGGACATGGGGCTCCCTTGCCTCGACGCGCAGCCGCGCGCCCGCAGGGCCGTCGACGGTCACCTGTTCGGCCGAGGCGCGGTCCGGGGCGCCGGACGCCGAGGAGCCGAGGGCCACGGTCGCCAGGGCGGCGAGAACCAATGCGCGGTCGCGCAATCGGGGTCTTGGCATGGCAGGGGAAGGATTCAACCTTTGCACCGGGTTGGCAACCCCTCGCTCTCGCCGCGTCCTCCCGGGTGGGCGGGGCGGGGACGGCCGCGGGCGCCGTTTATGCTTCCCTTTTGCCTCGAGGATTGGTTGACCTTTGGACCCGCCGCGCCCCGGGTTCAGCCTTTGGCGAGGCGCCCATCATGCTGCACACCATCTCAGTCCTCGTTGAGAATAAGTTCGGAGTCCTGGCCCGCGTGGCCGGAATGATCTCCGGCCGCGGCTTCAACATCGACTCCCTCAACGTCGCGCCGACCCACGACGCCGGGCTTTCGAGGATCACGATGGTGCTCAAGGGCGACGACGCCGCGCTCGACCTGTGCACCAAGCAGCTGCGAAAGCTTGTGAACGTCGTGGAGGTCCGAGACTTCAAGGAGGGCCAGACCATCGCGCGCGAGCTGGTCCTGGTGAGGGTCCGTGCGGACGGCAAGACGCGACCGGAGATCCTCCAGATCAAGGAGATCTTCCGCGCCCGGATCGCCAACATGGCGCAGGACTCGCTCATTATCGAGTTGACCGGAGACGAGGACAAGGTCGCCGCCTTCCTTGGGCTTCTCGAGCCGTTCGGCATCGTCGAGATCGCCCGGACCGGGCGGCTCGCGCTCACCCGCTGACGCTCCCTGCGCCGTCCGCAACATCTTACCATGCCTGCCAAAGTCTACACCGACAAGGACGCCGACCTCGGCGCCTTCAAGAACAAGACGCTCGCCGTGCTGGGCTACGGCTCGCAGGGCCACGCCCACGCGCTGAACCTCCGGGACAGTGGATGCACCGTCATCATCGGCCTCTATCCCGGCTCCAAGTCGCGCGCCGTCGCGAGGCAGCACGGCTTCAAGGTCTACGACACCGCCGAGGCCGTCCGCCGCGCCGACGTGATCATGGTGGGCCTTCCGGACATGAGGCAGGCGGGCGTGTACAAGACCGACATCCTCCCGAACCTCTCGAAGGGCAAGACGCTCCTCTTCAGCCACGGCCTTGCCATCCACTTCGGGCTCATCAAGCCGCACAAGGACATCGACGTCATTATGGTCGCGCCCAAGGGGCCCGGCCACATGGTCCGCAGGCTCTATGTCGAGGGCAAGGGGATGCCGGCGCTGGTCGCGGTCTTCCAGAACCGCTCGGGCAGGGCCAAGCAGGCCGCGCTTGCGTGGGCGAAGGGCATCGGCTCGACGCGCGCGGGCGTCCTTCAGACCACCTTCAAGGAGGAGACGGAGACCGACCTGTTCGGCGAGCAGGCGGTCC
>CAYQOH010000102.1:0-9563 GCA_964419075.1 uncultured Opitutaceae bacterium | reverse complement strand
ACGGCCTTGACCCGAACCAGAAGAACGAGGTCCGCCACCTGATCAAGAACATGGCGGTCGAGAAGGCCGTGGTCCTGTCGACCCACATCCTTGAGGAGGTGGAGGCGATCTGCAGCCGGGTGATCATCATCTCCCGGGGAAAGCTCGTCGCCGACGAGTCGCCCGCGAAGCTCCTGGCCCGCCAGCCCGGCGCCCGTATGGACGAAATCTTCCGCAGCCTGACGCAAAGCGACCTATGAAGCAGGTGACCCCCATCTTCAAACGGGAGTTCGTGGGCTACTTCCGCACCCCTGTCGCCTACGTCTTCATGGTCGCGTTCCTCGTCATCTCCGTCGCCCTCGCGTTCTCGCGGTTCGGCGGGTTCTTCAGGAACGGGTTCGCGAGCCTCGACACCTACTTCGGATTCTACCCGTGGCTCTTCCTCTTTATCGTGCCCGCGGCGGGGATGCGCCTCTGGTCCGAGGAGAAGCGCTCCGGCACGGCCGAGCTCCTCTTCACGCTTCCGGTGACGACGCTCGAGGCCGTGGTCGGCAAGTTCCTGGCCGGATGGGCGTTTCTCGCGCTCTGCGTGCTGCTGAGCTTCCCGATGGCGATGACGATAGGCTACCTGGGAAGCCCGGACTGGGGCGTCGTCGCGACGAGCTACGCCGGGGCGATCCTCATGGCCGGCGGGTTCCTCGGGGTGTGCTCGCTCGCGAGCGCCCTCACGAAGAACCAGGTCATCAGCTTCGTGGTCAGCTTCGCCGTCTGCGCGGTGCTCGTGTTCCTCGGCTACAGCGGGTTCACGGGCTTCCTTGAGAGCTTCCTGCCGGTCGGCGTGGCCGACGCCGTCTCGAACTTCAGCTTCATCACCCACTTCAGCCCCATGGTCCGGGGCATCGTGGACGCGAAGGACGCCGTGTTCTTCCTGTCGCTCATCGGCTTCACGCTGTTTCTCAACGTGGTCGCGCTCGAACGCTAGAACCGACGATCCGCCATGACCTCCGGCAGCAAGACCCTCGCCATCGTCCTCCTCCTCCTCGGGCTCGTGCTCGTGAACTTCCTGGCGACGTCCGTCCCGGTGCGCTACGACGCGACCGCGGAGAAGATCTACACGCTCTCGCCGGGCACCCGGGCCCTGCTCTCGAAGATCACCGAGCCGACGACGCTCGACCTCTACTTCTCCAGCCAGACGACCGGCCAGTTCGTCGAGTACAAGAACTACGCCGAGCGCGTGCGCGAGATGCTGCGCCAGTACGTGCGTGCCTCGGGCGGGAAGGTGCGGCTGAACGTGATCGACCCCGAGCCCGACACGCCCGAGGAGGAGAAGGCGACGGCCGCGGGCATCCAGGCGCAGACGATCCCCGGGGGCAGCGCCTTCTACTTCGGCCTGGTCGCCACGCAGGCCGACCAGCAGAAGGTGATCGCGGCGCTCACGCCCCAGCGCGAGCAGTTCCTCGAGTATGACATCTCCGAGCTCGTCTACGGGGTCGGCCAGTCGGACAAGAAGAAGCTGGGGCTCATCTCGAGCCTGCCCCTCCAGGGATCGCCCGGCATGCCCATGATGGGCCAGCCCGGCACCGAAGGCCAGTATGTCGTCAGCGAATGGGAGGACACGTACAAGATCGTCCCGGTCGAGCCCACCGCGACGGAGCTCCCCCAGGACCTGGACGTCCTGGCGGTCCTCCATCCGCAGAACCTGACCCCGAAGCTGCAGTACGCGATCGACCAGTTCCTCTTGGCCGGCAAGCCGGTCTTCGTCGCCGTCGACCCGTCGTCCCTCTACTTCAAGCGCCAGGCCGGGCAGTCGGCGATGTTCGGCGGGCCGCAGCCGGGCGTGTCGAGCGACCTGCCCGTGCTGTTCAAGGGCTGGGGCGTCGCCTACGACCCGGAGAAGGCGGTCGGCGACCTCGTGAACGCCGAGGAGGTCGAGCTGCGCGACCAGTCGCACATCCGCTACCCGGTGTGGATCAGCCTGCCCCCCGAAAGCTTCAACACCAAGTCGCTTCCGACGGCCCAGCTCTCCTCGGCGCTCTTCGTCGAGGCGGGGAGCGTGGCCCTCAAGCCCGGCACGAGCCTCACCTTCACGCCGCTGATCGAGACGTCCGAGAAGTCGGGCGAGGTCCCGGTCGCCGCGCTCCAGTTTGCTCAGCCTGACGAGATCGCGCGGCAGGTCACGCCGAGCGGCAAGCGCACGCTCGCCGCCCTCATCACCGGGAAGTTCACGTCGGCGTTCCCCGACGGCCCGCCCAAGGCCCCCGAGGCGGCGGACAAGAAGGACGAGAAGCCCGAGGCGAAGGCGCCGGAGCCGCCGGCCCCGCCCTCGCTCAAGGAGTCCAAGACCTCCTCCATCCTCATCGTCGTCGCCGACACCGACTGGCTCTTCGACGACTACAGCGTGCGCAAGTTCAACTTCATGGGCCAGGCGGCCGCCGAGCCGTTCAACGACAACCTCGCCTTCGCGGCCAACTCGCTCGACTTCCTGGCGGGGTCACGGGACCTGATCTCGATCCGCGGCAAGGGCAACTCGGTGCGCCCCTTCACGGTCGTCAAGCGGATGGAGGCGGCCGCCGCCGAGAAGTACAAGGAGAAGCTGACGGCCCTCGAGGCCCGGATCAACGAGGTCCAGGGGAAGCTGGCCGAGCTCCAGGGCAAGAAGAGCGAGGGCGGCAGGCTCCTGGCGTCGCCGGAGGCGGAGCGCGCCATCGAGGACTTCCAGAAGCAGGCCGCGTCGCTGCGGGGCGAGCGCCGCTCCATCCGGCTCGCGCTGCGGGAGGGCATTGACGCGCTCGAGAACCGGCTTCTCGTGATCAACCTGCTCGGCACGCCCCTCCTGGTCTGCGGCTTCGGCCTCTGGTTCTACGGCAGGCGCCGGGGCTAGCGCCCGCGCGCGATGCCCGAACGCGGTACCCTTGGTCAACCGATGAAAATCAGAAACCTCGCCCTCGCGGTCGCCCTGCTCGCCGTCCTCTCGGTCGTGGCCTACCTGGCGAACCGCCCGCAGCCGGCCCCTCCCGCGGACCCCCGCGTCGGCAGGGCGCTCCTCGACCCGGACACGGCCTCCAAGGCCGCGAATATCGTGGTCGCCGACCAGGGCAAGAAGGTCGCGCTCGCCCGCGCCCCGGACGGGACGTGGCGCGTCTCGAGCTACTACGACCTTCCCGCCGACTTCGACAAGATCGCGCGCCTGGTCCAGGACCTGAACGAGGCCAAGGTCGACCGGTTCGTCACCGCCAATCCGGAGCGCCTCTCCCGCCTCGAATTCAAGGACTCGCGCATCGCGCTCGCCGACGCGGGCGGCAAGGAGCTCTGGAGCCTGACCCTCGGCAAGTCGTCCGACTCCGGAAACGGGCGCTTCATCCGGTTCGGCGACGAAACGAAGGCCTTCTTCTCGGGGATGCATGTCTGGCTCGACACCGACGCCAAGGGCTGGGCCAGCGCCCAGCTCCTGAGCGTGAAGCCTGACGACGTCGCGAAGGTCGAGGTCCCCTTCGAGGCCGGCGCGCCGGTCGTGGTGTCCCGGACGAAGAAGGACGCGCCCTGGACCGCGGCCGAGGCGCCCGCCGGCAGGAAGCTCTTGGCCGAGAAGGTGTCGTCGCTCCTCTCGACACTCACCTCGCTCAGGTTCTCCGACACGACCGACCCAAAGGACGCGTCGGCCGCGGAGGCGCAGAAGCACATGAGGACCTTCAGGCTCACGACCTTCGCCGGGACGACGCTGACGGTCTCCCTCGGGCGCAAGCCCGAGGAGAAGAAGCTCAAGCCGCCGGTCGCCGATGCGAAGGAGCCGCTCGCGGCGCTCGCGAAGGGGGCGGACGCCAAGCCCGAGGCGAAGCCGATCACCCCCGAAATCGAGACGATTCCCGCGGGACCGGTCTTTGTGGAGGTCTCGAGCTCCGAGTCGAAGGCGCCGGTCAACGAGCTCATGACGCGCCGGGCCTTCCAGGTCGAGGAGTACAGCTTCACGGCGCTCCCGCAGAAGGCGGACGAGCTCTTCGAGGCCGAGAAGGCCAAGTAGGCGGCCCATACGGCCGCGGGACGGGGAGGCACCGGTGGTCCTCCGGGCTGCCCCGCGCCCGGGCGGCAAGACCCGCCGATGGCCCCTGTTCTAGGGAGCCTTCCGACTGTAGATGAATCCAATCATCGGGGCCTCCGAGGACCGCTTCATCATGTTGTAGAGTTCAGCCGTCGTCAGGTTCTCCTGCATCATGGCGTCCAGGAGCGCGAATTGCGATTCGGTCAGCGTGCTCTGGACCTGGGACCGGATCGAATCCCAGGCGACAGGCTCCGGCGCCGGGCTCTGGGTCGCCATGATCTCCATGTAATTGAGCACGCGAGGGGAGATGGCGGCGCCGCCGTTCTGATAGCCGCTGTTCGCTGCGCAGAGCTGGCTGACCAGCAGGTTCGCCTGCTGCGCGTTCAGCGGTGAGTCCGTGAACGCAAGCTCGCCCGCGAAGGTGTCAACAAAGGCCCGTGTCGGGAGCGTGCGTTCGTATTGCTGGAGCTGAGAATAGCCGTCGGGGCCCAGCAGGGCGGCCAGCGCCGCCCTCACCTCTTGGTCGGCTTGATTCACGAGCGCCGAAACTGCGGCATCCGTCTGGACAAGCCCCTGCGCCTGGGCGGTCGCCTTGATGTCGAGGTTCCTCTCGGCGGCGGCCATCTCTTCGGCCTCGAACGCGGCCGCGGCCTCCGCCGACAGGCCCAGGGAGCTCTCAAAGGCGGCGTATCGCTGGGGGAGAGCCGCGCGCTCGGCCTCCAGGTACATGGCCTGCAGCTTCGTGTCCTTCCCTAGGACGATCTCGCGCCAGGGTTTCGCCGCGAGCGCCAGAATCTTGAGATCGCCCTCGTAGGACGCCATGCGCTCCCTGGCGGCCCGGAGCTCCTCGAGCCTGGCCCTCAGGTCAGCACCGCGCCGGGACACCTCGGCCAGGGCCCCCTCCCTGCTCCGACATTCTGCCTCAAGATCGGCTTCCCTGTTCAGGACGGAGGCGAGGGACGCCGTCGCCCGCCGCGTCAACACGGCCTCCCTCAGGGCAAATCCGAAGACCGCCGCAAAGACGGCCGCCGTGAGCGAGACTCGGATGGTTCCAGCCTTCATCAGCGGGTCGCGCGCGCCGACGCCAGCGCCGCCGACGCACTGTCCATTGCCTGCATCGCGGCCTGGGTCGCAGCGGCGTTTACCGCCTGTTCGTAGGCCGTGGTCCGTCTCAGCGCTCGCAGGGCGTCCATCTGAGGTTCCGTGAGCACGCTATTCGCATTTGAAAGGGCCGCATCCCAGCCAATCTGCCCCGTACCCCAGAGGGGCTTGCCGTTTCGGTAATCGGCGCTGGACTGCGCGAGGACCTGGACAAGCTGGTTGCCTTGTGATTGTGAAATCGGCGCCTCGCCCGCGTAGAGGGTCCCTGCCAGCTCCTGCACGAGCGCCTGGGCTGCCCCGAGACGGTTGAAGTCTTGGTAGGCCTGGTACCCGTCGTCACCCAACAGACTTCGCATTCGGGCCGCAATCTCATCGGCCGAGAGCACGGGTCCGGCGCCCAAAGTCGCTGCAGGTGCGCCCGTGTCCGGTGCCGTGAACCACGTCAACCCCAAGTCCGAGCGCTGGGAGACCAGGCCCAGGAACTGGGATTGCTTGTCGCGGGCGAGCCCGAGCGAGCTGAACAGGGCGGCATATCTTTGGGCGTTGCGGGCATTCTCGTGCCCGATGATCAGGCCTTGGGCATCGGGATTCCGTGCGATGAAATCGCGGCCCGCTGCCGCGATGTCAGTCGCACCCTCTTTCTTCAACCTTGCCTGTTCAAGCGCAGACGCCGCCGCATCCACCGCGGACTTGAGCTTGGATTCGTCGTGTTCCGCGGACTCCAGCTGACGCGCTGCGCTCTGGACACGGGCACCTGTGGCAGTCGCCCGCTGTTGCGCCTCGGCAAGCAAGGCGGCCGTCCGCCGGTGGACGCGGGCCTCATGAACGGCCGTAGCCGCCGACGCCAGGAGCAGCGCCACTGTGGCTACACCCATCGCAACCTTTGCCGCATTCATTAGGTGAAGGGCCGTCGCGGTCGCCGATACCCCGCCTTTTGCGACGGCGAGGGCACCCTCCGCCGCCCTAGTGGCAAGTCCAAGCGGTGCCGCGCCCACGGCCTGTTGAGCCAGGACGAGCCCAAGGGCCTCGGCCGTTGATTTGATCCCCCGCCCTGCCAGGGCTGCGCGCAGGCGCTCCAGGGCGCGCATTGACCGCATGCGCGCGGCATCCTCAGTCAGGGAGAGCAGTCCCGCCAGGTCGACGAAGGACCGGTTCCGGAAATACCTGAGGATCAGGATCTCCCTGTCGGCCTTGCTCAGCGAATCAAGGACTTCGTCAATGAGCGGACGGAGCGCTTCCCAGTCAGGCTCCGCCGCGACAGTCTCCAGATTCGCATTCATGTAGAGGGACTCGCGCACGCGGCGTCGCTTCACGGCGCGCACGAGATCGACGGCCTTGAAGCGGCTCGTGGTGTAGAGCCAGCCTTCGAGCACCGGGCGGCCCAACATCGAGGCCGATCTCCTCGCCAATTCTGTGAAGACTTCCTGCGTCACGTCTTCAGCGAGTTGCGCGTCCATCCCGACTCGGCGCAGCGCGGACGAGTAGACCAGATCAACGTGACGCCGCACGAGCTCGCCGAAGGCCTCCTGAGAACGGTCGCGGACGTAGCACTGGAGCAGTTCGTTGTCCGATGGCATATTACTACCCTTGGTCGTCACGGATGGGAAAACCGAACACGATTTCACGAACCCGAGGAGAATCTCCACCTATTGCAATATTAGGCGCCGGAGCTGCAAAGACGGCAGTGCTTAACGGGCGAAAATCGAAATCGGTGCCTCGGGCACTCGACACGGATCAAACCATGGCAAGCGAGCAAAGGCTCGCTCCGGGTTCACACCGATTCGTTCGGGGGCCTTGATCTTAGCAGTTGGGTTCGCTCACCGGGACTTCCCACCTTGCCTACCAGAAGAGCCCCCACCACTGCGCGAGTGTATCTGTTTGCCGCTATAGCCGCCGGAAACCGAGGATCCCGAGAACTTCGAGTTCGAAAAGAATTTTGATCCCGAGGCGGGCTGGGAAGACCGCTTAAGGTGGTCGAAGAAATGTTCCTTTTGTGGCTCTTTCATGGGTTCGTTTTTCATGGGTAGCTCCAGTGGTCCATATGTATCCCTTTGGCGGCCTGGGCGCAATCCAAGGCGGCCGTTTGGCCAAAACCGCCAGCTGGGCCCCAATCGCACTGGCGGGCCCGAATTTTCTTTACACATATCAGCCTTTATAGATGCGTTGATATGTGATACAGCCCGATCGACCGCTCTCCGAGCTCTTTTCGCACCGACGCCTTCTGCGGTCGATTGAGTTCTTCCCGCCCAAGGACGACGCCGGCGTGGAGGCGCTGAGGCAGACCGCCTCCGCGCTTAAGAAGATGTCCCCCGACTTCGTCTCGGTGACGTATGGCGCGGGCGGGAGCACCCGCCAGCGCACGGCGCAGGTGAGCGGACTGCTGCGGGCGGACTTTGGCTACACGGTCATGCCACACCTGACCTGCGTCGGGCACGCCCGGGCCGAGCTCGACGAGATCGCCGACAAGATCCACGCCGACGGGTTTCGCAACATCATGACGCTTCGCGGCGACCCCCCGAAGGGGTCCGCGGAATTCACGGCGACGGCGGACGGCCTCAGGCATGCGAACGAGCTCGTCAGCCTCCTGAAGGGGCGCCACCCCGACTTCTGCCTGGGGGTCGCCGGCTACCCCGAGAAGCACCCCGAGGCGCCTTCGGCAGAGGCGGACTTGGAGAACCTGCGGCGGAAGGTGGGGGCCGGCGCGGATTTTGTCACGACGCAGCTCTTCTTCGACAACGAAGTCTACCACCGATTTGTCGACCGGTGCCGCAAGGCCGGCATCACGGTCCCCGTGATCCCGGGCATCATGCCCGTACTCTCGCTCAAGCAGATCACGCGCTTCACCTCGATGTGCGGCACCCTGCTCCCGCCGGTCCTCATCCGCCGGCTCGAGGCCGCGGGCGACGCCCCCGAGATCGTCGAGGCCGTGGGGATTGACTGGGCCCTCGGGCAGATCCGCGGCCTGCTCGAGCGAGGCGCCCCGGGATACCACCTCTACATCCTGAACCGGGCGAAGAGCGCGCTGGCGCTGGCGGCGGGGCTCGCCGCCTAGCCCCCCGCGAAGACGGGCCTGAATCCCGCCTCGGACAGGATCCGGGCGACCGACTCGCGCTGGTCGCCCTGTATCTCGATCCGGCCGTCCTTCACCGTCCCGCCGCAGCCGCAGGCGGCCCGCATGCGCTTCGCAAGCGCCTCCTTCTCGGGGAGCCCGATGCCCGTGAACCCGTCGACGACCGTGACCGTCTTTCCGCCCCGGCCGCCCTTCTCGCGCCTCACATCCACGCGGCCCCGGTTCCTCTCCGGCGGCGCGGCGCGCGGCGGGGGCTTCGCGGGCGCCACGGCGGGGCCCTGCGGAAGGCCGGTAGCATCCAAGGCGGCGAACGGGTTGTGCCCGAGGCCGTTTCCCCCGCCGGTCGGCAGCTTCCCGTCCACGCTTCAGCGCCCCCCGCAGGAGCCGCGGGGAATCGCGGCCTCCCCGCCCAGGAACATGAGCGCCTTGGGATAGCTCCGGTTCTCAAGGAAGTGGACCAGCTGGGGATGGAGGCTCGGCCTGCCCTGAAGGAGCAGGTCGTCCAGGAGCGCCATGCGGCTGGCGACCGCGGCGCCATCGGACCGCTTGATGCCGTCCAGGAGCTCGACAAGGGTGGTTTTGATGCGTTCCTCCATGTTTTTGGTCGACCGAACCTAATACAAGACGGGCGGTTGTGAAGCGTGATTGCAACCGCGCAAAGAAGGGGCCCCGGGCTTGAGTTCGCAGGGTCGCCATGCAGAGTATGCGCCAAAGCCGTGCATGGGCCAGCGCGCCCCGCGCCGGCCGCCTTGATGAATTCGACGACACTTCCAACGACCGCCAACGCCGACGTCTTTGAGGCCATGTACCGCCAGTGGCTCGACAACCCGGACGGGGTCGACCCGACCTGGCGCGCGTTCTTCCAGGGATTCTCGCTCGGCAGCAATGGCGCCCCCGCGGCCGGGGCCTTCGAGGGCCGCGCCGGACAGCCGCCCATCATCGACAGCCTCAGGCAGTCGCACGTCCACTACCTCATCGGGGCCTACCGCGCGATCGGTCACCTCCAGGCCCACCTGGACCCGCTCAGCGGGCCCCCGGCGCCGACCCCGAAGCTGGCCCTCTCGGAGTACCAGCTCGGCGAGGGCGACCTCGAGACGTCCTTCGACGTGGGCACCTACCTCGGCGGGGGCCAGATGCGGCTGCGCGAGATCATCGCCGAGCTCCGGAGGACCTACTGCGGCCACGTCGGCGTCGAGTACGCCCACATTCAGGACCAGGACTGCAGGCTCTGGCTCCAGGAGCGGATCGAGTCGACCCGCCTGCAGCCGGCCTTCACGCGCCCCCAGAAGGTCAGGATCCTGCGCAATGTGCACAAGGCGGAGCTCTTCGAGAAGTTCCTGCACACGAAGTACATCGGCCAGAAGCGCTTCTCCCTGG
>CAYQOH010000101.1:0-9636 GCA_964419075.1 uncultured Opitutaceae bacterium | reverse complement strand
TCGTTGCGCATCTTCCTTGCCTTGAGGTACAGGTCGTACGCCTCGGCGTTGTCGGTCGGGCGCCGCTCTAGGAGCGCCTTCTCCTCGGGCGAGAGGGCGGCGCTCAGCGCCCCCGCGATCGCCTGGGCGAGCTCGCCCTGGATCGCGAAGATGTCGGTGATGTCCCGGTCGTAGGCCTTGGCCCAGATGTGCTCGTCCGTCGCCGCGCGGATCAACTGGCCGGTGACGCGGACCTTGTTGCCGGCCCGGCGCACGCTCCCCTCGAGGATGTACGCCACGCCGAGCTCCCTCGCGATCTCGCGGATGGGCTTCGTCGCCCCGCGGTACTGCATGACCGAGGTCCGCGACACGACGCGCAGCCCCTTCACGAGCGCCAGGTTCGTCAGGATGTCCTCGTGGATGCCGTCGGCGAAGAAGGCGTTGTTGTCCTTGTCCTCGCTCATGTTCTCGAAGGGGAGGACGGCGATCGACTTGTCGGAAGCGGCCGGGGCCGCGGCGGGCGGCGGCCCGGCCTCCTTCGCCGCATCCGCGCGCTCCGCGGCGCTGGTCGCGAGCGACACGGCGGAGTTCGCCGCCGCCATCATGCGCTCGACCTCCTCGGGGCTGCGGCGGGGCCTGAGGAGCAGGTAGGCGACGACCCCCGCGACCAGGACGGCAAAGCAGCCGAAGATGACCAACGGCGCGTGGCTGCGGTGGGGGGCGGGGGCCTCGGCCGCCCTCCCCTTCTCCGGCGCCGCCGGGGCGCGGCTCCCCGGGCCCTTCTTCGGCGCCTCGAGGAGGCTCTTCACCTGCTCCACGAACTGGGAGCTCGGGACGCCGTGCTTGAGGACGGTCCACTGGTAGCGCATGAACTCCTCGGGGACCATGGCCTCGTCCGCAGGGGTGTCGTCCACGACCACGGGCACGATGAAGGGCACCCCGTGCGCCATGTCGCGGGTGCGCTCCACGCCCAGGTTCCACTCGCGCCGGAAGTAGCCCTCGCCCCTCGCCTGCGTCCGGGCCGAGATGAGCGGCATGAAGAGCGAGCAGTCGCGGATCTGCCGCCTTATCTTCTGGTCCCAGGCGTCCCCGCCGCGGAGCTCCGCCTGGTCGAACCAGACCTCCATGCCGAAGGCCCGCAGGGCGTCGGCGATGCGGCGGGCCGGCTCAACATCCTCCCTCGCATAGCTCAGGAAGACGGCGCGGGCCGGCGCGGTGGTGGAACTCTCCGGCATGGGACACGCAGGTACCTGACAGGCAGGGCGATGCCTTGCGAGTCCAAAGCCTCTCCCGTTCGGCCCCTGGCGGGCGCCGGGCCCGGGGGCCCCGTTCCTAGGCGTACGCGCACTTCCGGGCCTCGTCGGCAAAGGCCGAAAGGAGCTCCGGGTCCGCGTCGAAGAAAGGCTCCGACGGCGCAAGGATATAGCCCCCGCCGCCCCCGGCCTCGGCAAAACAGCGCCGGACCTGCGCGCGCGTCTCCTGCGCGGTGCACCGGGAGAAGAAGTGCAGCGGGTCAAAGCCGCCGATCATGCACACCCTGGAGCCGATCCTGCGCTTGGCCTCGCCCAGGTCGGCGTCCCCCCCCACGCCGGCCGGCGTGAAGCTCTCGACGGCGTCGGGCCCCATGGCCGCGATGCCCTCCAGGAGCGGCATCATCCCGCCGCACGTGTGGTACACGACCCGCTGGCCCGCGGCGTGGGCCGCGTCGATCACGTCCGCGTCGTAGGGCGCGACGAACCGCTCGAAGATCGCGGGCGAGATGACCGTCGAGGACGCCGACCCTCCGCCGAGCTCGATCAGGTCGTACCTCGCGCCCGCAAGCGAGCGGGCGTACACGAGCTTGCGCTGCTGGAGGATCCCCAGGAACTCGTGGACCCAGACGGGATCGTCGTACGTCTCGAGGATCAGCCGCTCGACCCCCGCCAGGCACACCGCGTCCTGCCAGCAGCCCGGCTGCCCGAACGCGTCAAACGTGCACATGAGGCCGCGGATGATTCCCCGCTCGCCGAACGCATCGGCCGCGCGGTTGACCGCGTCGACGTCGCACTTCGGCGCGGGCATGAACGCCCCGAGCAGATCGATGTCGCACTTCTCCTTCACGAGCGGCTCGGCCACCCACGAGGTGTAGGCGTTCGACTGCACGACCATGGAGAGCACGCCGCCCGGCGTCGAGAACCGCAGCCGCTGGGTCTGGAATGCGGCGCCGGGAAGCTCCTCGATGGAGATCCTCCACTCGTCCGTCACCACCCGGCGCGCCTCGAGGAACCCGAGCTCCCCCTGCCCCGGGTCCACCCGCTCGCCCAGGGCCTCCTCCGGCCGGTGCGCCGCGACCCAGTCGATGGCGTCCAGCCCGAGCGCGTCAAAGAACCCGCGGCGGTCCGCCCCCTTCCAGAACTCCCGCAGGTAGGACTCCATCAGGTGGTGCGTCGTCACCGGGAGCCGGTCGGGGACCCGCCGGGTGAGCGCGCACAGCATCCGCTGTCGGGAGGTCATGGGGCCCTCGGCGCCGGGGTTGCCGCATCCGCCCCGCCGCCCTCCAGGTGCTCGGCCGCGAGGATCAGGAAAACGTAATCCGAGGTCGGGTAGCCCACGCAGTACTCCCGCTGCTGCCAGAGGAAGGGCCAGTCGACGAGCTCGGGGAAGTCGGGGCGGATGAGCGCCGTGCCGGACGCGATGCCCCCGGGTATGTAGGACGCATCCGCGCGGTTCATGCCGTAGGCGGGGATGAGCGACCGGGCGCCGACGCCGGACACGAAGGACGAGGGGTTCGGCCCGGGGTGGCAGCCGAGGACGAACTCGATGGCGTCCATCATGTAGTCATCCGTGAAGAGGTCCGGGGCGCCCGCATGGAGGAAATACTGCTGCACGCCGAAGCGCTGGATGTCCCATCCGGCGCCCCATATGTCGGGCGTGTACGGGATGCCGTACGGGTTGCGCCCCGCCTGCGCGTCGACCCTGGCCCGCAAGGCGCGCAGCGCCGCCCTCATCTTCTCGGTGTAGGCCGGGTCCCCGACAAGGCCGAGGGCGCGCGCTCCCAGCCACCCGTAGTCGTCCATGTGGCCGATGACCCCGTCGCGAAGCCCGAGGATCGCGTCGGCGTACTCCCGCTTCCCGGTCGTCTGGAGGAGCTCGATCGCCGGCAGGAGCCGGTCGAGGGAATCCGCAGGCGCCTTGGCGTTCGTCCAGAGCTCCCGGGCGATGCGCAGGCAGTCGGCGGCCAAGGGATCGTTGAATCCCCTGA
The DNA here is from genome assembly GCA_964419075.1 of uncultured Opitutaceae bacterium. Lineage (GTDB taxonomy): Bacteria > Verrucomicrobiota > Verrucomicrobiia > Opitutales > Opitutaceae > Palsa-1447. The sequence continues at coordinate 6,416 of CAYQOH010000101.1, read as the reverse complement.
GCGCACGGTGGGCCGCGGCCAGGCCCGCCGCCGCCTCCAGCTCCGCGGCCGGATTCTCCTCGGTGAAGACCCACCGGTCGTCCGCGGACCCCGGGGTGCCGAGGGGCGGCAGGTGCTCGATCCTCGGCTGGGACTCGTCGCCGTTGACGGCCATCGCGGCCAGCGCCTCCATCGCCTTCCCGCCGGCGTCGTGGAACACCACGTTGTCCGTCATGGTGCTCGCGTCCCCCATGATGGTGTGCTGGCGGAGCGCCGCGTCCTGGATCCCCCGGTAGAGCCGGCCGAGCGCCTTGTAGCCCCCGACCACCGTGAGGACGCCATGCTCGATCTGCTGGAGGATGTCCGGCTTCCCGTCGGGCTGGTGGATCTCGACGGTCCGGGTCTCCTGGTCGATCGTGGTGTTGTCCAGGTCGGGATGGAAGAGCTCCCAGGCGAGGGCGAGCCCGTGGATCGTCTCGACCTGCGACTCGATCCGAAGGTCGTGGTCGCCCGCGTCGAACCACCCCCCGCGGTCGAGGCCCGGGACGTGCTCGCCCGGCTTGTAGCGCGTCAGGGTCGACGGGCCCTGCGCGTAGCCGTCAAAATGGTCGTGGTTCACGGGCGCCATGAGCGCGTCGTCGATGTGCGACAGGCCGTGCCAGACCCGGTACTTGTCGCTCACGCGCATGTGGCACATCTGCACCGGCAGGAAGTACTCGACGGTCGGCTGCCAGACGTCCCGCTCGAAGACGCGGCCGTCGATCCGGAAGACGCCCGAGCTCCGCTCCCCGTACCTCACCTGGTACGTGCCGGGCTCGCTCACGTCGGAGAAGTCGAACTGGAGGTAGCGGCACCTGAGGAACCGCCCCCAGTCCCTCGCGGGGCGCTCGAAGACGAGCTCGGCGCCCCTCTCCGTGACGCGGTAGAGCGCCGCCGGCTTGATGTCGGCCTCGCGCCGGTCGAGCTCGATGACGGCGACCTTCCGCTGCCCCGGGAAATACCCGACCTGGGAGACCTGGACGACGGGATCGCTCCTCCAGCCGGGGATGACATGCGGCGTGACGAGCCATTCGGCGGCGCCCGTCGTGGCGCCCCCCGGGACGAGCGCCCGGACGACGAACCAGCCGTCGGTGTGGTTGGCACGCCCGTCGAGGAGCTGGAGCTCGCCGCCGCGCACGGCCTCGATCGTCATGCGCTGCGTGTCCGACTCCGGCGCGACCGTGAGCCTCGGCCCGCGGCCGAGGGGGTCGACCTCGTAGTCGCCGTCGGTGACGGAGCCGGGGCCGTCCGCCTGCCGCGGGAAGACGCCGGTGCGGCCCCCGATGGCGTAGGACTTGCCAAAGAGGATCCCGGGGAAGAGTTCCAGGTTCAGACCGACGCGGCCGACCCATTCGGGGGGGAGGGGCCGGTCCAGGTCGACGATGATCCGGACGGCCGCGCCCTCCGGCCTAACCTTGAGCACGTAGCCGAGCTTGAGGTCCGGATAGGCGATCGGCTCGTCCCCCTTCCGGTCCTTCGACTCGTCCGGGTAGGCCATGTGCACGCTGATCTCCTGGGCCTTGCGGTCGACCCTGCGGGGCCCCACCGCGGGTATCGGCTGCCACTGGCCCGGCGTGGGCTCGAGGCGCAGGTCGCCGTTTGTCGCGACGCGCTGGCCGTTCTGGATCACGCACACCCCGCCCTGGTGCCCCTCGGGATAGTAGTCATGCGCCAGCATGACATTGAGCCCGGCCATCTCCAGGTACTCCTGGTCGTTGATCGCGAGGCCCTGCTCTCCTGCCTGCGGCGGGGTCGCGCCGGGGCACGCCGCCGCGCCGAGCACAAGTGCAAGGAGGAGGGAGGGCCCGGGGTTCATGCCGCTGGGGGGCCTCAGGCCTTCGGGCCCCACAGGCCCTCGATCTGCTCGAGCGACCGGCCCCGGGTCTCGGGGACGAAGCGCCAGGTGAACCACGCCTGCGCGAGCGCCATCGCGGCCAGGAAGCCGAAGGTCGCCGCCTTGCCCGCCTGCTGGAAGGCGAGCGGGAAGAGCAGCACCACGACGGCGTTGGCCACCCACTGGGTGAGCACGGGCACGGTCATGGCCTCGCCGCGCACGCGGTTGGGGAAGATCTCCGGGACCAGGGTCCAGAAGACGGGCCCGATGCAGGAGGCGAAGCACGCGATGTAGACCAGGATGAGCGCGAGGACGAGCCCGCCCGTGAAGTGGCCGGAGGCGGCCGCCGCCATGAGCCCCAGGAGCGCCCCGGTCATCCCGAGGGAGCCCAGGATGTACGGGGGCTTGCGGCCGTGCCGGTCGATCACGCGGAAGGAGACGAGCGTGAAGAGGAGGTTCGTGACGCCGATGCCGAAGGTCGAGAAGAGGGCGACATCCACCGCCCAGCCCGCCGATTGGATGATCTGCGGCGCGTAGTCGATCACGGTGTTGATGCCCGAGACGTGGATGAGGATCGCCAGCGTGAACCCGACCGCAAGCGGCCGCCGCAGCGCCGGCCGGCGCAGCTCCACCCACCCCGATGACCGGTGGGCCACGCTCTCGCGGATCTGGGCGAGCTCCGCGGCCGCCGCCGCGGGCCCAAGCCAGCGCAAGAGGACCGCCTGCGCCTCGGCCTCCCGCCCCGCCATCACCAGGTAGCGCGGCGAGTCAGGCACCCGGTACAGCACGAACCAGAAGATCGCCGAGGGGACCGCGCCCGAGAGGAACATCCACCGCCAGTTCCAGGGCCCCAGGTCGCGCAGCGCATAGTTGACCGAGTATGAGATCAGGATCCCCACGACGATCGCCAGCTGGTAGAGCGTTCCCATCTGGCCCCGGTTCGGCGCCGGGGAGATCTCCGACACGTACATCGGCGCAAGGACCGAGACCGCCCCGACCGCGAGGCCCCCCGCGAAGCGCGCAACGATGAAGAGCGTGTACGTCGGGGCGATTCCCGTGGCGACCGAGGTCATCGCGAAGAGCGCCGCCACCCAGAGGAGCGGCCCGCGGCGGCCGTGGTGGTCGGAGATCCAGCCGGTGGCCGCCGAGCCGACGACACACCCGAAGAGAAGGGAGCTGAAGGCCCAGCCGAGCCCCAGCGCCCCGAGCTGGAAATGCCTGACGAGGAACGGGCCCGCCCCGGTGATGATGGCGATGTCGAAGCCGAAGAGGAGTCCGCCGAGCGCCGCGGTCGCGCCAAGGGCAAGGACGCCGCGGGGAAGCTTGGAGATGGGGGCGGACGGCATGGGCTTGGGGGATTCGGGGCGACTCGGCCCGCGCCCGGGTTTCCGAGACTCTGTGGCGCTCGTAGGGCGGGCCTAGGGCCCCGAGTGTGGGGTCCCCCGCCCCGAAAGGGAAGCACCGCCTGCCGGGGCGCCCCCCTTTGGAGGCCCCGTCATAGACCCCATAAGACCCGCGACGAAAGGTCGTCGCGGTTGAGGATCCAGGGATCCGCAAGCGCCTGCGCGACGTTGCGCGTCTCGGCCATGCCCCAGCCCACCCGGCCCGCGTTGCCATCCCACCAGTGCACGTAGAAGACGGTCCTTGGCATCTTGTCCCGGAAGGCCGACACGAGGACACGCTCGTCGAAGTCGGGATTGCCCCGCTCCGGGGAGCCGGCGCCAAACTCGCACATGCAGACCAGCTTGCCGGTCGCGAGAAGCTCCGCGTAGCCTTTGACCACGGAGGCGTCGGCCGGATGGTCCGTATAGACATCCTGACCGACGATGTCGACGTACGCGTCCCCGGGATAGCGGGTCGTCGTGGGAATCCCCGGCTGCCCCGACTCGAAGAGCCACACCAGATTGTGGAGCCCCTGTGTCCTCTCCATGTAGTCGTGCGTGAACCGCCACAGGGCGATGAACTGCCCTGAGGAAAGGAACTTCGTTCCCCACCAGAACCAGTCGCCTCCGTTCTCGTGGTACGGCCGGAAGATGACGACGACGCCGGCGTCCTGCAGCTCCCGGATCCCGGCGGCGACCGCTCTCAGCGAACTCATGAACGCGGTGTTCGTGGCCGTGCCGGGCGCCAATAGGCCGGCGGCATCGAGACGGGAGAGGTCATACACCGGGCCGCCCGCCGTCGGGTTCGGCATGTGGAGGTTCAGCAGGACCAGGCCACCGGCCTTCCAGTAGGCGATGGCGCCCGCGTTGAAGGTCGTCACCGGATTGCCCGAGGTCTGGTCATAGTGATAATAGTCGCCGCTCACGAGACCCAGCCACTTGCCCGTCCTGGCATGGATCGCGTCGATCGGGGCCATGTCGCCCGTCTCGACGTACTGGCCCGAAATCGTGTGGGTTCCGGACACCTTCTTAAGAAATGCGATCAGGTCGACAGGGGTCCGGATGCCGGCGGGGCCCGCCATCATTGCCGGCATGGTGAGAATAAGCACGCCAAGCGTGACGCAGCACTTCCGAATGGGGAGACGGGCATTGCCGCCTCCGATCGACGTTCCCAAACCCCGGCGCGCCGGAATCGGGAACGGGGCGTCGCGGGTCTTCAATCTGGTACGGCCAACCTGGCTTTGATGCTAGATCAGGGCACCTCGTAGACCTCAACGAGCGCAATTCCGGTGTCTCCCCCGGCTCCGGAAACTTGGGCGGTATAGGCACCCGGAGGCAGCGTCACAAGCAGCGCGGAGTCGGCCGTCGCCGCTTCGCCCCAGGAAAAGGCCCCCACGGATGCCGCAGCCGCGGCAATCTTGGCGTCGCCAGCCCAACCCGAATTGGCTCCGAGCAGGGTGGACGACCCGTCCCCGTTGCTGCGGTAGAGCATGAGCTGCGGGTCGGGCAGCGTACCCGACAGGCCGAAGGGGACGAGCGCCGGCCCCGAGGCGCGCACGAGCAGCGTCTTCGACGTCGTGCCCCCGATGACGAACCCCGCGATGAGCACGTTGCCTCCCGTGCCGACCTGCAACCGCGCCGAGATATTGATGAGCCTTGGCGAGGTCGCCGAGAAGTCGGACGGCTGGGTCGCGTCATAGACCTCCGCCAGCGCGACGCCGGTGTCGCCCGAGGCCCCAGCTATCTGGGCAGTATACTGGCCGGGCGACAGCGTCCTGATGAGCGCGGAGTCGTGGCTCGTGGGGACGCTCCAGGCAAATGCGCCCACGGAAACGGCCGCGCTCGAGATCAGGGAGCTGCCGGACCACCCGCCGTTGGTGCCGAGCAGCGTGGAGGTTCCGCCGGCACCGCTCTGGAAGAGTTGCAGCTGCGGGTCCGGCAGGGAGCCGGCGACGTCGAACGGAACCAGCGCCGGGCCCGAGCCGCGGACAAGGACCTGCTCGGAACCCGAGGTGCCTGCGCCGCCCACCACAAAGCCCGCAATGAGGACGTTGGCGCCCGTCCCCACCCCGGCCCGGCACGAAATGTTGATCAGGTGGCCGGGCTCCGGCGCCTGCACAATCTCAAGGGTCGCAGGATCGGACATGATCGAGCCCGCCGAGTTGGTCGCCAGACAGGAGTAGCTCCCGTCGTTGGCGGCCGTCGCCCCGACGAGCACGTACATCGGATCGGTGGCCCCAGGTATCGCCACGCCGTTCCAGAACCACTGGTAGGTCACCCCCGTGCCTTGGGTGGCCGCTGCGCCCAGCCCCGAATCAAACGGTGCCCCGGAGATCCGCGCGCTTGTTGACGTCTTCGCCTGGGAGCCGGACGCCGCAAACGAGAACACGACCGTGGTCCCCGCCGCGATCGTCTGGGACGACGGCTGCAGGGCGACGGCCGGCGGGGTGACCGAGCCGCCCGTGCCGAGGGTCAGCGTGGCGGACGCGCTCGTGATCGAACCCAGGCTGTTGGCAATCGATACCGCATAGGAGCCGGCGTTCGCCGCCCACGCGTTCGCCACCGTGCAGATGGGGCCCGTCGCGCCGGGGATGGCGGTGCCGTTGAAGGTCCACTGGTACGAAGGCGAAGGTGAACCCGAGGCGGCCACCCAAAAGGTCGCGCTCGCGCCCGGCATCACGGACTGGTCCTTGGGCTGGGTCTCGATCGACGGCGCCGCCGGGGCCAGGTTCGGCGTGGGTGTGGGCGTGACGATCGACACCGGGGTCGGCGTGGGATGCGGGGTCGGGGTCGGCGTGGGAGTCAGCGCGGAGGTGGGGGTCGGCGTCGGAGTGGGGGTCGGCGCTGAATTCGGCGTCGGGGTGGGACTTGTCACGGGCGTTGGGGTCGGGGTCGAAGCCGAAGGGTAGACGGCGAGGTTCACGGGACCGCGCGTATCGTTGCCAAAGGCGTTTGAGACAACCACCGAGTAGTTCCCCGAATCGGAGACCTGCACATTGGTCAGCGTGAGCGTCGCGCTGGTCGCGCCGCTGATGGGCGCGCTTCCGAGATACCATTGGTAGAATAGGGGCGGGGTCCCCGTCGCCGTGATCGTAAACGTCACCGTGTTTCCCGCCACGGTCATCTCCCCTGCGGGCACGATCGCGCCGGAGATTGAAGCTGGCGTGTTCTCGGAGGTGATC
>CAYQOH010000100.1:0-9801 GCA_964419075.1 uncultured Opitutaceae bacterium | reverse complement strand
ATCGTGGCCCTCTCCGCCGAGAAGTGGGAGTCCTACAGCTCGTGGCGCCGCAACATCGAGGAGACCCAGGAGGGCGGGGGCTCGCTGCTGCAGTACCTGGTGTTCTCCCTCTTCAACGATGCGCGCCTCAAGCTCACGCTCTCGCCCGAGATGGAGGCCTGGCGCCAGCGGGTGCTGGCTGCGCCCGACACGCCGCCGACGCTGGCCGCGATCCTCAGGCCCTACCAGCGGCGCGGCGTGGAGTGGATGCACCACCTGTGCGAGGTGGACTGCCATGGGCTCCTCGCCGACGAGATGGGCCTTGGGAAGACCCTCCAGGTCCTCTCGCTCCTGTCGGCGAGGCCCGCCTTGGAGCGCCCGAGCCTCATTGTGTGCCCGGCGAGCGTCGTGCCGGTCTGGCGCGAGGAGATTGCGAAGTTCTTTCCCGAGATGACGGTCGACGTCCTGAAGACGGGCAACGACTTCGCGTCGCGCAGGGACCCCGTCCTCTGGCTGTGCAGCTACACGCAGCTCAGGAAACACCGCGCCCTTCTCGACAGCGTCGATTTCGGCTACGCCGTCCTCGACGAGGGTCAGTTCATCAAGAATCCCGACGCCAAGGTCACCCAGACCTGCTTTGCCGTGCGCGCCCGGCACAGGGTTGTGCTCACGGGGACGCCCCTCGAGAACCGGCAGCTCGACCTATGGAGCATCTTCCGGTTCCTGCTTCCCGGCCTTCTGGGCACCCGCTCGTCCTTCGAGGCTTCGCTCACCGCCGACCGCGAGGGAACGCTCGCAAGGCTCAGGGCGCAGCTGGCGCCCTTCATCCTCAGGCGCACGAAGAAGGAGGTGGCGCAGGAACTTCCCCCGAAGGTCGAGATGGACCTCATCTGCCCGCTCACCGACGTGCAGCGCGCCGAGTACGCCAGGATCTGCACGGAGGGCCTCGAGCGGCTGGGCGACGACGTGGGTTCCGCCATGCGCGAGAAGTCCTTCGGCTTCCTGGCGCTCCTGACCCGGCTTCGCCAGACCTGCTGCGATCCGGACATGCTGCCGTGGCTCAAGGCCCCGCTGTCGGACTCGGGCAAGATCAACCTGCTGGTGGAGAAGCTGGCCGAGATCGTCGGAAGCGGCCACAAGGTCGTCATCTTCTCCCAGTTCGTGATGCTGCTCGACCGCGTGCGCGCGGCCCTCATCCAGAACTTCCCCGACCTGCCGAGGTTCGAGCTCACGGGCATGACGCTCGACCGCCTGAAGCCCGTCCAGGCATTCCAGGGAGCCCCCGGGGCCGCGGCCATGCTGGTCTCGCTCAAGGCGGCCGGGACCGGGATCACGCTTCACGCGGCCGACTACGTCTTTCTCCTCGATCCGTGGTGGAACCCGGCCGTGGAGGCCCAGGCGGTCGACCGCGTCCACAGGATCGGCCAGACCAACACCGTCTTCGTCTACCGCATGGTGACGGCGGGCACCGTGGAGGAGCGCATCCAGGCCCTGAAGGCCTCCAAGAGGGACCTATTCGACAAGCTGGTCGGCGGCCTCGACGGGGATTTCGACCTGAGCCAGCACTTCTCCTCGATGAAGAGCCTGGTCCAGCTCACCGCGCTGCCCGAGCAGGAGGTCCCGGAGCGGTGGTCCGATGCCCCCGGCCCCGGCGTTGTCATCAGCCCGGGAGAGGCGCCGGCCGCCGCTCCCCAGGGCCCCGAGCAGGGCCAGGGGTAGGGCGGGCGTCCCTGACGCGCAAGACTCCACCCGGCGTCGGGAGGCGCCCGGGTGCCGCGGCGGCGGTTCCCCCGGCGGCAAGCGCGGCCCCGCCGATGGCCTCGGCGCTCACGACGCGGCCCTCGAGGCGCGGTCCGGGCGCCTTGCCGCGGCCCTGCGCCCCGCGGCTCCGGCGGTCGCGGCGTCGGGGACCCCCGGCGCCGGATCGGACTCCCCCCGGGGCTCCGGACGCTTGATCCTCAGGAACTGGACGTTCTCCGCGACGACCTTCATGCGCGAGCGCTTCGCGCCGCTCTGGCGGTCCTTCCACTGGTCGACCTCCATGCGCCCCTCGACGAGGACCATCGACCCTGGCGTCAGGAAGTGGGCGCAGGCCTCCCCTGAGTGACCCCAGACCTCGATGTCGTTGATGTAGACGGTGTGGCTCGTCTTCTCGCCGCGCTCGTCGCGCGAGTCGCGGTTGATGGCGACGTTGAGGAGGCAGAGCGCCTGCTTGTCGCCAGTGGCCTGCAGGCGCAGCTCCGGCGCCTTGGTGAGGTTTCCCACGAAGGAATATCGGTTGAGGTAGGGCATCGGGCGTCTATCTGGCGAACAAATAAGACAAGTCAAATATAAACAGTTAACGATCCGGTTTCGAGGGGGGGCCGTCCCCTTGCGCCGCGGAAGAGGTGGCGCCCCCGCCTGCGCCCTCGAGCTCGCGCACCCGTGCCTGGGAGGAGGAGAGGAGCTCCGCGAGCTTTCGCGACTGCTCCTGGAGGGCGAGCGCCTGCTCCGAGAGTTCGCGGCTGCGCCGCATGACCTCGTCGAGGGCGTTGTCCATCCGCGCCGAGCTCTCGCGGTTCGCGGCGACCTCCGCCGCGAGCTCCTGCGGCAGGAGGCCGGGCTGGTAGGCGAGCTCCCCGCGCGCGAGCTCGCCTGCGACCAGCCGCAGCGTGGCCGGCGCGCGCAGGATTGCCTGGGGATCGGTCTCCCGCACGAGCTCGAGGTGGCCGTCAAGGAGCATGAGGCGGTACGAGGCGGGCAGCGCGATGCGGTCGGGAAGCCGGATGGGGGCGCCGTCCGCCGCGAGGCCTTCGGCCGGGGAGTTTCTCCCGGCAAGGGACGCGTCGACGCGGGCCTCCGGTGCGCCGACTTTTGCCGCCCCGGGTCCTGCCTGCGGCCGGCCCGGGGTGGCGCATCCGCCGGCCAGCGCGCATGCGCCGGCCAGAAGCAGGATCCGGGTCCTCATCGTGGCGGGCGCCCGTCGGCCGGAAGCCTCAGCCCGACCGCCGCCGCGCGGGCGTCTATGGTCTGCTCCACAAACAGGTAGAATTCCTTGCCGGCCGGGACGCGCACATAGACGCCCCGCTTCGATATCTCCTCGCGGATTCTTCCGGCCACCTGGTTCATGAGGTCTGCGGCGCCGGCGCCGAGCGAGCCCGCCACCGCATTGCCGACGGTCGGCGCGGCCTGGGTTGCGCCGAGAATCCCGGGAAGGCCCGGCGCGGTCTCCTGGCGCTGCGCGACCGCGGTCAGGCCCTGGGCCACGCCGCTGACGGCGGCGGCCGCGAAGAGCTTGATCTCCCGGCTGTCGAGCGTCGAGAGGGTGTAGCCGACGAGGCCGTCGGCGCCGTCGTCGATGCCCCAGGAGCGAGCCGTCCCTTGGTCGCCGACGGCGACCTCGCGCCTGTCGACGGCCCGGGCCCTGAGGATCAGTTCGCGCCCGTTTCCGTCGCCCCGCCTGCCGGGAAGAACGAGGGTCCATTCGCCGGTGTCGAGGAGGCGCCCTACGCCGGCCGCGTCCAGGACTGGATCCGGCCTTGCGTAGCCGTAGGCTTCGGTGCCGGCCGGGATGATGACGTTGCCGTTCCAGTCGAGGTCCCGGGTCACGATGGCGACGATCGGCTCGGCCCGGGCCGTGACGCTGTCCACCGTGTCGACCAGCTGGCACCGCACCAGGCGCCCGAATGGCGCGAACTCATCCCAGGCGGGCGGGGCCGGCTCCTGTCGCGCCGCCGGAGCGGCGGGCGGCGCCTCGGGCGGGGCCCCCTTGGGGTCCTGGGGCATCCGGAAGATCTCCGGCAGTGTCTTCCGCTCGTCCCTGCGCCGGTTCGAGGGCCCGCCGGGCGGCGGGTCGGCGGGCACCTCGCCCTTCGCCGTCGCCGCCTCGGCGGGGTTCTGGACCGGCCTCGGCCGCACGACCTCTCTCCGGTACTCTCCCGCCACGGACGGCGCCTCGCGGTTGGCGTCCGCCCGGCTCAGCTCCTCCGGGGCAAGCCGGGTGGGCAGCCGTTGGGCCTGCGGCTCGCGCCTCGTGGCTGGGGAGCCCCGCCCGCCCCAGGTCCACGCGGCGGCCCCGAGCAGGACCATGCCCGCGAGGAGGAGGCGCGCCCTTTGGGTGACCCGGCCCCTGCCGGGGTCCTCTGGACATGCGTCCGTCATGGTGGGCTCAGCCCCTCGAGGGGCGTCCGCATGACGGGGCGCGGATCGGCGGAGCCGGCGAGGAGCGCGCTGACCTCGAAGTCGTTGTCGGGCAGCAGGCGCGTGGGCTCGCCGTCGGGGCCGCGTGCCACCGCGAGGAGCACGGCCTGCGTGGCCCCAGGCTCAAGCTCCCCTGCGAAGTCGACGGTCCCCACCGGATAGACCCGGTCGCCCGCGCGCACCACCCAGCCCGCGGGATCGAGGAGGAGCCGCCTTGACGTCTGGTTGGCGACGCTGGCACAGATGCCGAGCGTGCCGGTGGTGGAGTCCGCCACCGCGAACCGGTTCGCGATCGTGAAGTCGCCGTAGCTGCGCGGAGCGCCACCGAGGCTCCTCAGGGCGAGCGCGGGGTTGGCCGAGGCGACGTCGCCGGCGCCCTCCGCGGTCGTGTTGAGCATCAGGCGCATGGTCCGAATGAGCCCGATCTCGGACTCCGGGCTCGGCTCCCGGAGCCGCGTGCGGGGCGGCCGCTCGGTGAGGGCGACCTTGGGTCCCGGAGCGACGGCCGGCGTGGGGCTGCCGAACACGACCTTGCGCCACGCGAGCCCCGCGGGCGCCGGGACGAATTCGATCGGGACGCCCCGCGTCGCGCCCCCGGGCTCCGCAAGGACCACGTGCAGGACGCGGTGGGCCCCGGCCGCGACGGGCGTCACGAACATGCGCGCCCTGCCGCGCGTGGCCTCGATCACGAAGTCCCCCGCGAACTTCTCGGCGTCCGGGGTGAACCCCCGGCCCGCCCAGTCCTCGAGGGGCCACGGCAGGTCGATCTCGACGGTGTTCTCCGGCTCGGCGGGCACGAGAAACGGCCGGCGCTCGTCGGGCTCCGGCGGGAGCGCGATCCGCACGATGCTGGGCGCCGGACCGGGGTCCGGCGCGCCTGCGAGGCGGGCGCAGGCGGCCGACGAGGCGAGGAGCCAGAGGGCCGAGATCCTCATGGTTGGGCGGCCTCCCCCTGCCAGCGGACGACCGCCCTGTGCCGGACGACCACGAACGGGTAGCGCCCCTGCTGCAGGGCGTCCTCCTGGGGCGCGAGCTCGACGACCAGATGGAACTCGCCGGGGGGCGGCTGGTAGGGCAGGCCGTCGACCGCGCCCGTGCGCACGATGAACCCGCGCACCCGGTAGCGGGACCTGGCCCCCTCGTCGAGGGCGTCGATCCCCTCGACCTCCGGGTGGTCGTACAGGTTCCTGCGCTTGCGCTCGGGCAGCTGGTCGCGGACGTCGGCGTCCAGCGCCTTCCAGCTGTCCGCGACGAAGATCCGCCGGGCGACCTCGGGGTAGGAGAGGCCGGAGGGATTGCGCGTGAAGCAGGCCTGCGCCGCCTGCAGGAGGATCTCGCGGAAGAGCGCGCTCTGGGCGTCGGCCGGCTTGACCGGGCCAAAGTGGATGGTCCCGGCGCCGTCCACGGAGTAGGCCCAGACCCCCTCCCTCAGGTTGGCCGTGCCCCGCTCGAGCATCCAGAGGGAGAGGAGCGGCGAGGCCGCCGCCACGACCATGCACAGGACCTTCACCTGATGCTCCGCGACCCAGCGCTCGGCCGGCGTGAAGACCGACCTAGGGGCGGAGGCCCCGCGGGGGCCGGCATTCGCGGACCTTCGCGGCAGCTCCGGTTCCTCGGTTGCGCCTGCAGTCATCGGGCGCGCACCAGAGCACGCCGCGGTAATTTAGACAAGTCAAACTTTCCGTTTTATCTCCGCCCGCTTGCGTCCCGCGGGCAGGGACACCGGCGCCGCGCCCAGGCCCGTCTCGGCCCAGCGCTCCGCCCGGCGCAGGGCGGCGTCCGCGCGGCCGCCGAGCTCGACGAGCCCCGAGCCCGAGTCGTCCCCGGCCACCGCGTTCAGGTAGTACCGTGTCGAACCGGGCCGCTCCCCGGGCAGCGGGGGGGGCGGCAGCTTGCGTATGGTCCCTACGAAGCGCAGGCCGAGCCTCCGCGAGCGGCCCTTCGCGAGGGTGGTGAAGAAGCGGTCGAACGCGGCCTGTCGTTGTCTCGGTGTCATTCGGGGATTCTGGAAAGCCTGAAGAGAAAGCGGTTGCTAAACGTGTCTAATTAGGGTATCTAGTTTTCACTCGTTTTCAACCACCTTATACCCTAAGCGATCTCATTAAAACGCCATGAGTGACAAGCCCAGAATGAGCGAGGCGCCTCCAAAGGGCCTCTCCGCGACCGTCGCCGCCGCCCGCGCAATGACGGAGCCGGACGTGGTCGATTTCCTTCCCCTTCCCGTGTATCCGCTCCTCGGCGTGCAGGTGCACTGCGTCCGCTGGCAGAAGATCGTCCAGGGGATGAAGAAGAAGGGCGTCGTCGTCAGGGTCCACAGGGAGAGCGACCGGGGTGGTCTTTTCAAGGCCGCGTCACGCCTCGATGTGAAGCTCACGAGCCGCCGGTGCTCGGGCGAGCCGGGGCAGGGCCCGAGCTGGCTTGTGCGGATCCGCGCCGCCGGGGGCAGGAACGCCGCGGACCTCGACGCGGCCGACCCCACCGCGTCCGACCGGGGGCGCTACCGGGCGCTGGGGCTTGTGGTCCTGCAGCGCGGCTCGCTTCCCCTCCGGCGCCAGGACATGGCCGTCGCGCTCCACCGCTCGCTTCGGGAGTTCATCCGCGAGAACCTCCTCGCCGGCAGGCGCCAGCGCAACGCCGTCGTCGTCACGCCGGGGCCCGGCGGGGACTTCGTCGTCTCCGTGGCGCCGGACATCCGCGCCGCGTTCGCCGAGCGCGAGAGGAACAGGACGCCCGCCGCTTGACGCGCGCGGCCCCGTGGTCCAACAACCCGGGGCATGGCTGAGACACCGAACGAAGGCCGCCTGGCCGTGCTCCGCGGACTTCGCGAGCACCTGGGGCGCGTGGTCCTGGGCCAGGACGAGGCGCTCTCGGATCTGGCGGACGCGCTCCTCGCAGGCGAGATGGGCCACACGCCCAGCGGCAGGCCAAGGAGCCTCGTTCTGCTCCTCGGCCCCACCGGCACCGGAAAGACCTCCGCGATTGCCGCGGCCGGCGCCCACCTCTTTGGGAGCGGGGCGGTGGCCCGGATCAACTGCGCCGAGTTCCCATCGCCGGAGCGCGTGCCGCTTCTCCTCGGCGCGCGGGCCGGCGAGCGCGGGATCCTCGGCGAGGCGCTCGGGCGCCTGGGGGCGTCGGGAGGCGGGATTCTCCTCTTGGACGAGATCGAGAAGGCGCACTCCAGCGTCTCCGACCACCTCCTGGGGATCGAGGAGGCGGCGGTCACGCTCGCGAGCGGCGAGACGCTCGACCTGTCCGCAGTCCACGTCGTCGCCACCTCGAACGTGGGCTCCTCGGGCGTGATTGGGATGGAGGGCGTCGCCCGCGCGTCGGTTCGCCGCTACGTGGAGCAGGAGGCCGCCGCGCACTTCCGGCCGGAGGTGCTGGCCCGGTTCACGGCTGTGGTCGTCTTTGGGCACCTGACGCGCGAGGTGCAGCTTCGGGTGTGCCGACGGATGCTTGAGCGCGAGGTGGAGTTCCAGTCGGAGGTGCTCTCGCGGCGCTTCGGCCATTCCCACCGCGTGCGCGCCGGGGCCGAGGTCTGCAGGCGGCTCGTCGCCGAGGGATGGCACCGCCGCCTCGGGGCACGGCCCATGCGCAATGTCGTCGAGCGCCGGGTGAGGGGGGCGCTCGTCGACTCCCAGCTGCGCGGCGCGCTCGGGCCGGGAGTGCCCGAGTCGGTTCTCGTTGCCGATGCGGGCGGCGGGATCCGCGCGGCGATTGCGCGTGCCGCGATCATCCTGTGAGCCGCGGGCGCCCGGGCCCCAGCCCGAGCGTCATGGCGTTCACGACCTGCCGGATGCCCGGGGAGCCCGGGTTGCGCCGGTGCCGGTGCGCGTGACAGCCCCCCGGGGGGGGGGCCGCGTGCGCGAGGTCGCCCGCGACCACGGCGACTGGCCGGCGCTCAGCTGCGGTCGGGGAAGGGCGGCGGCGGCGGCATCGCCTGGCCCTTCGTCTTGAGCTCGAGGAGGATCTCCTCGATCCCGCGGTCGAGCTGCTGGTCGACGCCGGCGAACTCCTTCGCCGGGTCATTGTCCACGACGATGTCCGGATCGACCCCGTGGCCCTCGACGGGCCATTCCTTGCCGTCCTTCGAGTAGGGGCCGAACTCGGGCCTGTTGAGGAAGCCTCCGTCGACGATCGGCAGCGTGTCGCGGATGCCCACGACCCCGCCCCAGCTGCGCTTGCCGATCAGCTTGCCGAGGCCGTCCATCTTGAACCGGTAGGGGAAGATGTCCCCGTCCGAGGCCGAGAACTCGTCCATGAGGACGACCTTCGGCCCGAGCTGCATGTCCGAGGGGTCGGGCACGGGCGTCGCGTTGCGCGCCTTCTCAAAGTAGATCAGCTGGCGGGTGAGGCGCTCGATCACCATGGCCGACACGAAGCCGCCGCCGTTGCCGCGGTCGTCGATGATGAGGGCCTTCTTGCGGAGCTGCGGAAAGAAGTGCTTCGCGAACTCCTCGAGGCCCGGGAAGCCCATGTCGGGGATGTGGAGGTAGCCGACCTGGCCGCCGGTCTTCTGCGTCACGTAATCGGCGTTGTGCTTCACCCAGGCCGCATAGTAGAGGGGCGCCTCGTCGGCGATCGGCAGGACGGTCACGTTCCTGGCGCCGTCGTCCGCGGGCTTGGAATTGACCCTAAGGACGACCTGCTTGCCGACCTTGCCGACCAGCGCGGCGTAGATGTTGGCCATGTCGCGGACGGGCTTGCCGTCGACCGCCAGGATGAAGTCGCCTTCGCTCACGTTGACCCCGATCTCGGTCAGCGGCGAGCGACCGGTCTTGGCCCAGTTCTCTCCCTTGAGAATCCGGTCGACGCGGTAGGCCCTGCTCTCAGGGTCGCGCGAGAGCACGGCGCCGAGCAGCCCCGTCTGCACGCGGGGGGCCTGGGGCCGGTCTCCGCCGCCGACGTAGGTGTGGCCGCTGTGGATCTCGCCGATCAGCTCGCCGACCAGGTACGTGACGTCATAGCGCGTCTGCGCGTACGGGACCAGGGCCGCGTACTTCGCGCGCATCGCCTGCCAGTCGACGCCGTTCATGGTCGGCGAGAAGAAGAAGTCGCGCATCTGGCGCCAGCACTCGTCGTAGATCTGCGCCCACTCGGCGTGCCGGTCCAGGTTCATCGTGAGCCCGGCGAACGAGAGCTTGTCCTTCAGCTCGATCTTGGCCGTCGGCAGGTCGATGATCGCGTAGTCCTTGTCGACCGCGACCAGCATCTTCTTGTGGTCGGCCGTGATCTCGTACCCCGCGGCGCTGCCGAGCTCGGTCTCCTTCAGGTCCTTCAGGTCGTAGAGCACGAGGGTCTTCGGGGCGCCGCCGCCGTCCTCGCCGTCCCCGGCCTCGTTGGAGTCGCTCCTCAGATAGTAGACCTTGTCGCCCGCCGTCGAGATCGTGTCGTAATTGGCGGCCTTGATGGGCAGTCCGACCGCCCGGTCCTTGATCCCGTCGGGGTCGACCTTGACGACGACGGGCTTCGGCTCGGCGTCCTTCTTCGCGTCCTTGGCTTCGGCCGCCTTCTCCTCCGCCTTGGCGGTGGCGGCCACGTCCACCTCGTCGCTCTTCGGCTTGAAGGGCGAGTCGGCGTCCTTGGACAGGGTGACCACGTAGACGCGCTCGAGGTTCTTGAACACATGCTCGAGCTCGATGT
>CAYQOH010000099.1:0-9812 GCA_964419075.1 uncultured Opitutaceae bacterium | reverse complement strand
GCAGGTCCTCGTCCCTGAAGCAGCGGGCGATCTGGAAGTACCGCTCCACCCCGGCGACCATCAGGATCTGCTTGAACTGCTGCGGCGACTGGGAGAGGGCGTAGAACTGGCCGGGGTGGATCCTCGACGGGACCAGGTACTCGCGCGCGCCCTCGGGCGTGCTCTTGAAGAGCGCTGGCGTCTCCACCTCGATGAAGTCCTGCGCGTCAAAGTAGTCGCGGATCGACTTGGTCGCGCGGTGCCGGACCTCCAGGTTGCGGCGCATCTTTGGCCGGCGCAGGTCGAGGTACCGGTAGGTGAGCCTCAGGTCCTCGTTCACCTTGTCGCCTCCGGCGTCGTCCAGGGGGAAGGGCGGGGTCTCCGAGACGTTGAGCACCTCGAGGGCGGTCGCCTCCACCTCCACTTCGCCCGTGGGCAGCGACGTGTTGACGGTGCCCTCCGGGCGGGGGACGACCTTCCCGGAGACGCTCACCACCGACTCGGGCTTGAGCCGGGCGGCCCGCCCGCTCACCTCGGGGCTGTCCTTGGGGTCGAACATCACCTGGGTCACGCCCTTGCGGTCGCGCAGGTCGATGAAGATGATCCCGCCGTGGTCGCGGATCGAGTCCACCCACCCGGAAAGGGTGACCGTGCTCCCGAGGTCTCCCTTCGCGAGCTGCGCGCAATGGTGGGTGCGTTTCATGGGTCTCGTCGTCACGTAAACGTGAGATAAAGCCGCCGGGATGCGGTGGGGGCAACCCGATTCTTGGGGGGCGACGCCCGTCAGGGCAGGATGAGCGACTGGCCCGTCATCTCGGCGGGCTTGGGTATCCCCATCAGCTGCAGGACCGTCGGGGCGATGTCCGCGAGCCGCCCGCCCGCCCGCATGCGCGTCGTGCCCGCCGCGAGGCCGTCCCCGACGACGAAGAACTCGACGAGGTTGAGCGTGTGGGAGGTGTGCGGGGCGTTGTTGACCGGGTCCCACATCTGCTCGCAGTTGCCGTGGTCAGCGCCGATGACGGCGCTGCCCCCGACCCTTGCGAGGGCCTCCAGAAGCTCCCCCACGCACGCGTCCGTCGTCTCCACCGCCTTCACGGCGGCCGGGAGCGAGCCGGTGTGCCCGACCATGTCGGGGTTCGCGAAATTGACGACGATCAGGGCGTACTTTCCGCTGAGGATCGCCTCCTTCGCGACCCGGGTCACGTCGGCCGCCGACATCTCCGGCTTCAGGTCGTACGTCGCGACCTTCGGACTCGGCGGGCAGGCGCGGTCCTCGCCGGGGAACGGGTCCTTCCTGTAGTTGTTGAAGAAGAAGGTCACGTGGGGGTTCTTCTCGGTCTCCGCGCAGCGGAACTGGCAGAGGCCCTCCTTCGAGACCACCTCGCCGAGGATGTTCTTGAGCTTCTCGGGCTTCGGCAGGATGACCTTCACCGGCAGCCCGGTCTCGTACTCGGTCATCGTGGCGTAGTACAGGTCGAGCTTGGGCCCGCGGTCGAAGTCCTTGAACCCGTCGATCACGAAGGCCTTGGTCAGCTCCCGCGGGCGGTCGCCGCGGTAGTTGTAGAAGACGACCACGTCGCCGTCGGCCACGGTCGCCAGGGGCTTGCCGTCCTTGCCGACGATCGCGGTCGGCGCCACGAACTCGTCCCCTCTCTGCGTCGCGGTGAGCGGATTGTCATAGTAGGCCTGCACGGCGGCCTCGGCGCTCGCCGCCGTCGCCTGCACCCTCCTGCCCGTCAGGAGCGAATAGGCCTTCTCGACCCGGTCCCAGCGGTTGTCGCGGTCCATCGCCCAGAACCGGCCGCACACGGAGGCGATCCTCCCTATCCCCAGCTCGCGGCACTTCCCGTCGACCTGGCGCACGTAGCCGATCCCGCTCGTGGGGGGCGTGTCGCGGCCGTCCGTGAAGGCGTGGACGAAGACGCGGTCGGGGGCGACCCCGTCGGCCTTGGCCTGCGCCAGGATGCCGTAGAGGTGCTCCAGCATCCCGTGGACCCCGGCGTCGGAGACGATGCCCATCAGGTGGAGCCTCGAGCCCCGCGCCTTGAGGCGCTCGACCGCGCCCCTCCAGACGCCGTTCGATGCGAGCAGGCCGTCGGAGAAGAGCTTGTTGATGCGCACCAGCTCCTGGTACACGACCCGGCCCGCACCGATGTTCTCGTGGCCGACCTCGCTGTTGCCCATCACGCCGTCCGGCAGGCCCACGTCGAGCCCGCTCGCCCTGACGAGCGCGACGGGATAGCGGGCGTGCAGCATGTCGTCGCACGGCCTCTTGGCCTGGACCGTGGCGTTGAAGGCGTCCTGCTCGGGATGGGGGTTCTTTCCCCACCCGTCGCGGATCACGAGAAGAACGGGCTTGCGCGGTGAACTCATGTTGGTTTTTCACAATAGCGACCGGGCGGCCCGTGTCGACCGCAGCGACGCGAAAACGGCCTGATTTGTGCTGGAAGGCGACGATAGTACGATTTCAAGGAGACCGCGAATTGACGCTCATAATACGAGACCAGCTGGTAAACCCGCCCACGTGGTTCTCGTCCTTCCGCGACCTTACGCTCTACTGCAGCGTCTTCCTGAAGGACGATGTCCTGATCGAGTCCGACGACCCGGACCCGTACTACCGCTGGATGCGGCCGCGCGGGGGCATGGACTTCGTTGAGGAATTCGTCCGCCCCGGCGCCGAGGACGGGGTCCGGCTCGATGTCGGGCACAACTATCCGCGGACGGTGGTGACCGACCGGATCGCCCCGGAGAACGTTCACAGCCTGATCCGCCTCATCCGATTCTGCCGAGGCGCGGCTTGACGCGGGCGGCGCAACGCGGGTCAAATCGGCCCATGTCCAAACGCGCCGTGCTCATCGTCAACCTGGGGTCTCCGGACTCCACGTCCGTGCCCGACGTCCGGCGTTACCTTCGGGAGTTCCTTGGCGACGGGCGGGTCCTAGACCTTCCGGCCCCCCTGCGGTGGCTGCTGCTCGAGGGTATCATCCTTCCGACGAGGCCCAAGCGCACCGCCCACGCCTATTCGAGGATCTGGACGAGCGAGGGCTCGCCGCTCGTCGCGACCTCGGCAAGCGTGAAGCGCAAGCTCGCCGAGGCCCTTGGGCCCGGCGTACCGGTCCAGGTCGCCATGCGGTACGGGAACCCCTCGATCGCCTCCGCCCTGGCGGCCCTGGTCGCCGACGGGTGCACGGAGGTGCTCCTCTTCCCCCAGTACCCCCACTACGCGATGGCCTCGTGGGAGACCGTCGTCGCGCGCGTCTACGAGGAGGCGGCGGCAACGGCCCCGTCCCTGCGGGTCCGCTGCGTGCAGCCGTTCTACGGGGATGCCGACTACATCGGGATGCTCAACGACGTAGCCGCCCCTTTCCTCGCGAGGCCCTACGACCACCTGCTGTTCAGCTACCACGGGATCCCGGAGCGGCACCTGCGCAAGGCGGACTCGTCCCACGCCCACTGCACGGTGGTCGCCGACTGCTGCACGACGTGCTCGCCGGCCCACGCGACGTGCTACCGGGCCCAGTGCGTGCGCACGACCTCGGAGCTCGCACGCCGGGCCGGCCTGGACCCCGCGAGATACTCGATGTCGTACCAGTCGCGCCTCGCCGGCGAACCGTGGCTGCAGCCCTTCACCGATTTCGAACTTGCGCGGCTGCCGAAGCTCGGGGTAAAGCGCCTGCTGGTCATCTGCCCGAGCTTTCTCGCCGACTGCCTGGAGACACTAGAAGAGATATCAATGGCCGGAAGAGAAATATTCTTAGCCGCTGGAGGAGAACAGTTTGAAAAAATCACGTGCCCGAACGATCATCCTGCATTCATCGATTTTCTCGCAAATCGTGTGCAAGAATGGCTGAATAGTGGCGCATTGTGAGCGACCCTTCCAACCCACCGCCACTGACGATACCGAATGCCGGGCTTAAGACGGCCCGCGTCGCGGTCCTGATGCTGGATAATTCCGGCAAGGTCGTCTCGGCGAACCAGGAGGCGAAGCTGCTCTGGCAGACCGGCTCCGGCGAACTCGTCGGCGACTTCTTCCCGGGGCTCTTCGCCCTCGACATCGTAAGCGACGAGCCGGAGATGCTCGAGGCCCAGTGGGACATCCTGCTCGCCGCGATGCTCGACAAGCGCGCGATCCTCTCCGTGCAGCCGCGGGAGGGCGGGCCGCGCCCGATGGCCGTGCGCGCGGAGAAGGCGATCGGCGCCGCCGGGGGCTACATCGTCGTCATCGAGACGCCGCTCGAGTCGGGGCCGCCGCCGCCCGCCAACGCCGACGACCAGTCGGCCGCGCTTCAGCTCTTCGCGGAAAAGGGGCCCGCCGGCTTCTTCGACCTGAACCTGCGCGCGCGCAGGATCGTCTACTCGCCCGCGTGGAAGCGGATGCTCGGCTACGCGGACGCGGAGCTGCCCGACACCTACGAGGCGTGGCTCGGCCTGCTTCACCCCGAGGACTCGGCGGCCGCGCCCGACAAGGCCGGGCGCAAGTTCAAGGTCGGCGCGCGCCCCTTCGCCGTGGATTTTCGGATGAAACACAAGCTCGGGCACTGGGCATGGATCCAGTGCGTCGGCCTCCAGCTGGTGAGCCCGTCGGGGGAGCTCGAGCGCGTGATCGGCATCCACCTGGACGCGACGGAGCGAAAGGAGCTGGAGGAGGTGGGGATGGCCAGCGACGCGCGGCTGCGCGCGCTCGCGGACGAGGGGCTGCTTGCGGCGTTTGAGCTCGATTTCGCGGGCGGCGCCCCCTGGTTCTCCGAGGCGTGGCTGCGGCTCGTGGGCGGACTTTCGTCGCCGGCCAACGGTCTCGCGGCGCTTGCCGACGCGCTTCCGCCCGACGAGTGCCAGGGAGGCGTCGAGGCGTGGCTCCTGGCGCAGGCGCCCGGCCAGTCGTCCTTCGCGAGGACCGTGCAGCTGCGCCGAGGCGACGGAAAGTCCTTCCCCGCCATCCTCGGGATCCACCGCACGCTCACGCGCAAGCGCACCCTGGCTCACGTGGTCGGATTCGCCTGCCCGCTGCCCGAGGACGCCGCGGCCGACTCCAAAAAGGGGCCCGCCGTTGCGGCCGCGGACCCCGGGGTGAAGGCCATCCTCGACGAGGTGCTCGCGGCCCTGGCCGAGGGCGTCATCGCGACCGACGCGGGGGGCAACGTGGTCCTGGCCAACGCGACCGCCACCCGGCTCCTGCGCCTTCCCGCCGACGGCGCCGTCGGCCGCCCGCTGGGCCAGGTCTTCTCGCTCGTGAACCGCCAGACCGGCAAGGCGAGCGACAACCCGGCGGAACGCGCGCTCTCGGCGAGCGGCCCCCTGCCCCTCATCAGCGACCAGTCCGTGGTCGTGGCGGGTTCCGACCCGCTGCCCATCGTCTGGACCGCCCGGGCGTCGTACGGGCCCGACTCCAAGCCGCAGGGGGTCGTGATCGTGTTCCGAAACCCCGACGAGATGGGCCTGACGCCGGAGGAGCTCATCAGGGCGAACCGGTTCGAGTCGCTCGGCCTCCTGGCCGGCGGAATCGCGCACGACTTCAACAACCTCCTGACGACGATTCTCGGCGGGCTGTCGCTGGCGAAGGACAACCGCGACAGCTCCAAGCTGGCGGACGCGGAGAAGGCGTGCCTTGCCGCAAAGGGCCTCACGAAGCAGCTGCTCACCGTCGCGAAGGGCGGCTCCGGCATCGTGTCGGTGTGCGACTCGAAGGAGATCCTCGAGGACGCCGTGAAGATCGCCTCCGCGGGATCCACGGCGGAGATCACCGTGCAGGCCGAGGCGGGCACCGGTCCGGTCAAGGTGGACCGCCCGCAGATCCTGCAGGTCTTCCAGAACCTCATCGTCAACGCCCTCCAGGCGATGCCGCCCGCGCCGCACCGCGCGAGGATCCAGCTCCGGGCCGCGGACACCCATATCTCGGAGGGCCAGATCGCCACCCTCTCCGCGGGCGACTACGTCGAGTTCGAGGTGCGCGACAACGGGAGCGGCATCAAGCCCGAGCACCTCGAGAGGATCTGGGACCCGTTCTTCACCACGAAGAAGCACGGGACGGGCATCGGGCTGGCGACGGTGCTTTCGATCGTGCGCAAGTCCGGGGGCGAAATC
Organism: uncultured Opitutaceae bacterium; assembly: GCA_964419075.1. GTDB lineage: Bacteria > Verrucomicrobiota > Verrucomicrobiia > Opitutales > Opitutaceae > Palsa-1447. The sequence goes on along the minus strand of CAYQOH010000099.1, from coordinate 3,752 downwards.
GGCCAGCAGTCGACCGTCGGTGAGGGCACGGTCTTCAGCGTGTTCCTGCCGCGGGCCGACCAGCCGGTGGACGTGCAGGCGCGGCCCGCGCCGTCGCTGCGGTTCGGGACCGGGCGCGTCCTCTTCATGGATGACGACGAGCACATCTGCAGCCTGACGGCATCGATGCTGGAGAGCCTCGACTACAAGTTCGACATCGCGAAGCGGGGCGAGGATGCGATCACGCTCTACAAGCGCTACCTGAACATCGGAAGGCCGTACGACGCGGTGATCATGGACCTCACGGTCATCGGCGGCCTCGGCGGCGAGGAGACCTTCGCCATCCTGCACGACCTCGACCCCGATGTCCGCGCCATCGTCTCGAGCGGCTATGACAACGAGGAGATGGCCAAGCAGTACCTCAACATGGGATTCTGCGGCTACCTGACGAAGCCCTACCGCGTGACGGACCTGGGCAAGGTCCTGAAGGCGGTCCTCGGCTGACCCCGGCTCCGCGCCTCACGGCTGCCAGGAGAAGGCGTGGCAGAGCGCCACCCCCGCGGCGTCCGCCTCGTCAGCCGCAAGCGTCCGTGCGTGGCCGAGAAACCCCCTGACCGTGCGCGCGAGCTGCTCCTTGCTGGCCCTCCCCGTTCCGGCGACGGCCTGCTTCACCCGGAGCGGCGGGTACTCGAACACGGGCAGCCCCCGCAGGGCGGCCGCCGCGATCGCGGCGCCCCGGGCGGCGCCCAGGATCTGCGCCGTCTGGAAGTTCTGGACGTAGATCGTCTGCTCGAGCGCGACATGGCGGATGCCGGACGCGTCCCTGATGAATTCCTCGACCGCAAGGTGGATCTCGGCGAGCGCCGCCGCCATGCTCCGGCTTGAGGGGACGCGCACGGTCCTGCAGCGCAGAAGGACCGGGGCCCGGCCCCGCTGGAAGTCGACGAGGGCGAGCCCCGTGCCCCTGAGCGAGGGGTCGATGCCGAGGACGAGCCCGGAAAAGGGCGTCTTCGGCGGCCGCACCCCCGTCTCCGCCCGCCCACGCCCCGGAGCGCCGGTGCGCGCCGCGACCGGCTCGCCCCGCAGCTTGGCCGTCCACATCTGCCGTGAGGTCATTCTCGCCATGGTCGTCTCCCCCGTGTCCGGTTCAAAGGAACATCCTCGCCGCCGCGACGAGGGTGAGCGCGAGCGCGAGGTTCTCGAACATGCGCTGGTTGATCCGTCCCAGGAGCCACCGCCCGGCCACCGTCCCTGCGATGACCGCCGGGGCGAGCGCGAGGTTGAGCGCCAGGCTGCCGTGCGTGATCAGCCCCAGGGCGACCATGAAGGGGATCTTGAAGAGGTTCAGCAGCAGGAAAAACACGGCTCCGGTGCCCATGTATTCCATCTTGGGAAGGCGCATCGCGAGCAGATAAATGACCATGAGGGGTCCTGCGGCGTTGGAGACAATGGTCGTGAAGCCCGCCAGGACGCCGATGAGCGGGGCGAACCACCGGGCGCGCTCCTCCTCGGGCAGGCCCGGGCGGGCGCGCCGCGCCAGGTGCAGGAACGTGAGCGCGACCACGATCGCCCCTATCGCGACTCCCGTCTGCCGGTCGTTCATCCGCCCCATGGCCAGGTACCCCGCGACGACCCCCGCGGCCGCCCAGGGGAACAGGCGCCACACGTGCCCCCAGTGCGCGTGCTTCCGGTACGTCAGGAACGCGACGACGTCCCCGAGGATCAGGAGCGGCAGGACGACGCCGGTCGAGCGCCTCGCGGGCATGATCGCCGCGAAAATGGCGACAAAGAGGAGGCTCAGCCCCGTGATGCCGGTCTTCGCCACCCCGACCAGTAGGGCGCCGAGCGCCGCGAGAAACCATTCCCAGGCATTGAAGTTCAAACGGCGCCCCCCATGCCGCCAGTGTCGGGAGTGAACGCGCCCTCGGCAACCGCGAACACCTGCCACTCGCCGAGGGAGGCGTCGGGCGGGCGCGTCCCCGTCGCGATCACCTGCGACTCGGGGTCGAGGGCGGCCCAGAACCGCTCGCGCCTCGCCGGATCGAGCTCGCCGAGGACGTCGTCCGCCAGCAGCACGGGCCGGATCCCGCAGCGCCTGCGAAACCACGAGGCCTGGCCCAGGCGCAGCGCAAGCGTGACGCTGCGCTGCTGCCCCTCCGACGCGAAGTCTCTGGCGTCGCAGCCGCGCACGTCGAAGCCCAGGTCGTCGCGGTGGGGGCCCACCAGCGTCGTGCCCACCTGCAGGTCCCTCGCCCGACCCGACTCGAGGAGCCTGAGGAGGTCCTCGCCCGAGGCCCCCTTGAGGGGGGAATCGTAGTGGAGCACGACGTCCTCCGAGCCGCCACACAGGCGGCCGTAGAAGGCGGCGGTCTCCGAGGCCAGCTCCCCTACCCGCTCGGCGCGCAGGGCCACGATCCGTGCGCCCGAGGGGGCGAGCGTGCGGTCGAAGGCCGTCAGCTCCCGCTCGCCGCCGGGCTTCCTGAGCAGGCTGTTCCTGCCGGCCAGGGCGCGGCTGTAGGTCTGCAGGGCCATGAGGTAGTCGGTGTCCATGGCCGCAAGCGTCAGGTCGAGCCACCGGCGCCTGAGCGCGGGCGCTCCCCGTATCAGCTGCAGGTCGTGAGAGGAGAAGACGACCGTCGGATAGCGCCCGACGTGGTCGGCGAGCCGCGTCACCCGGTTGCCGCCGTACCACAGCTCCTTGCCGTCCCGCCGGATCTTGATGGTCACCTGCTCCGGCCCGGAGCCGCCGCGCTCCACCTCGCACGCGATCCCGGCCTCCGGACGGTCGTGCATGATCAGGTGCCGGCCGTCCGGGGCCCTGAACGAGCGCAGCGCCGTGAGGAAACCGGCGGCCTCGAGCAGGTTCGACTTGCCCTGGCCGTTGGGCCCGCAGAAGAACTGACGCCTTCCGTCAAAGGCGAGCGCCGCGTGGGGCACGTTGCGGAAGTGCCTCAGCGTGAGCTTGCGCAGGAGCATGGGCGGGCGGGGTCCTTGTGGGCGCGCGCGGGAATCGCGCCCAAACGCCGAAGTTTTCTGTCGCGGGCAAGTCCGGGGGCCCCTTTGATGGCGCCATGACCTTTGAGAAGTCGCTGGCCGACACCCTCCGCACGCTCGAGTCCCTCGCCGGCATCCGGCCGGCGGTCGACGCCGCCGCGGAGCTGATCCTCGGGGCGCTCCGGGGCGGCGGGAAGCTCCTGATCTGCGGCAACGGCGGAAGCGCCGCCGAGGCGGCCCACTTCGCGACCGAGCTCGTGGGCCGCTACAACGGGACGCGGCGCTCCCTCCCGGCCGTGGCCCTGTCCTCGGACGGCTCGCTCCTCTCGTGCATCGGCAACGACTTCGGCTTCGAGCAGGTCTTCGCCCGCCAGATCGCCGGCCTCGGGAAGCCCGGCGACCTCGTCGTCGCGCTCACCTCGAGCGGGAACTCGGCCAACATCGTCGAGGCCCTGAAGGAGGCGAAGCGCCTCGGGATCCCGTCGGTCGCCTTCCTCGGCAAGGGGGGAGGCAAGGCGAAGGGCCTCGCCACCTGCGAGCTCGTGCCGGCCGGCGTCCGGGGCGCCTCCGCCCAGGAGGCCCATCTTTTTCTCATCCATTATTTTTGCGAGCTGATCGAAAGAACCTTCACATGAGCCAAAACCAACCTCCAAGCGAACAGGCCGTCATCAAGACGTCCTACGGTGACATGACGGTGGCCTTCTGGCCGGACGTCGCCCCCAAGACGGTCGAGAACTTCAAGAAGCTCGCCCGGGCGGGGTTCTACAACGGGACGGCAT
>CAYQOH010000098.1:0-9823 GCA_964419075.1 uncultured Opitutaceae bacterium | reverse complement strand
ATCCGTCAAGCCACCCGCCATTGGGCACCGAGTCCATATGGCCCCCGATGAGGAGTTCCCGCTCGCTCTCGCCCCTCAGGGTCGACCAGAGATTGCCGGCCTCGTCCGCGTGCACCTCCACGGGAAGCGCGGCGAGCTTCTTCCGGAGCCAGGTGCGGGTTTCGGACCACGTCCCGGTGAACGCGACGCGTTGCGCGCCGTTCTCGTCGGATGTAAGTCGCCTCAGATCCTTAAGTTCCGCAACGGTCCGCTTCGGATCGAGATTCGAGTTCATGGGGATTGCCCGCGGCAAAGGCTGGTGCAGTTGCTGCTTGGAAACGAGCGTTTTCTGGGCGAGATTGCCCCGGGGGACGAAAGCCTATGCCAACACTCGCCACGACCGTAGACGGGCTTAAGCTGCCGAATCCGTTCGTGATAGGCTCCGGGCCCCCGGGCACGAACCTGAGCGTCATCAACCGGGCATTCCGCGAGGGATGGGGAGCCGTGATCGCGAAGACAATCAGCCTCGACTCGTCGAAGGTCGTCAATGTGACGCCCCGCTACGCCAAGCTCCACTCCGACGACGGCAAGGAGATCATCGGCTGGGAGAACATCGAGCTCATCAGCGACCGGCCGTTCGGCATCTGGCTCGACGAGTTCAGGAAGTGCAAGGACGCCCACCCTCAGGGCGTGCTGATCGCCTCGATCATGGAGGAGTACCGGAAGGACGCGTGGATCGAGATCGTCGAAAGGTGCCAGGCGGCCGGCGTGGACGGCTTCGAGCTCAATTTCTCGTGCCCGCACGGCCTGCCGGAGCGCAAGATGGGCGCGGCGATGGGTCAGGACCCTGACATCCTCGGGGAGGTGTGCGGCTGGGTCATGAGCGTGGCAAAGCGGCCGGTCTGGGCGAAGATGACCCCGAACATCACCCACATCGAGGAGCCAAGCCGGGCCGCCCTCAAGGCGGGCTGCCAGGGCTTGAGCGCCATCAACACGATCCGGAGCGTCATGGGGGTTAACCTGGACACCCTGCGGCCCGAGCCCTCCGTCGAGGGATGGACGACCCCGGGCGGCTACTCGTCCAAGGCCGTGAAGCCTATCGCGCTCAGGATGGTGATGGAGATCTCGACGATGATAAGGAAGGAGTTCCCCGGCCGGTCGCTCTCGGGCCTCGGGGGCATCGAGTCCGGAAGCGACGCGGCCCAGTTCATACTCCTCGGCGCCGACACCGTGCAGGTCTGCACGGGCGTCATGAAGTTCGGCTACGAGTGCGTGAGGCCGATGTGCGACGAACTGCTCGCCTTCATGGCAAAGCACAAGTTCGAGACGCTCGCGGACTTCAGGGGAAAGAGCCTCGATTACTTCACGACGCACGCCGACCTGGTGCGGCGCCAGTCGGAACGCAAGGCGGCGAAGAAGGCAGCCTCGGGAAAGGTCGGCTCGGACGCGGAGTGGAGCGGGGACGAGTTCGTGAAGCAGTCCGACGCCCTTTCCCGTCAGTAGGCCTAAGCCGCCGATGATACGACCGGCCGAACAGGGCGACGCGCCGCAGATCGCGGCCATCTACCGGCCGTTCTGCGAGGAGTCCTGCGTGTCCTTCGAGACCGAGGCGCCGGGCCCTGCCGAGATCGCCTCGCGAATCGAGAGGATCAGCCGGCGCCACCCCTGGCTCGTCGACGACGACGGCGGCGCGATCGCCGGGTACGCCTACGCGTCCCCCCACCGGGAGCGCGCGGCCTACCGCTGGGTGGCCGAGGTCACAATCTACATGCACGAGCGCTTCCGGGGCCAGGGGCGGGGCCGGGCCCTGTACGCCGAACTCTTCGAGCGCCTGCGCCGCCAGGGCCTCTTCAAGGTGTACGCGGGGATCCTCGTGCCCAATCCGGCAAGCCAGGCGTTCCATGAATCCATGGCATTCACGCTTGTGGGAATCTACCGGAAGATCGGGTATAAGCTCGGGGCATGGAGGGACGTCGGTTGGTGGCAGCTCGCTCTCCGTCCCGAAATCGACTCTCCTCCAGAGCCCACGAACCCCTTATCAATGCCCTCAGAAGCAACACCATGAAATCGGCCCATCTCCTGCCCTGCCCTCTGTTCATCGGGGGCGAATGGATTCGCCCCAAGCTCGCCGGGACGCCCGTCTACAATCCCTCGACCGGCGACGTGATCTCCGAGTGCCCGCTCGGCGGCTCGGCCGAGGTGGACGCGGCCGTGGAGGCCGCCGCCGCCGCGTTCCCTGCGTGGCGGGACACGCCCGTCATCGAGCGCGCCCGCCTCTTCTTCAGGTACCGCCACCTGGTCGAGGACAACTTCGACCGGCTGTGCGCCAGCATCTCGCTCGAGCATGGCAAGACCCTCGTCGAGTCCCGGGGCAGCCTCTACCGCGGGATCGAGAACATCGAGTACGCGTGCGGCGCCCCCTCGCTGCTGTTCGGAAGCACGCTCGAGGACGTCGCCCGCAACGTCGACTGCGAGACCTGCCTGCAGCCCCTCGGGGTCTGCGCCGGCATCACCCCGTTCAACTTCCCCGCGATGGTGCCCCTGTGGATGTTCCCGCTGGCCCTGGCCTGCGGCAACACGTTCGTCCTGAAGCCGAGCGAGAAGGTGCCGCTGACGGCGCTCCTCCTCGCCGAGCTCCTCGAGAAGGCGGGCCTCCCGAAGGGCGTGCTCAACCTCGTGCACGGGGGCCGCGAATGCGTGGACGCCCTGCTCGCCCACCCCAAGGTCCGCGCCGTCTCCTTCGTGGGGTCCTCCCCCGTGGCGAAGTACATCCACGAGACCGGCACGAGGAACGGGAAGCGGGTGCAGGCCAACGGCGGCGCGAAGAACTACATCGTCGTCATGCCGGACGCCGACATCCCCCGGTCGGTCGAGGCCCTCGCGACCTCGGCATTCGGCTGCGCGGGCGAACGGTGCATGTCCGGCTCGACCGCGATTGCGGTCGGGAAGGCCGCCGCCACCGTGGTGCCCCAGCTGGTGGATGCGGCGCGCTCGATCAAGATCGGCAGGACCGACACCCCGATGTCCCAGCCCGACATGGGCCCGCTGGTGACCGCGGCACACCGCGACCGGGTGAGGGGGCTCGTCGAGAGCGGCGAGAAGGAGGGCGCCACCATCGCGTGCGACGGCCGCGGCGCCAAGGTCGCCGACGCGCCCAACGGGTTCTTCTTCGGGGCGACGATCGTCGACAAGGTGCGCGAGACGATGACCATCGCCCGCGAGGAGGTGTTCGGCCCCGTCCTCAACGTGATGCGGATGGACGACCTCGACCAGGCGATCGAGGCGGCGAACCGGTCCGCGTTTGGCAACGGCGCCTCCATCTTCACCTCGTCGGGGGCCGCGGCGCGCGAGTTCAAGCACCGGGTTAAGGCGGGGATGGTCGGCATTAACGTCGGCGTGCCCGCGACCATGGCCATGTTCTCGTTCACGGGATGGGACGCGTCGTTCTACGGCGACCTCCACATCCAGGGCCGCGAGGCGGTGCAGTTCTACACCCAGCAGAAGACCGTGACCACGCGCTGGTTTGGCGGCGTCACCGAGGACGTCTGGAGAAAGTGAGCCCGCCATGGCCCTCCTGATAAGGAACGGCGAAATCATCACCGCGGACTCGCGGTGCCGGGCGGACATCCTCTGCGAGGGGGAGACGATCACGCGCATTGGCGCCGGTCTGGACGCCCCGGCCGGCGCCCAGGTGGTCGACGCAGCCGGGAAGTACGTCCTCCCGGGCTTCATCGACCCCCACGTCCACATCACCCTTCCCTTCATGGGGACGTACGCCAAGGACACGTACGAGACGGCGAGCAAGGCCGCGCTCGTGGGGGGAACGACGACCCTGATTGAGATGTGCTGCCCGGCGCGCTCGGACGACACGCTGAAGGCGTTCGAGGACTGGATGTCGCGGGCGGCGGGCAGGTCCGCCTGCGACTTCACCTTCCACATGGGCGTCTCGCGCTTCGACGGCCCGACGGAGTCCCACGTGCGCGAGATCGTCGGCCGCGGCATCAGCTCGCTCAAGATCTTCCTCGCCTACAAGGGCGCCTTCGGGGTCGACGACACGGAGCTCTACCGGACGCTCGCGCTCGCGCGGGAGCTGGGCCTCGTGGTGACCGCTCACTGCGAGAACGAGACCCTGGTCTTCGAGAGGCAGAAGGAGCTCGTCGCCGCCGGGAAGACTGACACCGGCTGGCACCACGAAAGCCGCCCGCCCCGGGTCGAGGCCGAGGGGGTCCACCACTTGATGACCTTCGCGGAGCTGACCGGCGCCTCCACTTACATCGTGCACCTGAGCTGCAGGGAGGCCCTCGAGGAGGCGCTCGCGGCCCGCCAGCGAGGCGTCGACGTGACGATCGAGACCCTGATCCAGTACCTGGTCCTCGACAAGACCTGGGCCGAGCGGCCGGGTTTCGAGGGCGCGAAGTACGTCATGTCGCCCCCGCTGCGCGACGCGAGCAACCAGCCCGTCCTCTGGAACGGCCTGAGGGACGGCCTCATCCAGACGGTCGCCACCGACCACGCCCCGTTCGACTTCGAGGGCCAGAAGCGGATGGGGATCTCGGACTTCACCAAGATCCCGAACGGCATCCCCTCCCTCGAGGAGCGCGTGAACCTGCTCTACACCTACGGCGTGAAGGCGGGCCGGATCGACCTGCATACGATGGTGAACGCGGCGAGCACGCAGGTGGCGAAGACCTTCGACCTCTTCCCGAGGAAGGGCACCATCCAGCCCGGCGCCGACGCGGATCTCGTCGTCTTCGATCCCGCGTACCGCGGCGTGATCTCCGTCAAGACGCAGCACATGAACGTCGACTACAGCGCCTTCGAGGGGTGGAAGATCGAGGGCCGGCCGAGCGTGGTCACCGTGCGCGGCGAAGTCGCCGTGCGCGACGGCAGATTCGTCGGCGACCCCGTGAGGGGGCGGTTCCTGAAGCGGACGCCGAGCCGGGCCTAGCAGGGCCCGGCGCCCGGCCCTACCGGGTGACGACGTCGATGTTGCCGCCGCTTGAGCGCAGCTTGAGGAGCGGCCCGCCGCCGTTGACGAGGCCTGCGAGGGTGCTCTTGCCCGCGCCGCCGCGGTCGATCGTGATCGTGAGACCGGACGCGTTGACCTCTCCGCCGCTGGTTGCGGCGTCAAGGTGGAATCCCGCGTCCCGGGCCACCGTCGCCCGCACCTCGCCTCCGGACGTCGAGAGCTCGCAGTCGCCCTTGAGCGGGCCCCTGAAGCCCGCCTTCACGTCCCCGCCGCTCGTCTCGGCCGTGAGGGTGTTCTCGACCGAATCGATCTTGATGTCGCCGCCGGACGTCTTCAGGACCGAGGGCCCGACGGCGTGGTCCACCGAGACATTGCCGCCCGACGTCGTCAGCTTCACGGCGCCCCTGCCTTCGACCAGGCTGACATTCCCTCCCGACGTGGACGCGTCGACCTCGCCCCCGATGCTTCCGAGCTTCATGTCCCCGCCCGACGTGTGGGCCCGGACGGCGCCCTCGAGGTCGCCCACGACGACGTCGCCGCCGGACGTCTTCAGCTCGGCCGAGGCGCTCGCGGGGACGGTGATCAGAAAGTCGACCTGGACCGGCGGCCAGCTTCCGAAATGAAATCCGCCCGACCCGTACGACGCCGACGCGACCACCTCGTTGCCGTCCTGTGCGATGGTCAGGTCGAGCTTCTTCAGGGTCTCGTCAGCCTCGGCCTCGCTGCCAGCGCGGATGTGCTCCTTCGCGACGACGGTGACGGCCGAACCGGAGGAGGACGTGATGTGCACGTCACCGCCGGAGGTCGAAACCTTCAAATGGACGCCGGGCTGGACCTGGAAGGTCTTCTCGACAACGCGTTCGATCTTTGCGGACGCGGATGCGGTGAATGCGGCGATGACGCCGGCCGTTGCGATGATCCGAATTAGGTTGGGCATGGTTGGGGGGATTAGTCCAATAACACGCCAAGGGGGCAAAAAGTTACACGCGCGATGCGGCGCGCCGCCGGTCCTGGAGGGTGCCCCAGGCGCCCCGAAGGGCCCTTCTTAACGCGTTCATTACCAATGGCCGGCTTAAGCACGCGCCCGACGGGCGGGGCTCCGCACGGCCGGTCATTTGTTGCTGGCGGGGGTCCGTAACGGGGGGTAGCCTCCGGCCTTCACACAACCCCATATGGCAAAGGCGTTTTCCAAACTTACCGAACCGGAGATACTTGCCCTCGCCGTCTCCATGGAGGAGGAGGACGGGCGCATCTACGGCGACCTCGCCGAGAGGTTCCGCAAGGAGTACCCATCGACCGCGTCCACGCTCACCGCGATGCAGGCCGAGGAGTCCGTCCACCGCCAGAGGCTGATTGACATGTACCGCGCGCGCTTCGGCGACCACATCCCCCAGATCCAGAGGTCGGACGTGAAGGGCCTGGTGAGGCAGAAGCCGGTCTGGCTCATGAAGACGCTCACCGTCGCGCAGGCGCGCCGCCAGATAGGAGTCATGGAGCTCGGCTCCCGCACGTTCTACGAGGTTGCGGCCAAGCGGACGGAGGACGCCGCCACGCGGAAGCTGCTGGGCGACCTGGCGCTCGTCGAGGCGGGCCACGAGGCGCTGGCCGACAAGCTTGACTCGGAGCAGGTCGCCTCGGGGGCGCGCGCGATCGAGGACGAGAGCCAGCGGCGGATGTTCGTCCTGCAGGTCGTCCAGCCCGGCCTGGCCGGCCTCATGGACGGCTCGGTGTCGACGCTGGCGCCGCTCTTCGCGGCTGCGTTCGCGACCCACAGCAGCAGGGACGCCCTCCTCGTGGGCCTCGCCTCCTCGGTCGGGGCGGGGATCAGCATGGGCTTCGCCGAGGCCCTCTCCGACGACGGGGCGATCAGCGGCCGCGGCCACCCGCTCATCCGCGGCGCCGTCTGCGGGCTGATGACGGCCGCAGGGGGGCTGGGGCACACCCTGCCCTTCATCCTCTCGGATTTCCACGCGGCGTTCACGCTCGCCGTCGCCGTCGTGCTCGTCGAGCTCGTTATCATTTCATGGATACGCCATCACTACATGGACACGCCGTTCCTGTCGGCCGCGTTCCAGGTGATCGTCGGCGGGCTGCTCGTGTTCTTCGCGGGGATGCTGATCGGTTCGTCCTAGGATGGCCGGAGGACCCCTGGAGAACCCGGACCTGGCGCCCGTGCCGCCCGAGAGGCGGACGTGGCGCATGGGCAGCTTCGCCGCGCTCTGGATCTCGATGTCGGCATGCGTCCCCACGTACATGCTCGCCTCGTCGCTCGTCGGGGGCGGCATGAACTGGCGGCAGGCCGTCCTCACGATCTTCCTCGGAAACGCGATCGTCCTGGTGCCGATCCTGCTCAACGCGCACGCCGGGACCCGCTACGGCATCCCGTTCCCCGTGCTGTGCCGGGCGTCCTTCGGGACGGTCGGCGCGAACCTGCCCGCGCTCCTGCGGGCGCTGGTCGCGTGCGGCTGGTTTGGGATCCAGTCGTGGATAGGCGGCGAGGCCATCCACAAGATCCTGTCGGTCTTCTTTCCGGCGCTGGCCGGCGGCGCCTCGAACGCGCTCGGCGTCACCCTGTCGCAGTTCCTGTGCTTCATGGCCTTCTGGGGCATCAACATGTGGGTCGTCCACCGGGGGATCGACTCGATCCGCCTGCTGCTGAACATCAAGGCTCCGTTGCTGATCGCGCTCGGCATCGTGTTCCTCGTCTGGGCCCGGCGTTCGGCCGGCGGCTTCGGGCCCATGCTCGCGCAGCCCTCGGCGTTCGACCCGGGCCAGCCCAAGGCGGGCCAGTTCATGGCCTTCTTCATCCCGGGGCTCACCGGGATGGTCGGGTTCTGGGCGACCCTCTCCCTCAATATCCCGGACTTCTCGCGCTACGCGGCGTCGCAGCGCGACCAGGCCGTGGGCCAGGCCCTCGGCCTGCCGCTTGCGATGGCGTTCTACTCCTTCATCGGCGTCGCGGTGACCTCGGCGACGGCGATCATCTTCGGCCGCACGATCTGGGACCCGATCGAGGTCCTGGTCCAGTTCAGGAACCCGGCCGTGCTCATCCTGGCGATGGTCGCGCTCGGCATCGCCACCCTCGCCACGAACATCGCCGCCAACGTCGTCTCGCCGGCGAACGACTTCGCCCACCTGGCGCCGAGGCGGATCTCCTTCCGCATGGGCGGCCTGATCACCGGAGTGGTCGGCATCCTGATGATGCCGTGGAAGCTCGTCGCCGACCCGTCGGGCTACATCTTCACGTGGCTCGTGGGCTACAGCGCCCTCCTCGGGCCCATCGGCGGCATCATGATCGCGGACTACTTCGTGATCCGGCGCCGGAGGCTGGACGTCCCGGGGCTTTACGACCCGAACGGCCCCTACCGCTACACGGGCGGCTGGAGCCTCGCCGCCGTCGCGGCGTTCCTGGCGGGGGTCCTGCCTAACCTGCCCGGATTCCTCGCCCAGGTCGGCCTGGTCGACGCGTCCCGCGTCCCGGCCCTGCTCCTGCGCGTCTACGGCTTCGCGTGGTTTGCCGGGTTCGCGATAGCATTTGTCGCGTACCTGGTCCTCCGTAGGCTCTCCCCCACAAACGCCAACCCATGAAATCGATCCCCCTTCCCCCGTGCGGCCACGTGCCGCAGCCCTACGCAGGACCCTCGGCCGAGGAGGTGCTGGCCCTGCGCAGGGAGTTTCTGAGCCCCGCGATCTTCCACTACTACAAGAAGCCGCTCATGATCGTCGAGGGCCGCGCCCAGTGGCTCTTCGACGAGAAGGGCCGGCGCTATCTGGACGGGATCGGGGGCATCGTGACCGTCAGCTGCGGGCACTGCCACCCGCACGTGGTCGCGGCCGCCAACCGCCAGAATGAGACTCTCCAGCACACGACGACCATCTACCTGCACCCGAACATCGCGCTCTACGCCAGGGAGCTCGCCTCCCGGATGCCCGGCGATCTCAAGGTCGTCTATCTGGTGAACTCCGGCTCCGAGGCCAACGACCTGGCGCTCCTCATGGCGCGCGCCTACACGGGCAGCTTCGATATGATCGCGCTGCGCAACGGCTACCACGGCGGCAGCCAATCCACGATGGGGCTCACCTCCCACCACACGTGGAAGTTCAACGTGCCGCATGGCTTCGGGGTCCAGCATTCGGTGCTGCCCGACCTCTACCGCGGGCCCTACGGGAAGGACGACCCGGAGGCCGGCAGGAAGTACGCCGACGACGTCAGGAGCCTGATCCAGTTCGGCACCTCGGGGCGCATCGCGGGGTTCATCGCCGAGTCCATCCAGGGGGTCGGGGGCACCGTCGTCTACCCGGAGGGCTATCTCAGGCACGCCTACGGGCACGTGCGGGCTGCGGGCGGCGTCTGCATCGCCGACGAGGTCCAGACGGGCTTCGGCAGGACCGGGACGCACTTCTGGGGCTTCGAGACCCAGGGCGTCGTGCCGGACATCGTCACCCTGGCGAAGGGCATCGGCAACGGGTGCGCCCTGGGCGCCGTCGTGACGACCCCCAAGATCGCCCAGGCGCTCGTCTCGCGCATCCATTTCAACACCTTCGGGGGCAACCCCGTTGCCTGCGCGCAGGCCCGGGCGGTTCTCGAGGTCATCGACCAGGAGCGCCTTCAGGCCAATTCGCTGCGGATCGGCGGCCGCCTGAAGGCCGGCTTCTGCCGGCTGGCCGAGAAGCACCCGCTGATCGGCGACGTCCGCGGACTGGGCCTCATGCTGGGCGTCGAGCTGGTGAAGGACCGCGCGACCAAGGAGCCGGCCAGGGACGAGTGCGCGGCGGTGTTCGAGGCGTGCCGGGACCTCGGCCTGCTCATCGGCAAGGGTGGCCTCTGGGGCAACACGCTGCGCATCAAGCCGCCGATGATCTTCTCGGAGAGCG
>CAYQOH010000097.1:0-9887 GCA_964419075.1 uncultured Opitutaceae bacterium | reverse complement strand
CCCCTGAGCGTGGCCGAGATCATCGCGCACTCCTCGAACAAGGGCGCCGCGCAGATCGCCATGCGCCTGGGCGACCGGCGCTTCTACGAGTACGCGCGCGCATTCGGGTTCGGGCAACGGACCGGGTTTCCCGTGGGCGGGGAGGTTACGGGTAACCTGAAGGCGCCCGAGAAGTGGGACAGCATGACGATCACGCGCATGCCGATGGGCCAGTCCGTGACAGCCACGGCCATGCAGATGCAGCAGGCGATGGGCGTCATCGCCTCCGGCGGCCTGCTTCTTAAGCCACAGATCATCCGTGAGATCCGTGACTCGCACGGCGAGCTCGTCTATCGCTTCGGCAAGATCGTGGAGCGCAGGGTCATTTCGGAGCAGACCGCGCGCACCATGGCCCGCCTGCTCGCCGGTGTTGCGTCGTCCCAGGGAACGGCGCCCGAGGCGGCGATCGCCGGATTCGACGTCGCGGGCAAGACGGGCACGGCGCAGAAGCTCCTGCCGGTCGCGCTTCCCGCAGGCGGCACGGTGATGCGGTACGCCGACCGGCACGACGTGGCCTCCTTCGTGGGGTTTTTCCCGGCGGGCAACCCCCAGGTATCTATTGCCGTGATCATCGACGACGCGGACGCCCGATGCCCCGGCGGGAAGGCCTGGGGGCACACGGTCGCTGCGCCGGTATTCAAGAGGCTGGGGGAAAGGCTGATACCGTACCTTGGCACGCGGCCGAGAATCGAAAATGACGCCAGGCAGGCATTCGCGATGGGAGGGGCGCAGTGATTGGATACCTCACCCAGAACCATGCGCTCGTGCGCGCGTTTCGCGACCGGCCCTTGCGCCGCAGAACTGGCGAATACGTTGAATATGACCGAGCTTTCAAAATGGCACCCATTCTCTCCGATTTCATAAGCGAAGGCGAAGCGCTTGCCGTGAAGGGAAGCCTTGAGCGCCCCATCTCGGGCCTGGTGATGGACAGCCGAAGAGTGGTTCCCGGCAACCTGTTCTTCGCGCTCCCGGGGCTGCGCTCCGACGGCGTCGCGTTCGTCGACGAGGCGGTGAGCCGCGGGGCCTCGGCCATCGTGGCGCAGAGGATCCCCGTCCATCCGCCGGCCAAGGTGACTTTCATCCAGGTCGCGGATGCCCGCGCCATGCTGGCCCGCGTCTCGCAGCGCTTCTACAAGTTCCCTGACCGCGCCCTCTCCGTCGTCGGGGTCACGGGCACGAACGGGAAGACGACCGTGACGCACCTGCTCCGGAGCTTCCTCAACGGGAGCGAGCGGGTGGGCCTCCTCGGCACGATCAGCTACGACCTGGGCGCACGCGCGGTGCCCTCGTACCGGACGACCCCGGAATCGCTCGACATCTTCGGGATGCTCGCCCAGATGCGCGACGCAGGGTGCCGGAGCGCCGTCATGGAGGTGAGTTCCCACGGCATCGCGCAGCAGCGGGTGCTCGGCCTCGAGTTCGCCGCCGCCGTGTTCACCAACCTCACGCGCGACCACCTGGACTTCCACAAGACGCTCGAGGCGTACTTCGAGGTGAAGACCCGCCTGTTCACCGGGAGCGTCGGGCCGGTTCCGCGACTCGCGGTCGTCAACCTGGACGACCCGTACGGCGAGCGGCTCGCCGCCCTGATCGCCGCGAACGCGCCCTCGGCCCGGCTTGTCACCTTCGGCGAGAGTCCGCGCGCGGACGTCCGCGCCGAGAACGTCGTCCTCAACTTCCGGGACACGACCCTTCGGGTCGCGTGGCCCGGCGGGTCGGTCGCGGCGGAGTCGCCGCTCATCGGGCGCTACAATGTGTCCAATCTCCTCGCGGCCGCCGCCACCGCCTGGGGCCTCGGCCGGGACCCGGCGGCGTTCATCCCGCGCATCCGGGACTTCCCCGGGGTCCCGGGCCGGATGGAGCGGATCGAGGAGGGGCAGCCCTTCAACGTCCTCGTGGACTACGCCCACACCGACGACGCGCTCAAGAACGCGCTCGGCATGCTGCGCGCGATCACCCCGGGCCGGCTCCTGGTCGTCTTCGGCTGCGGGGGGAACCGGGACCGGACCAAGCGGCCGAGGATGGTGCGGGCCGTCCAGGACGTCGCCGACTTTGCGTTCGCGACTGCCGACAATCCCCGCGGGGAGCAGGTTGAGAAGATCTTTGCGGACATGAAGGAGGGCGTCGTGGACCCCTCGAAGATCGCGTGGATCGACGACCGACGCAGGGCCATCAGCCTCGCCCTCGACAGCGCGAAGGAGGGCGACAGCCTGCTGATCGCGGGCAAAGGGCACGAGGGCTACCAGGAATTCGCCGACACCGTGATCCCCTTCGACGACAGGCAGGTCGTGCGAGAGCTGATCGGCGTGAAGGCGCTGAGGAATTGATGCCGGCCTTCGATCCAGACCTCCTTGCAGAGCGGACCGGGGGCCGCTGGTCGCGCCGCCCCGGCGCGGCGCCCGCCGGGTTTTCGGTCGATTCGAGGAGGATCTCGCCGGGACAGGCGTTCGTGGCGCTCAAGACCGGCCGGCGCGACGGCCACGATTTCCTGGGCGACGCCCTCGGGGCGGGCGCGGTCGCGGCCGTCGTCTCAAGGGAGATCCCCGGCGTGGCGCTGGCGCAGCTCGTGGTGGCCGACCCCCTTGCGGCGCTGCAGGCGGTCGCCCGCGAGCAGCGGAAGGGGTTTCGCGGCATGGTCATCGGGATCACCGGCAGTGCGGGCAAGACCTCGACGAAGGAACTCCTCGCGCTCCTGCTCGGGGGGGAGGCCGGCGGGGTGCTCGCGACCGAGGGCAATCTCAACAACCAGATCGGCGTCGCGCTCACGATCTGCCGCCTGGATCCGGCCCGCCACCGCCTCGCGGTCGTCGAGGCGGGGATCAGCGCCCCGGGCGAGATGCGCCCGCTCGCCACGATGATCGACCCCGACCTTGTTGTGGTCACGCTCGTAGGACCCGCGCACCTGGCCGAGCTTGGGGGCCTCGAGGGTGTGGCGCGCGAGAAGGCCGTGCTGGCCGCCTCGGTGCGCGCCGGGGGCGCGTGCATCTTTCCGAGTTCCTGCGAGGCCTACGGCGCATTCCGGGATCTGCCCGCTCCGGGGAAGATTGTGGTCGAGCCGGCCGCGAACCCGGGAGCCGGCGCGCGGGACGCGGGCCGCGTCCCCTTCTTTGTCTCCCACGCGGCGAACTACACGACGGTGGCCGTGGAGTACGGGCCGCCGCCGTCGGTCGTCGCCACGCTTCAGCGGGTCACCGACGGGATGGCCCAGAACGCGGCGATGGCGGTCTGCGCCGCGCTCAGGGTCGGCATCGGGGGCCAGGAGATCCAGCAAAGGCTCCTCTCGTGGCGCGCGTCGCCGCTCCGGGGCGAATGGCGCCGGTCGCAGGGGCGCAGTCTCTACTTGGACTGCTACAACGCCAACCCCGCGTCGATGGCGGACGCGCTTTCCGGCTTCAACGCGGTCGCGCCCCCCGGTGACCCCCGGCTTCTGGTCATCGGCTGCATGGAGGAGCTCGGGCCCGAGGCCGAGCGTTACCACCTGGAGCTCGGCCGCTCCATCCGGCTGCGTAGGGGCGACCAGCTGGTGGCGATCGGCGGCATGGCCGGCGCCATCCGCAGGGGCGCCCTTGAGGCGGGCGCCGACCCGGAGCAGATTGAGATCGCCGACGAGGTCGGGCCGCTGTCCGCGCGGCTGTCGGCCTTCCGTGGGTCGGTCTTCGTCAAGGGGAGCCGGCGCCACGAGCTGGAACGGGCCTTCTCGGGCGCCGAAGTCGCGGAGGTGGCCCATGCTTAGCCTCCTCTCGGCCTACGAAGAGTCGTTCGGCCCGCTGCGGGTCCTCCGCTACATCACCCTGCGCACGCTCCTGGCGGCAGGGACGGCGGCGCTGATCGGATTCGTGATCGGGCCGTGGCTCATCGCGCACCTGCGCCGCCTCAAGTTCGGGCAGCACTACGACGATGACAGGACGGGGGAGCTCGCCGGACGATTCGACAAGAAGAACACGCCGACCATGGGCGGCCTGCTGATCTTTGCGTGCGTGTTCGGCAGCTCGCTGCTCTGGGCCACGCCCAACGTCTGGGTGGTCGTCGCGCTGTTCGTCTACGCGGCGCTGACGGCCGTCGGGTTCAGGGATGACTACCTCAAGGTCGTGCGCAAGAGCCGGCACGGGATATCCTCCGGTGCCAAGATCTTCTGGCAGACGGTCATCACCGCCCTCGCGCTTGCCGCGCTGCTGACGCACCCGGCGAGCACGACCAAGATCCGGGAGCTCTGGGTCCCGTTTGTGAAGCACCCGCTGGTCGCCTCCATGCCCATTGCCGCGCTCGCCGTGTTCGTCTACCTGTGGATCGTGGGCTTCTCGAATGCGATCAACCTGACCGACGGTTTGGATGGCCTTGCCATCGGCTGCACGATCACGGTCGCGCTGACGTTCGGGATCATGGCCTACGCCGCGGGGAACGTGAAGATTGCCGACTACCTGCTCATCAGCTTCGTGCCCGGGACCGGGGAGCTCACGGTCGTCTGCGGCGCTCTGGTGGGGGCGGGCCTGGCCTTCCTCTGGTACAACTCCCACCCGGCGGAGCTGTTCATGGGGGACACGGGGTCCCTCGCGCTCGGGGGCCTCCTCGGCATCATCGCTTTCATGGTCCAGCAGCCGCTCACGCTCATCATCATCGGAGGGGTGTTCGTGTGGGAGGCCGCGTCGGTCGTCATCCAGGTGGGGTACTTCAAAGCCACGCGCCGGATCCGCGGCGAGGGTAGCCGCTTCTTCCTGATGGCGCCCATCCACCACCACTTCCAGAAGCTGGGATGGCCCGAGACCAAGGTGGTCCTGCGCTTCTGGATCCTTTCGCTCATCTTCGCCCTCGCGGGCCTCGCCACGCTCAAGATCCGCTAGACGATGGCCATGGTCATACCAGACTTCCTCAGTTCCAGGCTCAACCGCCCCGTTGCGGTCTTCGGCGGGGCCGTGAGCGGCGCGGGGGCGATCGCGCTCCTGTCGAAGCTCGGCGCCGCGAGCGTCACCTACGACCGCAGCGGCACCGAGTTCACGCCGGAAGCGGCCGCCGCGCACCGTCTGGTCATCTTCTCGCCCGGCTTCATACTCCATCACCCGTGGCTTGAGCTCGCGCGCAAGTCCGGCTGCATCTGCCTGGCCGAAATCGACTTCGCGTCCCTTTTCTGGCGCGGCCGGATCATCGCCGTGACCGGGACGAACGGGAAGACGACCCTGACGGAGTTCCTCGCCCGCGCGCTCTGCGGTGCGGGAGCGAGAGCGGTTGCAACCGGAAACATCGGGACTCCGTTCAGCCGCGTCGTCGCCGACGAGGACGGGGGTTCCGCGGAGCTCACCGCGGTCTGCGAGGTGAGCTCGTTCCAGGCGGAGCAGCTCGGGCACTTCAGCGCCGACGCGCTGCTGTGGACGAACTTCGCCGAGGACCACCTCGAGCGCCACAGGAGCATGGAACAGTATTTTGCGGCCAAGTGGGAGCTGGTGCTCCGGACCAAGGAAGGACGCTTCTTCGCGGGAAGCTCCGTCCTCCGGCACGCGGCGCAGTTCGGGCGCATGGTCCCGTCCGGCGCACGCGTCCCCACCGAGGGCCTGCCGGCCGATCCGCGGCTGGAAGGCACACCGTTCGCGTACTATCCGCAGCGGGAGAACTTCATCCTTGCGTCGGCCTGGTGGCGGTCTGAGGGCCTGGAGGAGTCGGCGCTCCTCGAGGCGGCGAGGAATTTCCGCATTGGCCGCCACAGGCTCACGAACGTGGCGGCGCTCGACGGGGTGACCTATTGGAACGACTCCAAGGCCACGAACTTCCACGCCGTCGAGGCGGCGCTCGCCGGCTTCCAAAGGCCCGTCGTGCTGATCGCCGGCGGCCGGTCGAAGGGCGGCGACGTGCAGGGATTCGCGCGCCGGATCGCGCCCAAGGTGGCGCACGCCGTGCTCATCGGCGAGACGGGGGCCGCCCTGGGGGGCGCGTTCGAGGCGCTGGGCGTCGCCTACTCGGTCTGCACGACTCTCGAGGAGGCCGTCCGCTGCGGCGCGGCGGCCGCCGCCGCCTGCGGCTCGGGGGACGTGATCCTGAGCCCCGGGTTCGCCAGCTTCGACATGTTCCGCAGCTACGAGGACCGGGGCGACCGCTTTGAATGGGCCGTAGCCGACCTGCACGCCGCCCGAGTTTGATATAGCTTTGGCAACGACAACTCACAACCTGACTTCTGCTTCGGCAAACAAACTTTTCCCATGAAAATACTAAAGATCCTTGGCATCGCGGCGGGCCTCCATGCGCTCGCGCTGATCTTCATTTTCTCCAGCCCCGGCTGCAGCGACACGAAGGCAGCCCCGGGCAACCCGCCCATTTCGGCCGCACCCGGAGGGGACTCCTCGGCGCAGGCGCCGAGCGTGGCCATCACGCCGCCCGATGCGGTGGGCATTCGCTACAGCCCGACCCGACCGGGAACCACCGTGGCCTCCGCGCTCGAGGCGCCGCCGGTGTCCGACGTGACCCCGGCCACGACCTATACGGTCCGCGGCGGCGACACCCTCTCGGGCATCGCGAAGAAGAACCAGCTTTCGAAGGCCGACCTTGCCGCGGCGAACAGCCTAAGGTCGAACTCGGTCCTGCACGCCGGCCAGAAGCTCATCATCCCGTCTAGGCCCACGGCGGGTGCGGGCGCCGCCCAGGCAAGCGCCCCGGCAAGGGCGCCCGAGGCGTCGCCGGCCGAGAAGGCCCCTGCGGACGCGACGCGCCATGTCGTCAGGTCGGGCGAGACCCTCGGGGCGATCGCCCGCAAGTACGGTGTGAAGCAGGGCGACATCGCGGTTGCCAACAACATCACCGACCCGCGGAAGATCCAGCCGGGCCAGGAGCTCGTGATCCCCGCCAAGTCCGCGTCGAGCGGGACAAAGCCGGCCAGGTCCTCCAAGGGCGCCGTGCCCGAGGGTGCGGCCAAGGCCCCGGCCGCAACGCCGGCCGAGCAGGACCTCGACGCCGGGCTGAAGCCGGCCAACGCGACGGACGTTCCGGTGGTCAAGATAGAGGACACCGCCGCGGGCGCTCAGCCGAAGAACCCCTGAGCGACGCCCCATGGCAAGCGAGAGGCCCGCCGAAACCTTCACGCTCCGGTCGATAGCGAGCCCGGTGGCCGTCATTGTGGTCTGCGCGGTCGGCCTGACCTTCCTCGGGCTCACCATCCTCTTTAGCGCAAGCGTGTCGCTCAAGCAGGACCCCTATTTCTACCTGGACAAGCAGCTCGTGGGCGTCGTGGTCGCCGGCCTGCTCTGCTTTGTCGCGAGCCGGATCAACCTCGATTACGCCCGGCGCGCGTCGGCCTGGATCGCGGTCATCGCGCTCGTCCTGCTCGTCCTGGTCCTGATTCCCCACCTGGGCGTCTCGGTGAAGGGAAGCCGCAGGTGGCTCGGGTACGGGTCCGCGCGCCTGCAGGTCTCCGAGTTCGCGAAGCTGGCGATGGTGTTTTGCCTGGCTCACTACCTCGCGCTCAACCAGACGAGGATCGGTGACCTGAGGCGCGGATTCCTCTATCCCCTGGGCATCATCGGCGCCTTCGCGGGCCTCATCATCCTCGAACCCGATTTCGGCACGGCGGCGCTCGCCCTCTCCGTGGGGCTGCTGCTCCTGTTCCTGTCGGGCGCCAAGTGGCGCTACATCCTGCCGACCATTGCGCTCTCGGCCGCGGCCTTTGCGCTCATGGTTGCGCACAACCCGAACCGCCTCAGGCGGTTCACGGCCTTCATGGACGTCGAGGGCAACAAGCAGGGCGGGACGTACCAGCTCTACCAGTCCCTGGAGGCGTTCGCCGCGGGCGGGACCTCCGGTGCGGGCCTGGGCCAGGGGCGCCAGCAGATCAACTTCCTTCCCGAGGCGCACACGGACTTCATCTTTGCGGTGGTGGGCGAGGAGCTCGGCATGTGGTTCACGCTCGGCGTCGTGGCCGTGTTCGCGGTCATGTTCGTGGCGGGGCTCGCCCACCTGCGGCGGGCGCCGAACCTGTTTCACTTTCTCCTGGCGACCGGCTGCCTGCTGCTCATGTGCCTGCAGTCGATCATCAACCTGGGCGTGGTGACGGGGATGCTTCCGACGAAGGGCATGTCGCTTCCCTTCATCAGTGCGGGGCTGTCCAACCTTCTCCTCATGGGCCTGCTCGTGGGAATCCTCATCAACACGCAGCGGACCTGGGGCAGGGCGTCGCTGGCCCGGGGGGCGGGCGCGATGCGCGAGGTCCTCGCATGAGCAGGTTCCTCATCTCGTGCGGCGGCACCGGCGGGCACCTTTCGCCCGGCATCTCCCTCGCCGAGGGCCTGATCGCGCGCGGCCACGAGGCCAGGCTACTCATCAGCAAGAAGAGGGTCGATTCGCGCCTCGTGGAGAAGTACCCGGACCTGGTGGTCGAGCGGATGCCCGGGACGGGGTTCTCCTGGAACCCGGTCAGGATGGCGCGGTGTGCGGCGTCGCAGGTCTCGGCGCTGCGGTTCTGCGCCCGGCTCATCCGCGACACCCGTCCGGACCTGATCATCGGCTTTGGCGGCTTCACGTCGGCGCCCGCCGCCGTCGCGGGCCGCGTGCACGGCATCCCGGTCGCGCTCCACGAATCCAACCGCGTGCCGGGCCTCGCGATCCGCATGCTCGGGCGCATGGCGGACCGGGTTTACCTGCCGTTCGGGGTCCGTGTCGGCGGGATCCGCGCATCCGCCGTCAGGTACGTGGGGCTCCCCGTGAGGAGGGAGATCGTGCGCATGCCCGCGGCGCAGGCGCGGCAGGCGCTCGGGCTCGACCCGATGCAGAAGGTGGTCGTGATCCTCGGCGGCAGCCAGGGCGCGTCGGCGCTCAACGCGTGGGCCGCCTCGAAGGTCGAGGCGCTGGCCCTCGAGGGGATCCAGGTCTTCTGCGTGGCCGGCCTCGGCAAGGCCGCGCCCGAGACGCTCTTCCACCGCTCGCGCACGGGCGAGCCGGTGAAGTCGGTCTTCGTCCCCTTCTGCGACAGGATCGCCGAGCTGCTCTCCGCCGCCGACCTTGTCATCTCGCGGGCGGGGGCGGGGACCCTGGCGGAGCTCATCCGGTGCGAGGCCCCGGCGATCCTCGTCCCGTACCCCCACGCCGCCTCCGACCACCAGCGCGCGAACGCCGCCTTTTTCGAGCGCCAGGGCGGCGGCCTGCTCATCGACGAGTCGGCCCTCGGGACCCTTCAAGCGGAGGTGATGGACCTTGTGTTCAACGACTGGCTGCTCAGGCAGTTCCGCGGCAACCTGAGGCGGATGGACCGGGCGAACGCGCTCGACCTGATGGTCGCGGACCTGGAGGCCCTGGCCCGTGCGGGTTTCGCCGGGCGCTTCGGCGGGTCCGTGAAGCTGGCCGCATGAGAGCCTCGCCGCTACCCCAGCTTTTCGGGCGGCCCGTGCGCCGGATCCACTGCCTCGGCGCGGGGGGCATGGGCTTGGCCCCCCTTGCCATCTACCTCGCTCGCTCGGGCTGGAGCGTTTCCGGCGAAGATGACAGCCTTACCCCCGAGGTCGCCGCGCAGCTGGCGGCGGCGGGGGTCAAGGTCGGCCCGCTTCCGAGCGATGCCGACCTTGTGGTCCGGTCTTCGGCCATCCCGGATTCGCACCCGTCGTTCCGGGCCGCGGTTGCGCGCGGGCTGACGGCGGTAAGGCGCGGCGAGATGCTCTGCGAGGTGACGCGGGGCAGGAAGCTGGTCGCCGTGTGCGGCTCGCACGGCAAGACGACGACCACCGCCATGCTGATCACCGCCCTGCACCACGCGGGGTTTCCCGCCGGGTACGTCGGGGGCGGGCTGTTCAACGACTCCACGCCGCCCGCCGGCATCGGCTCGAATGAATGGGTCGTCGCCGAGGTCGACGAGAGCGACGGCACGATCGACGGCTTCTCGC
>CAYQOH010000096.1:0-9963 GCA_964419075.1 uncultured Opitutaceae bacterium | reverse complement strand
TCAGGAGCCCCAGGATCGCGAGCAGCGAGGCCACAAACACGCGGTTGGGCCGCTCGGTGCGGATCCTGAGGTAGGAGACGCCGTAGGCCGCGCAGGCGAGAAAAAGGATCGAGACCGCGGGGAGCACCGCGCGGGCGATGGGATCAAACCCGAACCACAGGCCGGGGGCGAGCTGGGGCGGGCTGAACAGCAGCCAGAGGGCGAGCGCGGTGTGCATGACGCCTACCGCGGGCATGAGCCACGGGCGCGTGCGCTCGCTCGGCCACGCGACCGCCAGGGCCGCGCCGGCAAGCGGGATGATGATGAGCAGCAGTTCCCTCATTCGCGGAGCACGGTGAGCTTGCGGGTGTCGAGCGAGTCGAACGCCCGCTGGATCCGGTCGACGATGATGCCGATGACAAAGACGCCCACGGTGAGGTCCAGCAGGATCCCCGACTCCACCAGGAGGGGCGTCGATCGGATCAGCAGCAGCCCGAACAGGTAGATCCCGTTCTCCAGGATCAGGTAGCCGCAGACCTGCGAGATCGCCTTCGCGCGGCCGATCAGAAGCACGAAGCCCGTGAAGATGGACGCAAGCGCTCCGGGCACCAGGAGCGTCCCGGCGTGCTCCGGGAGCAGCGGCAGCATCCGCGCCCCGGCGACCGCCGCAATCGTCCCGCCCGCCCCGAGCAGCAGCGACGGGACGAACCCGATGAACGGATCGATCTCACGCTCGATCTTCGCGGCGCGCATCGCGCGGTTGAGGAGTCCTGGGATGAGGAACCCCTTGACCATCACCGTGATAGCCGCGACCAGCGCGACCAGCCAGCCAAAGTCGTGCTCCAGGAGCAGCGGCAGCACGCCGAGCACGATTCCCTGCACCGCGACCGCGCGTATCACCTGCGGCACGCGGCTGCCTCCGAGCGCCAGCAGGTTAAGGCCCATGGCCATGCCGATCAGCAGGTTAAGCGTCGAGTTCAACCGACACCCCCCTTCCTCGCCAGCAGCAGCGCGAAGAGGCACAGCAGGAAGGCGGCCGTCAGGAGCAGCGGCACGCGCCGGAAGGCGAAGCGCGCCGTCAGCGACTCAACGAGGCCGATGGCCACCGTCACGCCGAGCACGGCGCCGGTGAGCGTTCCCGCCGCGGCGAGCGGCGACAGCTGCCCCAGGGGCAGCATCACCTGGCTCAGCAGCACGGCGAAGAGCATGAGCTTGAGCGACGCCCCGTGCAGGATCACCGCCAGGGGCGGGCCGCTGTGGTCGAGGATCATGGCCTCGTGGATCATGGTCAGCTCCAGGTGCGTGTTCGGGTCGTCGAACGGCACCCGGCAGTTCTCCGCGAGGAGCACGGCGAACAGGCCCGCCGCAAGGAGCACGGCCCCCGAGCCGACCGACAGCGCCAGCATGTCGGTCAGCGTCACGTTGCCGGTCTGGACGCTGAGCGACAGCACCGCCGTGATCAGGGCCACCTCGGAGAGCACCGCGTAGCTCACCTCGCGGGCCGCGCCCATGCCCTCGAAGGCCGAGCCGGTTTCAAGCGCGGCCCACGCGGTGCAGAACCTCGCCAGGGCGAGCAGGTAGACCAGCAGCAGCACGTCGCCCCGGAAGCTGAGCGCCCCTCCCGCCCCCCCGAGGGGCATGATGAGCGCGGCACCCACCAGGGCCACCCACGCCACGGCCGGGCCCACGATGAAGCCGGGCGACGCGAGCGTGCTCATGACGACGCCCTTCCCCCAGAGGCGCGCCAGGTCGTAGTAGAGCTGCAGCAGCGGCGGCCCGCGGCGCCCCGCGACCCAGGCCTTCACCTTGTTGATGATGCCCGGCAGCAGCGGGGCCGCGAGCAGCCACACGGCCAAGCGAAGGAAGGTCTCGAGGATGAACGTCATGGCCCGGCTCCTATCCACGTCAAGAGCGCCACCACTGTGAGGCCGCACAGCAAATACACGATGTAGAATTGGAGCCTCCCGTGCTGCAGCCTGCGGGCCGCGCTTGACACGCGCATCACCGCCGCGCTCGCGGGCATGATCACGCGCTCAAGCACCGTGTCAGGCACCCGCTCCAGCCAGCTCGCCCGGACGGGAAACGGCCCGTGCGGGCGGTGCCGGGTGCGCTCGGGCGCCAGGATCCCGGCGAACCAACCCATCGCGATCCCGCTGAAGGATCCGCCCGAGTATTGCATGCGGGCCGTCGGCGCCGCATAGCCGCAGTCCCAGGTCGGCGCCCGCCGTACGCCGTTGGCTCGGGCCTTCCTCCAGAGGAGCACCGCCGCGGCGCAGCCAGCGAGGGCTATCGCGACGTGGGCCGCGCCGAGCGCGGCGAGCGGCGCCGGCGCCCCCGAGGCCGCCCATTGCGGGCGCCATGAGGCCGCGGCGCGCTCCAGCGGCCTCCAGAAGAGGACCGGGGCAAGCCCGATCACCGCGCAGGCAACCGCAAGGGCCAGCATGGGCGCAGCCATCAGGCGCCCGCACTCCCGCGCGCCCTCCGCCGCCCTCGTGCGCGGCGCCCCGAGAAAGACCGTCGCCCCCGCCTTCACGAACGTCGCCAGCGCCAGCGCGCCCGCCATGCCGAGAACGATCACCGCCGGTATCACGGCCCAGACGGCGGAGCCGCGGCTCGCCGCCGCATTCAGGAGGCCGAGGTACACGAGCCACTCGCTGACGAACCCGTTGAGCGGGGGAAGTCCCGAGATCGCCACGGCGCCGAAGGCAAACAGCCCCGCCGTCCACGGCATCGGCCGCCAGAGCCCCCCCAGCTGGGTCATCTCCCGCTTTCCCGTGGCGTGAAGCACCGAGCCCGCGCCGAAGAAGAGCAGCGCCTTAGAGAGGCCGTGGTTCCAGACGTGCAGCAGCGCCCCGGCCAGCGCCAGCCTGGCCCAGGGCTCGTCGCCGTGCATCACCCCGAGAAGCGCCCCGCCGAGGCCGATCAGGATGACGCCCACGTTCTCGACCGAGCAGTAGGCGAGGAGCCGCTTGAGGTCGGTCTGGACGAACGCCAGGGCAATGCCCAGAAGCGCCCCGGCCGCCCCGATGCCGATGACGGCCCATCCGGCGCCCGCGGGTATCGGCAGCCAGCCGCTGAACCGCAGGATCCCGTAGAGCCCCATGTTGATGGCGACGCCCGACATCAGGGCTGAGACGTGGCTCGGCGCATTCGCGTGGGCCGAGGGAAGCCATACGTGGACGGGAAACATGCCGCCCTTCACGCCGAAGCCGAAGAGGGCAAGCCAGAACAGCGGCGCCAGGTCGGCGCGCTCGCGCAGCGGGCCGAGGTCCCAGCTTCCCGTCCGCACCGCGAGCGCCGTGAAGAACCCGAACAGGCAGAGGGTCCCGGCGTGCGACGCCGCCAGATACAGCCAACCGGCGGCGCGCACCGCCCGGTGCTCCCGCTCGAGCATGATCAGGAAATACGCGCAGACCGTGAACAGCTCCCAGCCGATGAGGAAGTGCAGCCCGTTCGACGCCAGCAGCACGAACCCCATCGCGGCAAGGAGCAGGCTCATCCACATCCTGCTGGCCGGGGCGGAGCCGGGATGCCCCGCGTCGGACCAGTACCCGCTCGAGAAGACCGCCGAGGCACCTCCGACCACGCACAGGAGCGCCAGGAAGAGCGCGCTGAGCCCGTCCAGGCGGACGTGGACCGGCTCGCCCCCGGGCGCCAACGAGCTGCGCCACTCCCAGTCCTCCGCGCCGGCGTCCACCTGCAGCGCGGCCGCGAGCGCCGCCGCCATGGCGCCCAGGGTCAGCGCGAGCCACAGGCGCGGGTTCCGCCGGCCGAGCGCCGCACCCCCGACGAGGCATAGCGCGGCCAGCAGCAGCGGCGGCCCCGCCGTCACGACGCGGCTTCCCCGCCGGCCGCTCCCGGCGCGGCCCTGTCAGCCGCGGCGGCGGCCGCGAATACCTCCTCGTCGGCACCGCCGCGGACCACGACCTCGCGCAGGGGCCCGCGCACCAGGCTTCGGCTCAGTCTGCCCAGGATGTCGAGATGGGCGCGGGGGGTCGGCGCGATGAAGAAGAATAGGCGCGTGATGGGCTCCGCGTCGGCCTGCGGCTCGGTCAGTTCAAGCGCGTCCCGCAGGAGGATGAGCGCCACCGTGCCCGAATCCCGGCCGAGCGCGATGCGGGCGCTCGGGTGCGGCAGCGCAAAGCCGCCCCCCACCGGGGCGATGTTGACCCCGCCCTTCGCGCACAGCCTCTGGCTGAGAAACTGGCGCAGCGGAGGGGTTACGCCCGGCAGCGAGGAGACGATGCGCGCGAAGACCCCCGCCATGTCCGCCGCGGCCACGTCGCGCCAGATTCCGCCCGAGCGCAGGAGCGGCTCGATGGCGAAGCCCGTCGCGAAGGCCGGGGTCACCGGCGCGAGGAAGCCCGCCTTGGCCGCCAGCCCGCGCACCGCCGCCCAGTTCGCGACCTGCGCACGGTCGAACAGGAGCCTGCCCCCATCGGGCGTGTGCGGGAGACCCTCGCGCCGGATCCAGTCCTCCACGACTTTCTCCGACACGCCGAATGACTCGGCAATCTGGATCAGGTTCAGGTACATGGGCGAGGGCCGATCCTGCCGCAGTCGGGCCGGCGATGGCGATCAACTTTTAAGCGGGCCAGGGCGTGCCCCGGGCTCCTAGCGGCCGCTGCCCCTCAGCACGAGCGCCGCAACCGCGATCAGGCCTATCACGATGTACAGGAGGTACGCCTGGAGCCGCCCGTGCTGCAGGCGCCGCGCAAGGCCGGAGATCCTCATGACGACCTCGCCGGCGGGCTCCACCAGGTGCTCGAGCACCGTCTCCGGTGTGTGGTCGACGAGGCTGGCGCCGGCGGGAAACGCCCCCTCGGGCCTGCGCTCCTCGCGCCAGGGGCGCAGGATCCACGCAAACCACTCGTTGATGATCCCCGCAAACGAGCCCGCGGTGTACTGCATCCTCGCCGTCGGCCTGGCGTAGCCGCAATCCCAGGTGGGGGCCCGCCGCAACCCGGTGCGGACCGCGCGAGACCATAGCGCCGACGCAGCGAGCGCGCCGACCAGCAGGAGCAGGACATTGGCGAGCCCGAGTGTCCCTAGCGAGGCGGGCCCCCCCGCGCCGCCCCAGGCGGGATTCCACTCGGCGGCCGCGCGCGCCACCGCCAGATAGAAGAAGGCCGGCGCCAGGCCGATGGCCAGGCAGGCCGCCGCGAGCACGATCATGGGACCGATCATGAACGGCCCGCATTCCCGCGCGCGCAGGGCGGCGGCGGAGCGCGCCTGGCCCAGGAACACGACGCCGCACACCTTCGTGAAGCACGCCAGCGCCAGCGCGCCCGTCATGCCGAGAAGGACCAGCGCCGGAATTGTGGCGAGCGCCACGCTCCCGGGGGAGTTCACCGCGTCAAAGAGTCCGAGGAACACGAGCCATTCGCTGATGAAGCCGTTGAGCGGCGGCAGCCCCGAAATGGCGACGGCGCCGAGCGTGAAGAGCCCCGCGGTCCACGGCATCGCGCGCCAAAGGCCCCCGAGGAGGCTCATCTCGCGCGTCCCCGTGGCGTGCACGACCGAGCCCGAGCCGAGGAAGAGCAGCGCCTTGAAAAGCCCGTGGTTCCAGACGTGCAGCAGGGCCCCCGCGAGCGCCAGAAGGCCCCATGCCGCATTGCCCTGCGCCTGAGCCACGAGCGCAAATCCGAGCCCGATCAGGATGATTCCGATGTTCTCGACGCTGTGGTAGGCCAGGAGCCGCTTCAGGTCGTGCTGCCCCAGCGCGAAGGCGACGCCGAGCACCGCGCTCGCCACCCCGAGGGTCGCCACGACCCAGCCGGCGCCGGCCGGCGCCGGCAGCCAGCCGCTGAAGCGCACAAGGCCGTAGATGCCCGCCTTTATGGAGACGCCGGACAGGACCGCCGAGACGTGGCTCGGGGCGTTCGCATGCGCCGAGGGCAGCCAGATGTGCAGCGGGAACATGCCGGCCTTCACGCCGAATCCGAGCAGCGCGAGCCAGAACAGCGGCGACAGGTCGGAGCGCTCGCGCATCGGCCCGAGTTCCCAGCTGCCCGTGCGGGCGGCCATCGCGGCGAAGAACGCGAACAGGCACAGGGTCGCCGCATGCGAGGCGGCGAGGAAGAGCCAGCCCGCCTGGCGCGTCTCGGCCCGCTGCCGGTCGAGCGTGATGAGAAAATAGCTGCTGACCGCAAAGAGCTCCCAGGCGACGAGGAAGTGAAGCCCGTTGGAGGAGAGCAGCACGGTGCCCAGGCTCATCAGGAGGCCGCTCCACCACACCCGGCCGGCGCGGGCCGAGCGCGGGTGCGCCTCGTCCGTCCAGTATTCGCTCGAATAGGCCGCACCCGCCCCTCCCACGATGCTCAGCAGGGCCATGAAGAAGGCGCTGATCCCGTCAAAACGCATGTGCAGCGGCTCGCCGCCCACGGGAAATCCGCTTCGCCACTCGAACTCGGCGCCGCCCGCCAACACCCAGACCGCCGCCGCCAGGGCCGCCGCCGCCCCGGCGATTGTCGACGCGAGCCACAGGCGCCTCGCAAAGCGCCCGGTGAGGATGCTAACGAGCAGGGCCAGCGCGGCGAAGAGCAGCAGGTGTCCGGCGGTCATGCGCCCCTCGCACCTGGGACCTGCCCCGAGGCGTAACCCATCTTGGGAAAATGATTTGCGTTCACATGGCGGGAAGGTGGCTTCCCGGGACGTCTAGATCGCCGAACGGCGCCGCGGAGTCAAACCGCCTCGGGGCGCGGCGCGCCCTTGGCGACGCGTGTTTTTTGGAGGACTTTGAAGCCAGATGGTGTTATGCGGTTTGCCGCCGAGTCATCCCCAAAGCCATGTCACTCCCGCCCGATCCCCTCGACCCCCTGCTCGACAGTTGGAAGGAACCCGACCCGCAGCCCAGCCTGGCCCCGGAGGTGTGGCGACGCATTGATCGGGCGGAGCAGGCCAGAGCCGGCGGAATCTGGGCCGGGATCGACGCCTGGCTCTCGAGGCCCCCCTTCGCCGTCCTTTTCGTCGTCAGCTGCGCGCTCCTGGGCCTATTCATGGCCGAGGTGCGCGTGAACCAGGAGCAGCGCGCACACAGCGCGCAGCTCGCGCGGAGCTACCTTCAACTGATCGACCCGCTCATGAAAGCGGACGCGATCGCGAGGATGCCATGAGGCACGGCGGCCTTGTCCTCCTGCTCGGGCTGGCCGTGGGCGTCGCCGCGCACGTGGTCTATTTCCGGCTCCACCAGCCCCCCGATCCCGGCACGATGGACGGGCAGCTCGGCTGGATGCGCTCGGAGCTCGGCCTAAGCGACACCCAGTTCGCGCGCATCAAGGAGCTCCACGAGGCCTCGAGCCCCCGCCTTCGCGCGCTCGCCGCGCAGGTCGCTCAGATGCAGGCCGAGTTCGCCGCCTTCGAGGACACCCGGCGCACGGCCGACCGGGTCGATTTCATCGAATTTGCGAAGTTCGTCGAGGTTCGGCGCAACATCAACCGCGCCTGCCTGGACTCGACGCGCCGGCTCGTCCAGGCCGCCGCCAGCGAAATGACCCCCCAACAGCGCGAAAGGTACCTCGGGATCGTCGCCGTCACGGCGCCGCAGGACCGTACGTTGACGAACTGAGCGCAGGCCCGCGCCCCGTGTCCTCCGACTCCGCCAGCGAAAGCGCGCACTTTCTCGACCTGCAGCGGGGCGATGCGTCTGCGCTGAACCGCCTGATTGCCAGGTGGCAGCGGCCGCTGATGGGCTTCGCCTACCGCTATGTCCAGAACACGGCCGACGCCCAGGACGTCGTGGCCGAGACCTTCGTGAAACTCTACCAGGGTCGCGACCGCCTCAGGCCCGACACGAACCTGCCGGCGTGGCTCTTCACCACGCTGACGAACCTCTGCCGCAACCACCACCGCTGGAAGCGGCGGCACCCGACGGTGTCCCTCGATACGGCGCCGGCGGACGCCGGGGTCCCGGGCGAGCGCCGCGAGCCGTGGCTGGATCCGGCCACGACCGAGGCCGGGCCGGACATGATGCTCGCGCGCGACGAGTCACTGGACGCGCTCAAGGATGCGATCGACGCGCTGCCCCACGACCTCAAGGTCACGGTGCTGCTCCACCACTACGAGCACCTCTCGTACCGGGAGATCGCCACGATCACCCGCTGCTCGGAGCGCGGCGTTGAGACCCGCCTGTACCGCGCCCGCCAGCAGCTGCGCCAGGCGCTCTCGGGGTTCTTCCAGGAGACCACCCGGAGCTGACGGCGGCGGGCGGCAACTACGGCGCCGCCGGCTTGAAGTTGAAGTCCTGCTGCGCCAGCACGAGCACCGGCTTGCCCTTCACGGTCGGCGGATCGAACTGCCACTGCGCCACGGCCGTGATCGCGGCCGACGACAGCTCCTCGTTCGCCTCGTCCGTCTCCCGGCTGACGGACGGCATCCGCACGCGTCCGGTCTCGTCAATGTAGAATTCCACGTGGATGTTCCCGCCCAGGCTGCTGCGCGCCAGCTGGTTGGGATAGACGGGGTTGACGATCTTCGCCGGGTTGGGGATGCGGTCGAGCTGTGCGAGCGTGCACGCGCTGTAGGTCTCGCTGTCCGGGGCGATCTTGAAATGCACGAGCTCGCTGTAGGTGATCGGCGTAAGGGTCACTACGATCACGCCCTCGAGCTCAAACCGAAAGGTGACGTCGGACTTTGACTTGCGGGGCGAGCCGTGAATGCGCGCCGGCTCAAACTTCCACTTTTTGACCGCTTCAAGCGCCGACTGCGCGAACGCGGAATGCGAGTACGCCGTCACGAGCGTGTCCGTCAGGCGGCCATCCTCGTCGACCGCGATGGCGATGCTCGCGGCGCCGCTCTTCAGGCCGATCGCGACGAGCCTGCGCGGGAAGGTCGCCTCGACCGTCTGGTCGATCTTCAACGGGACGTAGGCGGGAAGCCCGATCTGTGCGGGTGCGGCGGGTCCCAGGAGCGCGAAGACGCCCAAGGCCAGGATTCGGAGGCTTTTCATGAGGGTTTTAGATATGCCCGGTATAACACCGGCCGGCACCGGTTCCCTTCAATGGCCGCGGCCTCTGGCAGGCGAGCCTTTTCCGGGTTCCCGGCTAAAAGGATCGGGCCGCGCCCGGTGTTCACCCCTAGGCTGCTCCGCCTCCAAATGCGTCTCGAACCACCCCATCGCCGAGGCGGATTCCCCCACCCGGCGGCTGACCCCATGACGGACCGGGTCATTTCCGCCGGCCGCGCCTTCTATGGCGTCGGCGTTGCGGCAATCGGCGTGCAGCACTTCGTCAACGGGGACTTCGTTGCCGTCATCATCCCGTCATTCCCCGCAGGGACGCCTGGCCACGCGTTCGTCACCCATGCGGCCGGCGCGAGCCTTTTCCTTCTTGGGGTCGCAATCGTCCTCGGCGTGAGGGCGCGGAGCGCCGCAGTGGTTCTCGGGACGGCTCTCCTTGCGGCCGTCGCGCTCAGGGGTGGTCCCGTCCAACTTGCCGGGAACATCCGCTCCCTCGGCGCGTGGGCGAACATATTCAGGGCCGTTACCCTGTCCGGCGGAGCGTTTCTTGTCGCATCGACCCTTCCCGGAAAGAAGGAATCCCGCATCGACCGTTTCTTCGCGGCGTTCGGATGCTTCGGTCTTGCCATCACCGCGACCATCTTCGGGGTCGATCATTTCATCTATGCCGGACTCGTGGCCTCGTTGGTCCCCTCGTGGATCCCCGCGCACGCGTTCTGGACGTGTTTCTGCGGCCCTGCTGGGGTCGATGATCTTTGCGTGGCTATTCGTCCTTCACATTCCAAGGGCGACCGCGAATCCCCGCGGCGACCACGGCAACGAGTGGACAAGCGTGTGCGAGGCCCTGGCGTTCAGCGGCATCGCCTTCATCCTTGCAAGGCGTTGTCCTCCAGGCTTTCGGGTCCTGGAGCAACCCCAATAACCCTCCGGGCTAGGTCCTACGCCCAGGCATCCCGGAGCCGTCGGTCGAAAGTGGCGGAGAGGGAGGGATTCGAACCCCCGGTACCTTACGGTACACCTGATTTCGA
>CAYQOH010000095.1:5260-10067 GCA_964419075.1 uncultured Opitutaceae bacterium | reverse complement strand
ATCAGCGGCCAGTCCGAGTCATGGGCCTTGAACTTGAATACGTAGCAGTCCTGCTCCAGGATGAAGCCGCGTCCGGGCAGGTTCGTGTAGGGAGCTAATCCATTGATGTACGAGGTCTTGACCGAATGGAACTGCAGATAGACGAACCCCGCGAGGAAGGCGGAGACGACTGCGGCTAAGACCCATTTCATTGCGTCAGGATAGGTCGAAACGTCTCATCTTGGCGAAGGTTTTCGGCGGCTGCGCGCCGGGAGCACTTTCGGATTGTGCGTGGGACCCAAAACGAAAGCCTCTAGGTCGGTGACCGATCCCCTCCAAGCTGTGCACAGGCCCCTGCGCAGGGTCGCGATTGTCGGGGCGGGTCCGGCGGGTCTTACCGCCGGATTCAACGCAGGGCGGGCGGGCTGGGACGTGACCGTGCTCGAGAAGGACCCGAGCTACGTGGGGGGGATTTCGCGGACGGTCTGCCACGGGGGCTACCGCTTCGACATCGGCGGCCACCGCTTCTTCAGCAAGAGTGACGAGATCACCCGGTGGTGGCGGGAGCGCCTGCCGGACGACTTCATCCAGGTGCGCCGGATGTCGCGGATCTACTACCGGAGGAAGTTCTTCGACTATCCGCTCAAGCCGTGGAACGCGCTGAGCAACCTCGGGCTTGTGACGAGCATCCTCTGCGTGCTGAGCTACGCCTGGGCGCGCGTCTTCCCCCGCCGCCCCGAGACGTCCCTCGAGGACTGGGTCTCCAACCGCTTTGGCCGAAGGCTCTTCAAGATCTTCTTCAAGACGTACACGGAGAAGGTCTGGGGGATGCCCACGAGCGAGCTGAGCGCCGACTGGGCGGCCCAGAGGATCCGCGGCCTGTCCCTGTCAACGGCGGTCATCAACGCGGTCATGGGCAAGTCCGGCAAGGAAGGGGAGGTCGTGAAGACGCTGATCGACACGTTCTCCTATCCCCGGCTTGGACCGGGCCAGATGTGGGAAAAGACGGCCGCGGACATCCGGGCCGCCGGCGGCCGGATCGCCATGGGCGCCAGGGTCGCACGGATCCTCCACGCGGGAGGGCGCGTGACCGAACTTGAGTCCGTGGACGCCGCGGGTCGCGCCAGCCGGACCGGGGCCGAGCAGTTCATCGTCTCCATGCCGCTCCAGGAGACCGTGCTCGCCTTTGATCCGCCGCTGCCCGAGGACGTTCGGGCCGCGGCCCGAAGGCTGCGCTACCGGGACTTCCTCACGGTGGCGCTAGTTGTCGAGGGCGAGAACCCCTTCCCCGACAACTGGATCTACATCCACGAGCCCGAGGTGAAGCTCGGGCGGATCCAGAACTTCCGCAACTGGAGCGAGGCGATGATCGGTAGGCCCGGGACCACCTGCCTCGGCCTCGAGTATTTCTGCTTCGCCGGGGACGGCCTCTGGTCGGCGGCCGACGCCGACCTTCTCGAGCTTGGCAAGCGCGAGCTGGCCCAGCTCGGCCTTGTGCAGCCGGCGCAGGTGAGGGAGGGCGTCGTCGTGCGGGTCGAGAAGGCGTACCCGGTGTACGACCCGGGCTACCAGGCGAATGTGGACGTGATCCGCGCCGCGCTCGGGGGTTTCTCGAACTTCAGCGTCGTCGGCCGCAATGGCATGCACAAGTACAACAACCAGGACCATTCCATGATGACGGCGATCCTGGCGGTGCGGAACCTCGAGGGAGGCCGGTTCAACCTCTGGAACGTCAACTCCGACGCGGAATACCACGAGCAGGCACCGGACGAGGACACCACGGGGCGCCGGGTGCCCAGGCGCATCTGATCGGCCGCGTGGCGCGGCTGGGCCCTGTTTGCGGCCGGCTTGGCCGGCGAGCGGGCTCGGCCTCTCTTACGGCTGAAGGTGATTTGCGGAACATTAATATGCCATGCGCTTAGCCTAATGGGACACGAGCTCTAAGTTACGTATCAAATGATACATTAAATGTTTATGTTCTGTTCATTCTCCAGACAAATGAATCCTGATCCAGAGAACGACTCCAATCGACACCAGCAGCCATCCTGCGAAACATAACCAAAACGAGACCCTTAGGAGCACGCTGCCGGAATACTGAAGCTCAACGCGTGATTCACCGCTGGGGACCGAGACCATGACCTCGCCGTCGGAGGAGCGCCCGACGGTTGCAGGAATGCCGTCGACCGTGGCCCGGTAGCCAGGGATATAGATGCGCGGGGTAACCAGCCATCCCGCCTCGAACGTCCTCGCGCGTATCCGCAATGGGAAGTGCGGGGCGCCGAGGATGTGCAAGGGGAGCCCCTCGGGATCGTAGGACACCGCGCTCAGGCGCGCAAAGTCCGCACGTCCGCGCGAGCCCGCGGCGGGCACAAACCGCATCATCACGTTCTCTCCTTCCGGATTCGCAACCGTCACGACGAGGATTGCGTTGGGGGTTGATCCGCCGAGGGGCGGCCGCACGGCGACCGCCGCAGGCAGCGGATATTGCTTCAATAGCTCCCTGCCGGTGACGACGAGCGTGCCCG
The DNA here is from genome assembly GCA_964419075.1 of uncultured Opitutaceae bacterium. Taxonomy (GTDB): domain Bacteria; phylum Verrucomicrobiota; class Verrucomicrobiia; order Opitutales; family Opitutaceae; genus Palsa-1447. The sequence goes on along the minus strand of CAYQOH010000095.1, from coordinate 7,563 downwards.
AAGGCGGCGCGCCGCTGAACTCCACCGTCAATAGATAGTTTCTTCCGGGCGGCAGGACGAGCGGCGACGCAAGCACGGGATCCTGCCCTTCTCCGGGCACGACAAACGGCGGGGCCGGCAGCGGGCGGCCTCCGGATTCCCCGTCGAGCAGGCTCTGCAGGTTGGAGTGCAGCACCCGGCTGCCGGCGCGGTCCAGCAGGCGCAGCTGCATCTCCGCGGCGGGCGGAAGGGGGGAATACGACCGCGGAACGTCGCCAAGCATGCCAGCCGAGTAAATCGCGTACACGACATTCTCCTCCCGGATCAGCCTACGGGAGACGTCGGCAGGCAGCGTCACGCGAAACCCACGCCGGATGAACTTGCTGGCCTCGTAGCCGCACCAGACGCATCCGAGGGCGAGGGCGAGGACGGCGGCCCGTTGCCGCAGGCAACCGCGCTGCCTCGTGATTCCGAGTGCGAGCAGGCCAGCGAACGGGGCGAACGCTGAGAGGATCGGGTAAAAGCGCTGCATCGGCCATTGGTCGGTGATCTGGTCCACCCAGGCCGGCATGAGCGCCCACAGCCGGCCGGCAACGGCCGAAAGGGGCGCAAGCAGGATCACGAGGCCGCAGGAGGCGATCAGGAGAGCCCTCAGTCCCCAGCCGGCGCGCCGCGAAGCCGCGACCCCCATGACGAAGCAGGCCCAGAGCGGGCCGCTGAGCTGCAGGTCCGCGATGAGGTTTGATCCCTCCGCGCTCACCGGTCGCAGGAGCCCCGCCCAGCCGGCGCGCAGGTTGTAGTACATGGCCGGTCCGCGGAAGAGCGCAAGCTGCCCCCCTGCGAGCGTCGGAAGGTTAAGTTGAGCTACGGAAACGAATTCATAGCCGGCGAGAACGAGGAAGAGAAGCAGGGCTCCCATTGCGAGGAGCACGCCGCGGGCCTTGCTGCCCCTCGGGGCCGCGGCCAGGCGCAGGACGACCACGGGTAGGGCGATGAAGGTCGACCACATCGCGATCGGGGCGTGGATAGACCAAAGGAGCGCGGTAACGGCCGCCAGCGAGAAGAGCCGGGGGGCGCTGGCGCCATGCTCGGCAATCCTGACGAGAGCGTAGGTGTAGAGCGGCAGGTAGGGGAGCGTCAGCCAGGAGGGGACCATGTCCCCCGCGTACACCAGCGCGAGGACCCCGGGGCTCGAGACATAGAGCAGGGCAAGGATCAGGCAGAGCCACTCCCTGCCTGCGGACAGGCGCCGCAGGCAGGCATAACAGCTGAATCCCGCAGCGCAAAGGCTCAGGATGATCGCCAGGTTCTGGACGGCGAACGGGTCCAGCGTACCCAGGGTCAGCGCATGCAGTGCTCCGCCCGCGTACTGGAGGTAGGGGGCCGTTCGCAGCGGATTAAAGGCGCCGTTGGAGGCGTACTCGCTCTGGCCGACCAGGACGGGGAACACCCCGTGCTTCGCCTGGGCGATGAAGTCGGCGATGTGCACGGCGTAGTCCCCGGCGTCCCCGGCGCCCACCCGCACGGGCGCGGCGTACGGAAGCGTGAGCAGGAGCGCCGTGCAGAGGAGAACGGTCCACCGGGCCGCCTCCGCGCATGGGTGCTGCGCGCCTAGCCTGGAAAACGCGATCCTCGCCAGCAGTGTCACGGCGGCCAACTCGGCAAGCACGGCGGCCGCGAAAAGGGCGGGGTGGTCCGCCGTCACCTTGAACCGGAGGTAGAGAAAGAGGGCGGCGCCGGCGACGAGGGCCGGGGGAGCCCATTCACCGGGCGCGGCCAGCCCGCGACGCGCTAGGGGGAAGGTTTTGGTTGCAGACTCCAAAGGTTCGCCTCGGGCCCGGGGCTAGCTTGGTCGGGGCGTGTGGCTCAGGAGTCCGCGGTCAGTGCCGCGCCTCGTACACCCAGCGGTTCGCCTCAAGCCATTTCAAGGTCCGGATGATCCCCTGTTCTATCGTCAGCTTGGGCTTCCAGCCAGTCGCGAGGATCTTCTTCGTGTCGAGCAGGATGAAGGGGTTGTCGCCGATCCACCCGCGGTCGCCGCCCGTGTAGCGCAGCTCCGGCTTGAGCCCGAGCGACCCGCAGATGTGGCGGACGCTGTCGTTCACCTGGACGTATTCGGACGTCCCCAGGTTGTAGACCTGGCAGCGGTGCGGCGCCTGGCGGGCCGTGTGGTTTCGGGTCACGTGGAGGATCGCGTCCACGCAGTCCTGCACGTAGAGGTAGCTCTTGCGCTGCGACCCGTCGCCGAGGATCTGGAGCCAGGCGGGGTGCTCGGTCAGCTGCTTGTAGAAGTCAAAGATGTGCCCGTGCGTGTAGCGCTCGCC
>CAYQOH010000095.1:0-5160 GCA_964419075.1 uncultured Opitutaceae bacterium | reverse complement strand
TGGTAGCCGCCCTTGAAGTGCCTGTTGTACACGCGCTCGGCCGAGATCTTGCGCGCCAGCGAGTAGGCGGGGCTCCCCTCGCAAGGGATCACGACCAGCAGCTGGCCCCGCTCCCGGTTGAGGAGACGGTAGGCCTCCCGGATGCACGACGGGAGGTCCGGCAGGTGCTCCATCACGTGGACGGCGATGTAGCGGTCGAAGGAGCCGTCGGCGAAGTCGAGGCGCGCCTGGCAGTCGCCGGTTATGGCCTTCACCCGCGGGAACCGCCGGCGGATCTCCTCGGCCATGTTCTCGCGCAGCTCCACCGCGTAGTAGTTCGTCTCCTGCTCCGGCGAGAGCTTCTCGTGGTGCAGGTGCTCGCCCAGGCCCGCGCCGATCTCGACCGTGGTCCTGAACCCGGGGCGCGAGTGCTTGACGGGGAAGGAGTGGTTGAACTTCTCGACGATACCGAAGCGCGTGGGGAGCTCCTGGTGCCAGAGCTTCATGAACTCGTCGCTGATGCGCCGCTGCTCCGGGGTCATCGGAGGAAGGACCTTGGGCCATTTGGCGGTTTGCATGGGGGATTACTTGGCGGTGAAGCCCTCGGCGCGGTCGACGATGAACCGGGGCCGCGCGCGGACCTCCTCGTAGATGCGCCCGATGTACTCGCCGAGGATGCCGACGCTGATCAGCTGGATGCCCCCCATGAAGAGGATGAGGATGACGAGGGTCGGGTTGCCCACCGGGAAGGGGAAGCCGCAGAGCTTCATGATCAGGTAGGCGATCGCGATGACGAAGGAGGCGCCCGCGATCAGGAAGCCGAGCTGGGTGCTGAGCGTGAGCGCGTACGTCGAGAAGCAGAAGATCCCGTTGAAGCCGATCCGCAGCGACCCGAAGAAGCGGTTGTACTTCGTCTCCCCCGAGTACCGGGCGGGGCGCTCGAACGGGAGCAGGTACTGCCTGAACCCGACGACCGCCACCATGCCCCTCAGGAAGCCGTGGCTCTCCTTGAGCTTCACCACCTCGTTGACGACGCGCCGGGACATCAGGCGGAAGTCCCCCGAGTTGGGCGGGATCCGCACGTCGGCGATCTTGTTGATCACCTTGTAGCCGGTCTCGGCGACGAGCCGCTTGATCCAGGGCTCCCCGGTGCGGCGGGTGCGCTGCGGCAGCACGACGTCGTAGCCCTCGCGCCACTTGTCGACCATCTGCGCCACGAGCTCGGGCGGGTCCTGCATGTCGACGTCCATCACGATGACCGCGTCCCCCGAGGAGTACTGCATGCCGGCGAGGCTCGCCATCGGCTGGCCGAACCTGCGCGAGAACTTAAGGAGCTTGATCCGCGGGTCCCGGGCCCGGTGCTCGAGGATCACGTCCTCGGTCCTGTCGGGCGAGGGGTCCATCGCGAAGATGACCTCGTAATCCTCGGAGATGGGGGCGAGGATCGTTCCTATCCGGCGGATGAACTCCGGGATGTTCTTTTCCTCCCTGTAGACGGGGACGACGAGACTGAGGAGCATGGGAGTGGGGCCAATCCTTGGCGGAAAACTAGTCGAAGTCGATGTTCACGACACGGTAGGAGCGCGAGCGGGTGTCCGGGGCGCCCAGCGGGAAGCTCTCCGCAGCCGACAGCACCGCGGTCGTGTCGGACTTCGCGGAGAGCGGGATCTGGATCCGCTCGGTCTGCTCGAGGCCGAGCACCCGGAGCTTCTCGGCGCCGCCGTCCAGCGACACCGCCAGCGGGAAGTCGCGCCTGGCGGGGTACCGGATCACCTCGACCACGGCCTCCTTGAAGCGGTCCGTCGCCGGGAAGCGCATCGACAGGCGGTGGTCCACCCAGCCGTCGGTGTCGGCGCCCTCGATGTCGAAGAGGTAGCCCGAGGGATGCCACCCGCGGGCGACCAGGTCCGTCGGGGAGAGGTTCTCGAAGGAGATGTTCTTTACCGCGAATGAGCGCATCCTGCCGTCGCCCGGGAGTGCAAAGACCGAGGCGGCGTCGAGGTGCACGAGCCGCTGCGGCCCCGGGGGGAGCGGCACATAGACGCTCGCGAAGGTCTGGCGCGGGACGCTGTCCGTCTTGATCGTGCGCCCGTCGACGGAGGTCCTGAGCTCGTTGGACGGGATGGGGGCCCATCCGGGCATCTCGAGGTCGAGCTTCAGCACCTTGAAGACCGCGAACGACGGCGCCTTGAACTCCGCGGACTTCGCGATCCACCCGTCGGCGTCAATCCCGGTGACCACGAACTTCTCGCCCGCCTGGTTGGCAACCGCTCGGAAGCTCGCGAAGTCCGGGACGTCGCGGATCGAGATCTCGTCCACGAACGCCGAGACTTCGCGCTTGTCCTTGTCGGTGTCGTAGACCTGCGCGTCCGAGAAGTGCAGCGAGATGGAGGTGACGTCGGAGGAGTCCTTGATCAGGCGCGTCAGCGTGAATTTGCCCGCCTTCAGGTTCACCACCTCGGTCGGCCGGTCGTTGATCGAGATCGTGGCGTCGACCCCCGCGGTCTGGAAGCGGGGGATGTCCGGGATGTACCCCCGGAAGTAGAGCACCTCGCCCGTGTGCGACGCCGCGAGCTTGAAGTAGGCGTCCCGGCCCGTCCAGCCGTCCTCGTAGATGCCGGAGTACTCGAGGCCCTTGTTCTGGAGCAGGTCCTGGGGGAACGAGCTGATCTTGGAGGGCCGCGGCATCGCGCGGTACTGCTCGTCCGTAAGGACCGAGATGTCGCGCGTGAAGCCGATCAGCCGCCGGTCGTCGAGCGCGAACTTGACGCCGTACCAGCGCATGAGCCCGGTCTTCAGCTTCTCGATCACGGCCGGCTGGTCGCCGAAGTCGATCATCATGTAGGCCTGCCCCTCGTAGTACTCGGGCTTGATGACCTGCGAGAAGACCCGCGCCGAGCCGGCGCCGACGAAGTGAAGCTTGTAGTCCTCGTCGCCGACGATGATCGCCTTCTCGGGAAGCTGGGTGCGGCCGTGGCCGAGCGACGTGCGGGAGAAGTCGACCACGACCCTCAGGTCGGGCGACGGGCGCACGATGTGGAAGACGTTGAAGCGGCCGGTGCCGTGGAAGTAGGAGGTCCCGTGGGAGATGGGCTCGGTCTCGCGCTGGAAGAACGCGGCCCGGAAGCGCGCCGACGAGTAGTAGTGGGGGCTCAGCTCCGAGTGCACGAAGACCAGCCGGTCCTTCACCTGGCTCTCGAGCTTGTACTGGTACATGTTCTGCACGTCCCAGCCGGTCCCGTTGTTCCACTTGTTGAAGTGGTCCAGGTCCGTGCGGATCGAGATGAACAGCCGGTCGTTGAAGTTCAGGTGCCGGGAGCTCGTCTCGGTCCAGTTGTTGGCGTACAGGACGCTGTTGGCCTCCCGGTGGATCGTGACGACCCGGTAGTCGGGGATGTCGTCCTTCAGGATCTCCGGAGGGAGCATGAAGCGCAGGAGCGAGAGCTTCTCCACCAGGCGGGCCTGCGGGCCGAGGTCGGGGTCCTCCGTCCGCAGGAACTTGAGCACCGCGATGTTGGCGATGTTGTCCATGTAGCTGCGCGAGAGGAAGCGGGTGTCCGTCCCCTGGGTGTACATGGAGAGCATCTTGGCGCTCACGACGTTCGAGATGTCGCTCTCGATCCCCTGGTACTTGAGGTTCTTCGGCGGGGTGAAGCCGACGCCGAGGGCCGAGCCCTTCACGACCTCGGTGAGCCCGCCGCCGAAGGTGCCGAGGGAGGAGTAGCTGTAGTAGATCTGCGAGACGGAGGTGCAGGCAAAGAACAGCACGAGGGCGATGCGGGCCCGCTTCTGCACCCGGGGAAGGCCCGACCACAGGAAGGGCTCGAACGCCTGGGCGATGCAGAGGGTCGTGACCGGCTGCGCCCACATCGCGAGCTTGAACAGGCCGAAGTCCTGGCCCTTCTGGAAGAGGTAGACGCCGAGGAGGATCATCACGATCCCGAGGTAGCCCTCCGGGGCGCCCTCCATGAAGTTCCTCCAGCTGCGCCAAGCAAAGTAGACGAGGAGGGCCGCGCCGGCGACGATCTGCGCCGAGATGAGCGGGTCGACGCCGACGATCCCGAAGGGATGCAGCCCGAAGAGCATCGGCAGGAAGGATGGGACCAGCGTCCACGGGAAGAGGACGAGCCCGCCGCTCTGGTCGTTGATCTCCGTCATCGCCCCGAGGCCGGCCGACCCGACCGACTGCATGACGAGCGTGTTCACGAACTCGTACGTGTTGCTGGCGATGAGGATGAAGGTGAGGGCGGCCACCCCGCCGATGAAGAGCGCGTAGGCCTTGAGCCGGGCGGGCTGCGTGAAGCGCAGGCGAAGCGCCACCAGCATGACGCCCAGGGCCACGAACGGCGACACCTCCGGATAGAAGATGGCGAGCCCGGCCGTCAGGATCCCCGACACCGCGAGCGCGCGCGCGGTGAGCTTGCGCGTCGAGAACAGGATCGACGCCAGGACCAGCAGTAGAGCGAGGCCGCCGACCTGGGCGATCAGCTGGTAGAGGGTCCCCAGGCCGAAGAGCGGGCTCGAGGCGAAGAGGAAGAAGCCGACGACCGCGACCCGGCGGTAGCGGCCCCGCCAGATGGCGATCGCGCCCATGCCGAAGAGCTGCATGAGGCTCATCATCAGGATCGCGGGCATGAACACCTCGTGGGCGTGGCGGCCCGTGAGCGAGCACACCCAGGCGATCGTCATCTCCGAGCCCGGCCGGATCTGCTGGAGCGCGTGCATGAACCAGTAGTGCTGGGCGTAGTCGCGGCCCTCCAACTCGGTCTGCAGCGGGATCGAATAGTAGCCGTGCTCGAGGAAGCGCTCCGCCGCCAGGCAGTAGTTCGCCATGTCGTCGTTGCCGTAGGAGATCCAGTTGAAGCCGAAGCGAAGCGCCGGCCAGCCGACGTAGACCAGGGCGCCGAGCGAGATGAACAGGAAGGGCGCCATCTTGCGCAGCGGCAGCACCGGCCGGCGCCAAACGAGGACGGCGAGCGCGAGGACGAGCAGGACGAGCGTGCTCCACGGCCCCGCGGTCCTCACCGGGACGCCCCAGACGTTGAGCCGCGTGAGGACGATCAGCAGGACGGAGAGGCCGACGGACGGCGCCACGAACCAGCCCCAGAGCACGCCGATCCGCAGTTTGAAGAGGCTGACGACGGCCTGGCCCAGGATTGCCAGATAGGCGAAGAGGGCGAC
>CAYQOH010000094.1:0-10114 GCA_964419075.1 uncultured Opitutaceae bacterium | reverse complement strand
ACCAAGATCGGCGGGGGCTCGGCGATGATGACCGAGCTGTCGCGGACGGCGGACCTCGTGCGCCGGATGGTCGGCGCGGTCGGGATCCCCGTCACCGCCAAGATGCGCCTCGGATGGGATTCCGAGAACATCACGGCCCCGGACCTGGCCCGGGCGCTGGAGGAGGCGGGGGTCGCCGCGGTCTTCGTCCACGGCCGCACCCGCGCCCAGGGGTTCTCGGGGGCGGTGAACCTCGCCGGAATCCGCGCCGTCGTCGAGGCGGTCCGCTCGATCCCGGTCATCGGCAACGGGGACGTCACGACCCCGCAGGCCGCGCACCGCATGCTGGCCGAGACGGGGTGCGCCGGCGTGAGCATCGGCCGCGGCGCCTTCTACGACCCGTGGATATTCCGCAGGACGGAGCATTTCCTGCGCACGGGCGAGCTCCTGCCGGAGCCGGGATTCTCCGAGAGGATCCGCGTCCTGAGGCGCCACTTCGAGAGGTACTGCGAATTCTACGGCGAGGTACGCGGTCCGCGGCTCTTCCGGAAAGTGGCGCCCTGGTACGCGAAGCGCTTCGGCCCCGCGAAGCCCTTCAAGCAGCGGATCCTCACGATTGAATCCAAGGCCGACTTCGAGGCCGCGGTTGCGGAATACCTGTCCTGGCGCTCCGCGTTCTGCGACGCCTCAGGTGAGCTCCTTCCCAAATACCAGCCAGCCCCGATGACGACGGCGTTCGACGCCGGCGGGGCGGAGGGGGGCCCTCCGGACCGCGAATCCATCCCGGTTCCGCGCGGACCGGTCGAGACCTGGTGACGGCGCGGACCGGGCGTCAGTAGCTCTTCGACACCTCGGCCCCGGTCGCGTCCTTGAAGAAGATCTCCTTCTTGACCTTATCGATGCGGTCAAAGGAGATGCCCAAGGCCGCGCTGACGGTCTGCCCCTCGCGCACGATGACGCCGTTCACCAAGGCCCGCGAGGGGGTCCCCTGGAACACGCCGCCAATGTTGGCGTTCGCGACGAAGGCACGGAACTCGGCGTTCGCGGCCGGCGCCGCTTCGAGGCGCGTGCTGTTCACCTTGATGTCCGTCGTGAGCTGCGAGTCGGCCATGATCGAGATCGTGGCGGGTGTCGGTGTCGGCGTCGGCTCCTCCAGCCCCGTGATCGCCGCGTCCACTTTCGCCTGCTCGCCGTTGCGGTGGTTCGCGAGGGCGTTCTGGGCCTTGTCCATCAGCTTGCCCGGTCCCGTGGCGATCCGGTTCAGCGAATCCGCGGCCGTCGCCGCAAGGTCCTTCTTGGGGACCGGCTTGGCAACGGGCGACTTGATGGGAACGTCCCGAGAGGGGGCCGGGAAGAAGATCCGGTAGGTGTAGACGCCGCCGATCGCGAAGGCGACGATCACAATGGCGACGCCCGCCTTCATGACGGGGCTCAGCGCCGCCCGCTTTCGAAGGACCGCCCCCTTCTTGCCGGGCATCACCACCGGCTTGGCCCCGACCTTGATCGCGGGCTCAGCAACGACCTTTATGTTGAGGCCGCCCTTCGCGGGCGGCGCAGCCGGCTTCTCCTGCGGCTTCGAAAGGGACAGGCGCGGGATAGACCCCGGCACGCTCGGCGGCTCAGGGGCGCCACCCGGGGGCGGCGGGGGCGGCATGGACAGCACCGACATCGGCGGCATGGTTCCCGATCCAGGCATCGGGGGCGGCGGGGGCGGCGGGGGCGGCGCAAGGCCGGACACCGGCACCGGCGGGGGGGGTTCAGGAGGAGGGGCGGAGGTATACCCTGCAGGCTCCGGAGGCGCATACCCGGACGGCGCCGGAGGCGCATAGGCGGGCTCTGGTGGCGCGAATTCGGGGGGGGGCGGCGCAAACGCGGGCGGAGGCGGCGCGAATGCCGGGGGCGGGGGCGTAACGGCCCGAGGCGGGGGGGCCGGAGCCTGGGCTCCCTTGGGCCTTAACTTGAACTTCGGAAGATCGGAGGACTGGGGCTCCTCCGGCACCAACCCGACCGGGACGGGGAACGCCACCGGGGGAGGAGGCGGAGGAGGCGGCACTGACGCCTCGGGCGGGGGGGTGAAGGGAGCGGCCTTGCCCGCCGACTCCTCCGAAAGATTGAGGCGCGGCTTCAGACGCAGGCGGCCAGCCCCTTCGGCCGATTCGGCGCCTGGCGGAGGGGGAGGCGGGGGTGGCGCGGGTGGAGGAGGAGACGACGCATCGCCGCCTGATTGCAGGCGCGGCTTCAGGCGAAGCGGTTGCGGCTCATCGCTCATCGACAGGCACGTAAACTAGTTACCGGACAAAACACGAAAACAAAAAGTTTCACTGGCGGTCCAAGGGGGCGACCCCCATCCTAGTCCAAATCCCAATGAAACGTCTCGTCCCTTTCGCCCTTTGCGCAGCGCTTCTCGCGGGCTCCGGCTGCCACCTGTTTTCAAAGAAGAAGAATCCCGCCGCTCCGAAGGAGAGCAAGACACTGGCGGTGGACGACGAGAAGGACTTCATGCAGCGTTGGATAGACAAGCGCACGAGCGAGCTCGTCTCCCAGGGAACCGCGGCGAATGCGGCCCACGACCAGGCGGTCGCCGAGTTCAAGGCGACCTTCACGCATCTGAAGGTGAATCAGCAGTCGAAGTGATCAGGCGTCCTTCTTGACGCCCAGGATCTCAATTTCGAACACAAGCGTGGCCTCGCTCGGGATCTTGGGCGGGCTCCCGCGACGTCCATAGCCGAGTTCAGGCGGGATGATCACGATCCATTTGTCGCCTGGCCTCATCATCTGAAGGACCTGGTCCCAACCCACGATCACCTCGCTGCGGCCCACCCTGAACGTGAAGGGGTGCGTCCTGCTGAGGATCGAGTCGAACACCTTGCCGTTGAGCAGGCTCCCGATGTAGGTCACCATCACCTTGTCGCCCGGCGCCAGCAGGGGCCCGCTGCCCTGAACCTCGACCACGTAGCGGATGCCCGTGTTCGACTTCTTGGCGTCGGGCCACTTCTTCTCCACAAAGTCGAGGTCGTCGGGCGGCAGCTTCTCGCGCTGCGCATGCAGGAGTACGGGCGCGGCCATGAGCGCGAAGGCAAACGCGGCGATCCGTAGGGGGGGCATGCTGCACTACCCTGCAAAGCCCTGCGCCTTCGTCAAGGAACGAGCGGCGACCACCGGATGCGCGGCAATCAGCGCGAGTCCCCGGGCCAGCAGCGTCTTCCCAGGCTCCATCCTGTGCCAGGGAGAGGCCCCGGAAGGATGCGGCAGGGGGATGCAGTCGGCCTGCCGGCCCGCCAGCCGGACGCGGAACGCCCTGCCGACGACCTCATGGAGCGGCGCCGCCTCGAGAAACCGCCCGATCGCGAGCCGGCCAACCGGGATGACCAGCGCCGTGTTCAGGAGCTCGAACTCCCGGTCGAGCCAGCGGCCGCAGGCGTCAATCTCCTCGGGGGCGGGCACGCGGTCTCCCCCCCGGGGCAACTTCCCCGGAAAGCAGCGGCACACGGCCGCGAAATAGATCCGGTCGCGGACCTCCTCCTCGCTCCATCCCAGGGCCGCCGAGAACCACTTGAAGAGCGTCCTTCCCGCGGTCCAGGCGAACGGCCGCCCGAGGAGCGGCTCCTTGTCGCCAGGGGCCTGCCCGACAAGCATGATCCGGCTTGCCACGGGGCGGCCGACCACGACGGGCCTGTGCATCCGCGGGCAGAGGTGACACCGCCGAAGCGCCTCCAGGTGTTTCTCAATGGCCGTCGCGGACATCACAAAAAAAAGATGGAGGCCCTCGCGGGCGCTCCATCCTTCGCAAAATCTCTTTGTGGTACAGTCTTAGTAACGGCGCTCGCCGCGGTCTCCACGACCGCCGCCGCCACCGCCGCCGCCGAAGCCACGGCCGCCGCCACCGCCGCCGCCGCCGAAGCCGCGACCGCCGCCGCCGCCGCCGAAGCCGCCACCTGGACGGTCTTCCTTGGGACGCGCCTCGTTGACCGTCAGCTGACGGCCGCCGAGCTCGACGCCATTGACCTTCTCAGCCGCCACTTTGGCCTCTTCGGCCGTGCCCATGGTGACGAACGCGAAGCCGCGCGGGCGGCCTGTCATTTTGTCCATTGCGACGTAAACGTCGGTAACGGTACCGAACTGACCGAAATGCGAACGGAGCTCGTCTTCGGTAGTCTTGAACGAGAGATTTCCAACGTATAGTTTGGAATTGCTCATGATGTGATGATATTCGTAGAGCCACCGTCCGCTGCCAGTCCGTTCCCACCGTCGGGTTTCGAAATCATCACTTGAGCAAACCGCTCAGCCAACGACTCACCAGAAACTGTCACCAAAACGCTATCTCTAACGATGCCACAACGTTTCACGGTCGCGACCATTGTGCAAGGATAAACCGCAACCCCCTGCCGCGGGTGGCTTTACGCCTTGGCCAGGTTGCGCAGCGTCACCCGCGCCCAGTCGTTTAGGATGTCCTTCTCGTAGGCCAGGGGGTCGTGGGACGTGGCGTAGGGTGACAGGAGCCTCATCTGGAACGACAAGTCGAGGATGTTCTCCGAGCCCTGCTTGACCGGCCTTCCCGATGGGTCCGTGACCGTGTAGGTGAACGTGAATGCGGGCGGGTAGATCGCCTTGATGACGCGAATGTTGATCCACTGCGAGCCGTGCCACGGCTCGTATTCGCCCGCCAGCTTGATGTTGGTGAAGGTGATCGTCAGCGCGTAGCCCTCCGGGAGCAGCGGATCGCACCGGCTGACCAGGAACTCGCGAAAGTGCTTCAGGATGGCATCGCGCCCGTCATCCGTCGGGACGTAGGCGTCCTTCACGTCGGTGAACTTCTCGGGGTGGTCGAACACGACCGTGGTGCGCGGGGGCGACTTGGTGGCGCTGTCCGGGGCGAGCGCGCACCCGGCCATCATGACGACGGCGATGGGGAGAAGGCGTAGCGGGTTCATGGTGGTTGGGATTCCGGTGGCGGTCTTGGGTTCCTTCAGCTTCCGGGTCCTTGGTCCCAGGCAAGGCCCGAATATAACCCCTGACGGGCGCAATTTCCACACCAATGCCCGAATTGGTCCCCGGCCCCCGGGGGTCTCTTTTGGGCTTCGCCCCGGCGGGCTCCCGGCCAAGATGGGCCTCAATGACACCACGTCCGGCCGGAGCCGAAACCCTGTTCAACTGGCTGTCGGCGAGATCAGCCGGGGTCCTTTTGCACCCGACGAGCCTCTCGGGCGGCCAGGGGATCGGGACCCTCGACGGCGGGGCCGTGCGGTTCCTCGACTTTCTCGAGGCCTCGGCGATGTCGTGGTGGCAGGTCTGCCCGCTAGGGCCGACGGGCTACGGCGACTCCCCCTACCAGTGCTTCTCCGCCTTTGCCGGCAACCCCTACCTGATCGACCTTCAGGACCTGGTCGCCCGGAGGCTGCTGAGCGCGGCCGAGGTGGCGCCCCTGGCGCTACAGGGACAGGGCGCGGTTGACTTCGGGGCGCTCTACCAGAGCAAGTGGCCGCTGCTTCGCCGCGCCTATGAGCGGCATCGGGCCGCCGGGTCCCCGGCCCTCGGGTCGGAGAGCCTTGAGGAGTTCAAGGCGGCCCAGGCTCGGTGGCTCGAGCCCTACGCCCTCTTCCGCGCCCTCAAGGACAGCTTCGACGGGCGCGCATGGTGGGAGTGGCCCGCGAACGCGCGCACGTACGCGGGGGTGCCTTCCTCCCTTCGCGCGCGGCTTCGAGACGAGGTGGCGGCGCACCAGTTCTACCAGTACGCGTTCTTCTCCCAATGGCGCCTGATAAGGGCCGAGGCCCGGAAGCGCGGGATAGGCATCATCGGGGACCTCCCCATCTTTGTCGCCGCGGACTCGGCGGACGCCTGGGCCCGCCCCGAGCTCTTTGAACTCGGGGCCGACGGGCGGCCGATCGCCGTGGCTGGCGTGCCCCCCGACTATTTCTCGGTGGACGGCCAGCTCTGGGGCAATCCGCTCTACCGGTGGGAGATTCACCGGGCCGACGGCTTCGCCTGGTGGAAGGAACGCCTGAAGGCCTCCTTCGACATGTGCGACATCGTCCGCATCGACCATTTCCGCGGATTTGACGCGTACTGGAGGATCCCCTTTCCCGCAAAGAACGCCAGGACCGGCGAATGGCGGCCGGGTCCCGGCCTGGACTTCTTCCGCTCGGTGAGCGCGGCGTACCCGGACGCGAGGATCGTCGCGGAGGATCTGGGGCTCCTGACCCCCTCCGTCGAGAAGCTCCTCAGGGACACCGGCCTCCCGGGGATGGCGGTCCTGCAGTTCGCGTTCGGCGGCGACGCGAAGAACCCCTACCTTCCGCACAACCTGCGGCCGAACGGGGTCGTCTATCCCGGGACGCACGACAACGACACGACGCTCGGCTGGTACGCCTCCGCCGGCGAGGCGACCCGCGACCACGTGCGGCGCTACCTGCGGGTCGACGGGCGCGAGGTCGGCTGGGACTTCATTCGCTCGGCGTACGCGTCCGCGAGCGGGATCGCGGTCATCCCGATGCAGGACATCCTGAGCCTCGGCTCCGAGGCCCGCCTCAACTCGCCCGGAAAGCCGGAGGGAAACTGGCGCTGGAGGCTCGCGGAGGGCGACGTCGAGCGCCTTGTCGCGTCGGGCACCGCACGGTACCTGGCCGAGCTCGCCGAGCTCTTCGGAAGGGCCCCCCCGGAGGCCGCCGCCGAGGATCCGCACCCCGCGGTTTGAACGCGGGGGGTTGCTGGCGTAGCTTACCGGCGCATCCCCTCCCATGCTCGCCGATCTCGTCAGACTCATCAACCGACGCGCGTCCGCGGACTATGAGCGCGGCTTCGTGCGCGAGGTGAAGGTCCGTGCGCGGACGCCGAGGAATCCGCGCGTCGAGAGGCTCTTCGCGATCTGCTGGGCGGTGATCCTGGTCAAGAGCCTCGTGGTCGTCTGGCTGTTCTCCCGCTACCACGTGCCGGTCAATGCGCTCTGGGTGATCGCCCCGACCATTGTCTTTGCAACGCTCTGCACGACCGTGTACCTCCTTCGGGACTGAGGCGGAACCGCCTCGATCCCATGCCACGCATCGCCGGACTGAGAAGCCCACACGCCAAGGTCGGCCGCATCGTCGTCTTCGGCCGGATGCTCGACAAGGTCCGCCTGCAGGCCCGCGGCGCGCTCCCGCCGGAGTACCAGGACAACCTCGGCGAGGCGAGGCCGCGGCTGTTCGACGCGCGCTGCTGCCGGTTCCTGGGGGTCGCCTACCGCGACCTGCGCGAACGCGCGCTGGAGGGCGGCTGCGACGAGGAGATCCTCGCCTGGGCCCACGCCCGAGGGACCCCGAGGAGCGACGAGGAGTGCCTGATATGGAACCGCTTCATGACGAAGATCGGCTGGCGCGACGACCTGAGCGACCTGCTCCGCAAGCGGGTCTCCGAGTCCGGCCTGGGCGACGCGGCCCCCCAGACCATGTGCGAGCTCTTTGACGTCGACGAGGGCCGGCCGCCCGGGGGCACCCGCTCGTGGGAAGCCCCTCCGCTCTCGGTGATCATCGTCATGGGGGTCTCGGGCTGCGGCAAGACGACCGTCGGCAGGGCGCTCGCCGCGGCGCTCGCCTGGGAATTCCTTGAGGCCGACACCCTCCACCCCGCCGCCAACATTGCCAAGATGTCCGGCGGGGCGCCGCTCGACGACGCCGATCGGGCGCCTTGGCTCGCCGCCGTGCGCGCCTCCATCGAGGCGTGCGCGGCACGGGGCTCCAAGGTCGTCGTCGCCTGCTCCGCCCTGAGGCTCGCGCACCGCCTCGCGCTCGCGCCCGATCCCGGTCATGTTAGGTTCGTGCACCCGAAGGGATCCCGCGAGGTCATCGAGGGGCGCCTGCGCGCCCGCAGCGGCCATTTCATGAAGGAGGGGCTCCTCGGGTCGCAGTTCGAGGCGCTCGAGGAGCCGCTGGACGCGCTCGCCCTCGACGCGTCGGCCGCGCCAGATGTATTGGTTACAAGGATACTTAAGACCCTGACCCTCCCATGAGCGTCCGCTCCGCAGCCAGGCTTGCCCTCGCGTTCTTTGGCGTCCTCTGCGCCGTGGCGGCCGTCGCCCTTGCGGGCGCAGGCCTGTGGCTGCGCGGCCGGATCGCCGCGAGCCTTCCGAGGCTTGACGGGGCCGCGCAGCTGCGCGGCCTCTCGTCCCCCGCGGCCGTTGCCCGCGACACGCTCGGGGTACCGACGGTGACCGCAGGGAACCGCATCGACGTCGCGCGGGCCACCGGTTGGCTTCACGCGCAGGACCGGTTCTTCCAGATGGACGTCCTGCGGCGCCGGGGGGCGGGCGAGCTCTCCGAGCTCTTCGGGAAGGCCGCCCTGCCGCTGGACCGCGAGGCCAGGATGCACGGCTTCAGGAAGGTCGCCCGGCGGGTCCTCGAGCGGGAGAGCCCCGAGCGGCGCGCGCTGGTCGGCGCCTACGCGGACGGGGTGAATGCGGGGCTGAGGGCCCTCGGCTCGAAGCCGTGGGAGTACGCGGTCCTGCGGTCGGAGCCGCGGCCGTGGACCCCCGAGGACAGCATCCTGATCACGTTCGCCATGACGCTCGATCTCCAGGAGCCCACGGGGCGCTACCACCGGTCGCTCGCCGCGGTGCGCGAGGAGCTCGGCCCCGCGTCGGTCGCGTTCTTCGCCCCCCTGTCGAACCCGCAGGACGCCGCGCTTGACGGGAGCGTGCTCGCCGCGGCCCCGATACCGCCCGCCTCAGAGCTTGACGTGCGCGGCCGGGCCCCGGAGGCCGACGCCGCGACGGCGCGGGCCGGCGGCCCCCCCTGGGGCGACCGCGAGACGCCCGGATCGAACAGCTTCGCGGTGTTCGGGGCGCGTGCGGCTGGCGGCGGGGCGCTGGTTGCGAACGACATGCACCTCCACCTTGGCGTCCCGAACACCTGGTACCGCATGTCGCTCCGGTGGCCCGGGCACAGCGAGACCGGCGTGACGCTGCCCGGATCGCCCACCCTGGTCGCCGGAAGCACGGGGAGAATCGCCTGGGGCTTCACCAACTCGAACGCCGGCACGGGGGACCTGCTGGTCGTGGACCCGAGCGTCTCCCCCGAACTCTACCACGGGCCGAAGGCGCAGGGGCTCCTGCCCTTCGACAAGCGGGTTGAGGCCGTGGCGGTGAGGGGCTCCGCGCCCGTCTCCATGGAATTCGACTGGACCGTCTGGGGACCCGTTGTCGGCGAGGCCGGCGGGGGCAGGCTGCTCGTGTACCACTGGATGGCGGACGATCCCGCCGCCACCAACCTCGACATCATGGACCTCGAGGACGCTGCGAGCGCCCGCGACGCCGTCGCGATCGCCCACCATGTCGGCATCCCCGCCCAGAACATCGTCGTCGCGGACTCGATCGGGCAGATCGCCTGGACCGTCGCCGGGTTCCTGCCGAGGCGCATCGGCTACGACGGCCGCCTGCCGGTCTCATGGACCTTCGGCGACCGCAGGTGGGAGGGATTCCTCGCTTCCAGCGACGTCCCCTCGGTCATCTCGCCTGCGGACGGGATCCTCTGGACGGCCAACAACAGGACCATCGGCGGAAAGGCGCTTCAGGCCCTCGGGGATTCGGGCTACGACATGGCGGCCCGCGGGCGCCAGATCCGGGACGACCTCGGCGTGCTGCTCGACGGATCCCGGCCGGTCCAGTCGACGGACCTGCTGGCGGTGCAGCTGGACGACCGGGCCGTCCTCCTCGAGAAATGGCACGCCCTGCTGATCGACACGCTCCGCCCGGAGGTGGTCGCGGGCAAGCCGGCCCGGGCCGCTCTCCTTGAAGCCGCGCGGCGGTGGGAGGGCCGTGCGGACACCGGCTCGGTCAGCTACGGGGTCGTCCGCTCCTTCCGGCTCGCGGTCGCGGGGCGCATCCTCAACTCGGTCTTCGCACCGTGCCTCGAGCGGGACCCCGACTTCACCTGGACCCGGTTCAACTACGAGCAGGCGCTCGAGACGATCCTTCGGGAGCGGCCCGCCCGCCTCCTGGATCGCGCCTTCGCCACGTGGGACGACCTGCTGGTGGCCGCGGCGGATGACGTGGCCCTCTCGTACAGGAAGGCGGGCAACAGCCCCGGGACCGCCACCTGGGGAAGGCTGAACGCGGCCAGGATCGAGCACCCGTTCGCGCGGTTCCTGCCCCGCTGGGCCGCCT
>CAYQOH010000093.1:0-10243 GCA_964419075.1 uncultured Opitutaceae bacterium | reverse complement strand
AGCTCCGGCAGCTCGAGGTGGTGGATCGGGTTGAAGACCGCGAGCGAGCGGATGTCGGCCTGCGGGTCAGGAGGGTTGTTGCGGCGGCCCGGCACCAGCGCGTCGACCGGCGTCAGGACCGGGGCGTCCGCGGGAAGCCTCCGGAAGAGGCGGGTCGCCATCCGGGCCAGGTGCACCCCGCGCGCGTCGACGATGTCGGGCCGCAGCTGCAGGTAGCGCGGGTTCTTGGACGGCACGCCGTCGACCAGCCTCGGGTGGGCCGACGAGACGAAGTAGGCCGGCCCGCCGCCCCCCTCGGCCGCGGCGCGCACGAGCGCCTGCATCGGCGCCGTGTACTTGGAGAAGCCGACCGCGTCGTCCAAGAGCGCGCGGGCATCGGCCTGGGTGAGCGGCTCGAAGTTCGAGATGAAGTTCCCGGGCTGCGCGAGCTCCCGCTCGGTCAGCCGGTCGTAGCCCCGGTGGACCGCGTCGTCCGGGCGCTGGAACAGGAGGCGTTCGCAGTTCTCGACAAACTTGAACGCGGGGAACGAAGGGCCAGCGCCCGGATCGAGCGCCCCGGCCGGGACGACGACCGAGGCCGTGATGTCGTCCTCCATCTGGATCTTCGCCGCCGGGTGGAAGTCCTCCCGCAGGCCGAACACCCGCCACGAGCCGTCGGCGTCGAAGCCCACGCGCAGACAGCTCGCCGCGAGCCTGCGGTTGTCGCACTTGAGCTCGTTGCCCGGGTTGCCGTTCAGGATGTCGACGGAGAAGTGGCTGCGCCAGCCTCCGTCCCAGTCCGCGCGGAAATGCCTCTTAACGACGAAGACGATCTCCCGGATGTACTGCGGGATCGACCGCAGCCACGCGTTGTACTCGTCGGCGTACACCCGGTCGGCCGGCGTCAGGAGCTTGATCACCGAGCCGAGCGAGCGCTCCGGGCTCAGGATCGGACGCCGGTCCCCGCCCCGCTTGGCGGGATCGCGGAACCGGTCCGAGTAGTCCCGGTTGACGAGCTCTTCCACGCGGTCCATGTCGCGCTCGAAGTCCGCCACGAAGACGGGCCCGGGCAGGATCGCGTCGGAGATGGCCTTCGATATCTCGGACTTGCCGCCGCCGGACACGGTGCTCGGCTTGTGGCAGAGCACGCCCTCGGCGACCGTGCCCACAATGTGCCAGGCCTTGTGGCCTGGGGGCTGCTCGAGGTTCACCTTGTAGCCCGACGGCCGCACGTACGTGCGCGAGGCGAGGAACGGCAGCGTCTGGGTCGCGCCGCCGTGGGCCCATGAGAGCTGCTGGCGGTTCAGGTCGAACGAGACGTCCTCCGGCACGTAGACGATGTCGGGGTACTCGCGGTCCACGGCGTAGCCCTCCGGCTTCACGTCCATGAGCGCGCCGTAGCGCCCCGCCATCTCGGCAAAGCTATGGCCCCGCTGCTGCACGTGGAGGTTCCCCGAGAACTCCTCGCCGAGGTCGTAGGCCGGGTAGACTAGCGCGCCGCCCGAGTGCTCCTCCTCGGCCAGGCCGAAGAGGTTGGCCGAGTAGCTGATCATCGTCTTCACCTCCTTCTTGCAGTAACCGTAGTAGTTGTCGGCGATGAGGGTCACGATGACGCCCCCGGCGTCGCGGGCGCAGACCTTGAAGGCCGAGCCGCCGTTGTAGCGCTCGTCCGGCCTCGTCCAGCACATGCCGTCGCGGCGTTGGCGCTCCGTGGCCTCGGCGTGCGGTGGAAGCCCGAGTTCGCGCTTTGTGGCCGAGACCAGGTGCGGGGCCAGGATGACGCAGCCGGTGTGCCCGGTCCATCCGGCCGGCTCGAGCGCGGCGTCGTGCTCGGGCAGCCACGGGTCGCCCGCGTTGCCGAAGATCCCCTCCACAAAGTCGAGGTTGGAGACGAGCGAGCCCGGCGCGAAGAAGCGGATCTCCATCCGCTTCTCCCCGATAAAGCCCGGCACGGCCGGCACGACCAGCGGCCGCAGGAGGAGCGACACGAAGCAGGCGGCCTCGTCGGCGCTCCCCGCGGTGAACGGAAGCTTCATGAGCTCCGGGTCAGGCCGGAGCGCGAGCGCGAGCAGGCGGGCGAACGCCGCGGCCGGGACCGCCAGCTTGTCGTCCGGGACCGGCAGGCCGCCGTCGGCGATGTGGAACACGCCCTTCGTCGTGCGCCGGTCGCTCGCCGGGTTGTGCAGGATGCCGTTTCGAAGGCGGTAGCTCTTCACGAAGGGCGAGGCGGCGGTGTCGCCGCAGGGCGGAAGCGAGAGCTCGCGCGCAAGGCCTGGAAGGTCGAGCAGGAAGGTGCGCTCCGGCAGCCGGGGCGCCGGCCCGCCGGCGGCGCAGATCCTGCCCAGGTAGGCCTGGATCCGCTCGTCGACGGGGCACAGGCGGACGGGCTGCAGGCGCGCCTGCTCGTGCTGCCTCGCCAGGAGCGGGGCGGAGAGCCTTGCCCATGCGATGCTCGCCGGGTCGCCGAGCGGCGCAAAGCCGAGCACCGTCAGGCGCAGGTTGATGGCCTGCTGCAGCCTCGCTCGCTCCGGGGTGTTGGGCGCTTCGGTCATGGGCGACGGGAACCTACCGCATGGGGCCGCCGTGGGCCACCCGATTCTTCGGCCGGCCGCGTGCCCCCAGGCCCATACTTTCCTTGTAACCGGGCGCCGCTCCGCCATTCCCTCCAAGGGTTGAATGGCGTCACCGGACAGGACAAGGGCTTCGGCGAGCTGCTGATGCGGGGGCAGCCCGCGTCGGTCTGGTGCCTGGACACCCTCGTGATCGAGGGCGACCGCGTGGTTGTGGACGGGTGGGCGCTGGCGCCCCCGGGTGCCAAGGCCGCCTTGACGGTCAACGGGTTGAGGCTGCCGGCCGTCTTCGGCGGCCCGCGGCCGGACCTTGGTCGGGTCATGGCCTTTGACGAGCGGGCACCGAACGCGGGATTCCGCGGGGAACTCGAGGGCGCCACCGGCCTGGCGGCCGGATGCAACAGCCTCGAGCTCCAGTTCTGCGACGACGCCACGCTGCGCCCCTTCAACGCCGCGCACGGGTTCTACTGGCCCCTCTCGCCCCCGGGACACCCGTTCCCCGACGCGGAGCGGCGCCGGCGGGTCCACGGCGACGCGAGGCAGGAGGGGTTTGTCATCAGCGGGTATTCCACGTACAGGAAGCTCTCGGCCGCGCTTGCGGACGAGTCCCGCGCGTGGGAGGGCTTCGAGAGCCTCCTCGACTGGGGCTGCGGCTGCGGCCGGGTCTTCCGCTACCTTCCCGGGAAGGCCCTCTCGCGGCTGACGGGGGCGGACATCGACACGGACAACGTCGACTGGTGCAGGCGGAGCTTCCCCGGCTCCCGTTTCCACGCCGTCCCGCTCCTGCCCCCCTCCCCGCTCCCGGGAGCCGGATTCGACCTGGTGTTCGGCATCTCGGTCTTCACGCACCTGCGCGAGGCGGCACAGCACGCCTGGCTGGGCGAGCTGGCCCGGATCACGCGCAGGGGCGGCCTTGTCCTCGCGACCATCCATGGGCCGGCGGCCGGCGTACGCGCCAACCTTTCGAGCGAGCAGTGGGACGCGTGGGCGGCGACGGGCTTTGTGGCGACGGGGCTCAGCTTCGACCTGAGGGGCGCGATTGCCGACGAGTCGTACTATGTCAATTCCCTGCACACGCACGCCTACGTGAGGCGCGAATGGGGGCAGCACTTTGAGGTCCTGCGGATCCTCGACTGCACGATCGCAAACCACCAGGACCTGGTGGTCATGCGCCGACGCTGACCGCGTTACGCGGCGGCCGGCCCGGGCGCCCTTGGGAAGAAGGCGCGGAAGGTGCTGCCGAGCCCGGGCGCGCTCTCCACCTCGATCCAGCCCCCGTGCTGCGTCACGATGCCGTGCACCGCGGCCAGACCCAGCCCGAGGCCGCCGCTGGCGAGGCCCTTGGTCGTGAAGAACGGCTCGAACAGGCGCTGTCGGACGGAGCTGTCCATCCCGCACCCGGTGTCCTGGAAGCTGAGCCGGACGACCGCCGATGGCCGCCCGGCCCCGCTCGGGTCCCGCACCAGCGAGGCCCCGTCCATATCGGTGACCTCGATGATCAGGCACCCTCCCTCGGGCATCGCGTCGCGCGCGTTGGCGCACACGGTCAGGACCACCTGCTCGATCAGCATCGGATCCGCATCGACCCATTCCGGGGCCGAGCCTCCCGTCATGTAGAGCTGGACGGCCTTGCCGAGGACCTGCGTGATCTCGGGCCGAAGCCTCGCGACCGCGTCCCTCAGGTTCATCGGCTCCTTGCGCAGGAACTGCTGCTGCCCAAACATCACGAGTTTCCTGGTGAGGTCGGCCGAGCGGTGGGCCTCCTTGTCGAGCGCGAGCACCTCGGCGACCACCTCCGGCGGCAGGCTCCGGTTCTCCTTGAGGAAACTCAGCCGCATCATCGTCGACGTCAGGATGTTGTTGAAATTGTGCGCAATGCCGCCCACCAGCTGGCCGATCGCCTCGAGCTTCTGCGCCTGCCGAAGCCTTTCCTCCAGAGCAACCCGGTCCGTCACGTCGCGCGAGTTGATCACGAGGCCCTCCACCGCCGACTCGTTGACGACGTTGCTGCCGACGGTCTCGAAGTTCCGGTAGGTCCCGTCTGCGTGCCGCAGGCGCCATTGGACGGCCTGCGGCGTCCTCGGGGCGCCGAGGACGCGCTCGAGAAACTGCTCGCCCCTGGCGAGGTCATCTGCATGCGCGAGCTCGAGGAGCGGCCTCCCCACGACGTCGTCCGCGGGCGTGCCGAGCGCAGCCGCGACCGCCGGGCTTGCGAACCGGATCGTGCGCGCGGCATCCACGACCATGATGACGTCGGAGGAGTGCCTGACCAGCACCTCGAACCGCTCGCGGCTCTCGCGCTCGACCTCGGCGGCGAGCCAGCGGGCGCTGTCGCGGAACACGTAGGCTTCGCGCGCGGACAGGATCACGAACAGGACTCCTAGACAGACAAGGATGCGTTCCATCACCTCCGGCGCCGGGTGCCCCCGGACCGCGAACAGAAGCAGCCACACGCTCACCACGATGATCGTGGTGACCGGCAGCGGGCTCGAGGCGGAGGGCTGCGCGGACTGGGGCCTCGCCAGCCGGTCGGCCTCGATCCTGCCGGCGGCCAGAAGGAACACGCCGATCGACACCGTGTTGAAGGCGTTGGCCCAGTTTACCTGTCCGCTCTCCACGAACCCGTAGACGCTGTCCAGGAGATACAGGAGGTCGGCGAGCCAGCAGACGCCCACGGCCGTCACGAGAAGCTGGAACGCACGCCGGGAGGGCAGCGGCGCCCGCGTCAGAAGCACGATGTTGAGCAGCGTTATCCCCACGAAGGTCACTAGAGGATAGACGACGACCATGGCTTCCCCGTAGCCGGACGACGTCGCCAGTCCCGGCTTCACGGCGAAGAACCACAGGGGGAGGCCCACGCCGACGATGAACACCGCGCTGTCAATCAGAAGGCGCCCGACGCTGATGGAGAGGCGCTCGACCCGCGGCATCCGGAAGAGCCCCGCGAGGATAACCGGGTAGCTTGAGAGGAACAATAGGTCCGAGAGGTTGAACGCGGCCTTGCTGTCTGGATCGAGGTATGCGTCCACAAGAACGTACAACCCGCCAAGGCCCACGAGGGTCAGGCCGAGCGCGATCCAGCGCA
The DNA here is from genome assembly GCA_964419075.1 of uncultured Opitutaceae bacterium. Lineage (GTDB taxonomy): Bacteria > Verrucomicrobiota > Verrucomicrobiia > Opitutales > Opitutaceae > Palsa-1447. Next base: position 4,609 of record CAYQOH010000093.1, on the reverse strand, counting down.
GGCCTTGCCGGAATGTCGGCGGAAGGTCACGCCTCCTTGACGCACGCGCGAGGGCGAGCGCCGCCACGAGGAAGAGCAGCGTGACCAAAATGACGCCCAGCCGCCTATTGAGCTTCGTGTGCTCCGGTGCGCTCAGCAGCCAGACCAGCAGCAGGGCGCACAGCGGCACCCCGGCTTGGAATCCCGTGAGGAGACGGCGGCTCCAAGCCGATAGCGGGGAAAGGAAACCGGAAAGCTGTTCTTTAATGAGGGTGATGCCCCACCAATCGGCGCATCGGGCGCCCTTCTTCGCAGAAAAGCGCCCGCTCGGGCGGTTCCGGCCTATGCCGCAGGCGTCGACCCGGAGGGACCCTCAGTCTTAAACTCCAGCCAGACAAGAGCTTCCTCCATCAACGTAAAGACGCGGATCCCCGTCTCGCCCTTCGCGGCCCGGTACGATTGGAACATCCGCGCGAGCCCGAACTGCTCCATCGTGGTCGTTACAAAGGCCCGTCTGGCCTCGGGCGCGAACACGTGCCTGGAGGACAGGTCGTAGATCTCGTCGTGGGACAGCGCCACCTTGGTAATGCCGGCGAAGTCGATCAGCTGCGAGAAGGTGAGGTCGAATTCCGGGTCCGCCGAGAGGCGGTCCATGTGCCCCTTGGCATCCTTGTACGAAAACTCACCGCTCGCAGTGCTCAGGACACAGCGTCGGGTCCGGTCTATCCTGTAGTCAAAAGGCACGCGGGGGCAGGGATGCCGAATTCGGGCACGATCATGGACGACGCGGGGACAAGATCGAACTCTTTCGAGGAGGAGGCCTGAGAACGGCCCTGCGCAAAGGGGTTTACCTAGAACACCCCACTTACATCACCCCATTATGGCCGCGCCCTTAAGCCTGTACCCTCGGGCCACGTGACCCAATCCGCCTTCCTCCGCGGTGTCCGGCCCGCCAGCAAAGCGGTCCTGCCCGGAACGGGCGCGCGAGCACGAAAAACGAACCTCCCATGAACTATCGCCCCTTCGCCGTTTCGGCCCTCGCCACCATTCTCTCCCTCTCTGGAGCCCCCACAACCGCCTCGGCCCAGTCGATCCTGAAGACGGCGGGCAACTATTCGGTCCTCGCCAGCCAGGCGATCACCGTCGCCGGCGCCGGCTTCACGGCCAAGGACGGCAACATCGGTCTCTACCCGGCGGCGACCTCGAACATAACCGGATTCCCACCGGGCACGGTCTCGGGAACGACGCTCCTGGGCACGGCGGCCGCGATCATCAGCACCGGCGGCGCAACCCAGCAGGCGGAGGCGGACCTTCAGGTTGCCGCAACCGGGCTGGCCGCCATGCCGCCGACCGCGAACTACTCAAATGTCGATATGGCGAACCTGGGGCCCCTTCCCCCGGGCGTCTACAAGTGGAACGCGGCGGCGACCCTGAGCGGCGCACTCGTCCTCGACGCGCAAGGACGCAACAACGTCTACTGGGTCTTCCAGTTCGGCACCGGACTCACCACCGCCGTGAACTCGTCGGTCACGGTGATCAACCCCGGCTCGAACGGGGGCAGCGATGACGGCATCTTCTGGAACGCCGCGACCGGCGCCATCGTCATCGGCGACAACAACTCGATCCTGGGCAATTACATCGCCTATACCAGCATCAGCTTCACGGGCAGCACCGTCCTCCTCGGCAATGCCGGCACCCGTTTCCTGGCGTTGAATGCCGCCGTGACGTTTGCCGGCCCGGGCACCGTCAACGCCCTCGGAGGCGCCGGCGGAGCCGACTGGACCGGCGGCCTCACCCTGAACGGCAGCACGGTGGTCGCCTCGGCCGGCCCGGGGACGCCTGGAAGCCCTGGAAATCCCGGAAACCCCGGAACCCCGGGAACCCCGGGCGCTCCGATCATCACGAGCCCCGGCGCCGCCTCGGGCGCGGCCGGCTCGCCCTTCACGGGCTACACCATCTCCGCCTCGGGCCTTCCCACGGGCTTCACCGCGACCGGGCTTCCGCCCGGCCTGACGCTCGATCCCCTGACGGGGGCGATCACCGGCACGCCCACGACGCCGGGCACCTACACCGTGACGATCACCGCGACGAACTCCTCCGGGACTTCGACGACCACCCTGAACCTGGTGATCGCCCCTCCCGCGGGATTCAGCCACATCGTGAACTTCTCCGCGCGCGCCATGTCCGGCCCGGGAGCCGGGACCCTGATCGTCGGCTTCGTCGTCTCGGGCGACGGGAAGAACCTCCTCATCCGCGGCATCGGCCCGGGCCTCGCGCCTTTCGGCATCCCGAACGCCCTGCCGAACACGACGCTGACCCTTTTCGGCGCCGGCGGCTCGGCCGACGCGACGGACAGCGGCTGGCAGGTCAACAGCGGCGGTCAGAATGACGCCTCCGAGATCACCACGGCCGGCACAGCCGTGGGCGCGTTCGCGCTTGCGAATGGCAGCATGGACTCGGCGCTCCTCGCCACGGTCAACGACGGCGCCCACACCGCCGGCCTGCTCACCACGGGCGGCTCGCAGGGGATCGGGCTCCTTGAGATCTATGACACGGGAGGCAACCCCTCCGCCAACCTCGTCAACGTGTCCGCCCGCATGAATGTCTCCGGAGGAGGGGGCACGCTGATCGCCGGATTTGTCATCGGGGGCAGCGTCGCGAAGACCATGCTCATCCGCGGGGTCGGACCGGCCCTGACTCAATTTGGAGTCGCCGGCGCGCTAGCCGATCCGCTGATCACCGTCTCGTCGGGGGCCACCACCCTGGCAACGGACGCCGGCTGGGGCTCAGGTAGCAGCACCGCCGCGCAGATAACCGCCGCATCGGCGCAGGTCGGGGCGTTTCCGCTTCCGACCGGAAGCAGGGATTCGGCCGTGGTGCTCACGCTCCAGCCCGGCGCCTACACGGTCCGGGTAAGCAGCGTGAGCGGCGCGACCGGCGTCGCGCTGGTCGAGGTCTACGACACCCAGTAACCCCCCGTGCCTGGCGCCGTGAGTCGAGCGCCGGCCAGCCCTCCGGGCACCCTTTGTCCTTGGCGGGACCCAGCCGGAGGAATATAAAGGGATCACCCCCAGGGCTTGTGCTCCGCGCCAGCCCCGACTGACGAACGTCCCCGAATCCCCCAAGGCACCCGGCCACCTGAAGCATGGGTTCCTCCGCCAACCCCAAGCGCAGTCCCGCCCCGACCCCGTCGGGAGCTTCCCCTGAGCGCCCCCGCGGCGGCTCGCAGGGGGACGTCGAGGACCTTCGAAGGGCCATCGAGGGGAAGCTCTTCAGCATGATCGGGCGTTTCCCCGAGGTCGCGACGAGGAACGACTACTACCTCGCCGTCGCCTACGCGGTGCGCGACCGGGTGCTCCAGAACTCGGTGCGCACCTCGAAGACCTACTTCAATCACGCGAGCCGCACCGCGGTCTACCTCTCCGCGGAATTCCTCATCGGGCCGCAGCTGGGCAAGAACCTCGTGAACCTCGGGCTCTACGACCAGGCGTCCGAGGCGCTGAAACAGCTCGGCAGGGACCTGGACGACGTGCTCGACCAGGAGGAGGAGCCCGGCCTCGGGAACGGGGGCCTCGGCAGGCTGGCGGCCTGCTACATGGACTCGATGGCGACGCTCGAGATCCCGACGATCGGGTACGGCATCCGCTACGAGTTCGGGATCTTCGAGCAGGAGATCCGCGACGGGTGGCAGGTCGAGAAGAGCGACAACTGGCTGCGCCTCGGATACCCGTGGGAGATCGCGCGGCCCGAGATCGCGTTCGAGGTGAAGCTCGGCGGCCACACGGAGCCCTGCACGGACGAGGGCGGCCGCCACGTGGTGCGTTGGATACCGGAGCGGACGGTGGTCGGCACCCCGTTCGACACGATCGTCCAGGGCTACGGGGTCGCGACCGTCAACCTGCTGCGGCTCTGGAAGGCCGAGGCGAGCAACTCATTCAACTTCCAGGCCTTCAACGCGGGGGACTACTACCGGGCCGTCGACGACAAGGTCTCCTCAGAGAACCTCACCAAGGTCCTCTACCCGAACGACGAGCCGGCGGCCGGCAAGCAGCTGCGCCTGGAGCAGCAGTACTTCTTCGTGTCGTGCTCGCTGCGCGACATGATCCGCCTCTACCTGCAGCGGGAGACAACGCTCGACCACTTCCACCTGAAGTTCGTCGCGCAGCTCAACGACACGCACCCGTCGATCGGCGTGGCCGAGCTGATGCGCCTCCTGGTCGACGAGCACCACCTGGACTGGGAGCAGGCGTGGGAGATCACGCGCCGCACCTTCGCCTACACGAACCACACGCTGCTCCCGGAGGCCCTCGAGCGCTGGCCGCTCGAGCTCTTCAAGCGCATCCTGCCGCGCCACCTCGAGATCATCTACGAGATCAACCGCCGCTTCCTCGACGACGTCCGCCTCAGGTATCCGGGCGACGTGGACCGGGTGCGGCGCCTCTCGCTGATCGAGGAGGGCTACGAGCGGTACGTGCGCATGGCGAACCTCGCGTGCGTCGGCAGCCAGGCCATCAACGGCGTCGCCGCGCTCCACACGGAGCTCCTGAAGCAGACCGTGCTGCGCGACTTCTACGAGCTCTGGCCCGAGAAGTTCTCGAACAAGACGAACGGCGTGACGCCCCGCCGCTTC
>CAYQOH010000092.1:0-10247 GCA_964419075.1 uncultured Opitutaceae bacterium | reverse complement strand
CCACGAGCGGTCATAGATCGTGATCAGCCCGGCCCTGGGCACGTGCCTCCAGAACCGCCACAGGTAGTGGTGGGCCTTCTCCTCGTCGGTGGGCTTCGCCACCGGAATCACCCGGAAGTCGCGGGCGTCGATCGCGTCGGTTACCCTTCGGATGGCGCCGCCCTTGCCGGCGGCGTCCCAGCCCTCGAAGACCCAAACGACCGACCGGCGCTCCTGCCCGGCCGCGCGCACGACCTTGTTCAGGCGGGCGAGCCATTTGTCCCTCTTCTTCTCGTACGAGGCCTGGGAGAGCTTGCTTTCCAGCGAAAGGGAAAGGAGGCGCCGGAGGCCGGCGGGGCGCAGCGGGACGATCCTCTTGCGGGCGCGGCCGCGCGCCGCGCCCGCGCGGACCTTCGCCCGCATGTGGATCCGGAACCGCGAGAGCAGGACGTCCGCCACCGCGAGGTTGCGGGACCGCGGGTCCTCGGCGTCGATCAAGTACCACGGCGCCCCGGCCTGGTGCGTCGCGCCGCGCATCCGCTCCGCGAGCCGCGCCAGCCGGTCGAAGTCGCGCTGGCTCTTCCAGTCCTCGGGGCTGATGCGCCAGGCCGTGCGCGGATCCGACTCGATGTCCCGCAGGCGGGCCCTCTGGGCCGACTTGGAGAGGTGCAGCCATATCTTGACGATCAGCGCCCCGCTCGCCGCGAGCTGGCCCTCGAACCAGGAGATCCTGCGGAGCATGGCGTCAAACTGCGCGAGCTCGCGCGCCGTGCGCGGGTCCTGGCCCATCGCGTCGGCGTGCCAGCCTCCCGCGTAGATCGCCATGCGGCCGGCCGGCGGGAGCGTCCGCCAGTAGCGCCACATCGCGGGGCGCTCCCGCTCCTCGTCGGTGGGCTCATGGAACGCGAAAGTCTCGAACCCCCGGGGATCGAGCCAGCCGTTAAGGATGTTGACGACATCGCCCTTCCCCGAGGCCTCGACGCCGCCGATCACGAGGATCACCGGGAATTTCGCGGACTTGAGCTCGACCTGCATCCGGACCAGCGCGGCGCGGACATCCGGGAGCCGGGCCTCGTAGGCCTTCTTGGACATCCTCCGATCGTCTCCGGATTTCGGCATTTTCTTGGGGTGGGCTCCTGGGGGCTGCTTTTTTGAGAAGTGGCCCCGGCCTCGGCTGATGTCGAGACGTCTCGGCGGGGCGCGTGTTAAATCTGAGGGCATTCATCCTTGGCTGGCCGCCGCGCGGCGGGCACGCTGTTCGGCTCACCCGACACCCGACGCCGCCATGACCGACGAAGCCGAATCCCAGCGCGGGCGCGCCATCCTGATGCTGTTGCTGGCGAACCTTTACTGGGGGCTCAGCTTTCCGCTCATCAAGACCGTCACCGCGCTGAACCGAGCGCTCCTTCCTGGCGCCGGGACCTGGTACCTCTCCGCGGCGGCGCTGGCGCCCCGGTTCCTCCTGGCGGCCGTGCTGATGCTCCTCTTCCGCCGGCGCAGCGGGGCGTTCGCCACACCCCTGGAGATCAGGCAGGGCCTCGGAATCGGCGCCTTCGCCACGGCGGGGACCCTGTTCCAGACCGACGGCATGCAGTTCACGGACGCCTCGACGTCCGCCTTCCTCACGCAGTTCTCCGCGATACTGATTCCGGCATGGCTCGCGCTGCGCCACCGGCGCAACCCCGGCGCGATTGTCTGGCTGGGCTGCGTCCTCGTGCTCGTGGGCGTCGGCATCCTCGGCCACTTCGACTGGCGCACGCTCAGGTACGGCCGCGGCGAATGGGAGACCCTCCTTAGCTCGATATTCTTCATGGGGCAGATCCTCGTGGTGGGGAAGAGGGAGTTCTCCGGCAACCGCCCCGGCCCGGTGACGCTTGTCCTCTTCTCGCTTCAGGGGACCGCGTTTCTCGCGCTCGCCGCGGCGACCGCTCCGGGCGCGCGCGCGCTGCTCGTCCCGTGGCAGTCGCCTGCGTGGCTGGGCCTGACCCTTGCGCTCACCTTGATCTGCACCATAGGCGCGTTCTCGATCATGAACCGCTGGCAGCCCAAGATCACCTCGACCGAGGCGGGGCTGATCTACTGCGTGGAGCCGCTGTTCGCGGCGATCTTTGTCCTCTTCGTGCCCGCGATGTTCTCGGAGTGGGCCGGAATACGCTATCCGAACGAGCACGCGACCTGGTCACTTGTCGTTGGTGGAGGCCTGATTACGCTCGCCAACGTGATTGTCCAGATGAGCTCGGCGACGCACGATAAGCCGGCGCAAGCCTTATCCAAAAAAGCATATTAATGCCTGCCTAATATAAATATCAGCATGATAAAGCTTGCTATATTATATTTTAAGCAGTCTAAACACTGAATTAGCACGGAAATTAGAGCGATCATCCTCGGCGGGCTTCAGGAGCGGTTTGGGGCCTTGAGCGCCGCTCGCTCGGCCGCCGCCCGGCCGGCCCGAGGTTGGCTGCGCGCGGTTCGTGAGGCGGTCGGCCTCACCCAGAACGGGGTTGCCGCCAGGATCGGCGTGAGGCGCCAGTCCTACGCCCAGCTTGAGGAAGCCGAGGAACGCGGATCCGCCAGCATCGCGTCGATGCAGCGCGCCGCGGAGGCGATGGGGTGCGAGCTTGTGTACTTTGTCGTCCCGCGCGACTCGGTCGCGGGGTCGTACGCCGAGCTTGCGCGGATCAATGACCCCGCCGCGGCTCATCTCAAGGCGACCGAGCAATCGATGGCGCTTCAGGACAGGGAAGGCCGAAGAGATGTCCATTGAGGAAATTCCCGCGGACGCCCCGATCACGCCGGGCGAACGGGCCCGGCTCCTTCCAAGCCTCTCGACGCGCGCGCAGCTGACCGAGATCGAGCGGCGCCGCGCCCACACCGCGCGGGTGTGGGCCATGCGAGGCGCGGTGCTGCGCCGGAGCGACCTCATGACCGAGGCGTTCGGACGCGAGCTTCACCGGAGGATGTTCGGCGGAATCTGGCGTGGCGCCGGGCGCTACAGGACCACGGTGTGCAGCCCCGGATGGGAGCCCGGCCAGATCGTCGAGGGCGTCCGCATGTTCTTCGACGACGCGGAGGCCTGGCTTCGGTATTCGACGTACCCGGTCCATGAGGCCGCGGTCCGGCTCCACCTCCGGCTGGCGGCCATCCGCCCGTGGTTCAACGGAAACGGGCGCCATGCGCGGCTTGTCGCGGACATCGTGGTGGCGGCGAGCGAGGAGGAGCCGCTGACTTGGGGATCCCGCTCCCCGCGGAGCGATCCGGGAGAGGCGCGTGCGCGCTACCTTGAGGCGATGAGGATCGCCGAGTCGGGCGATTTCAAGCCGCTCGTCGACTTTGCGCGCAGTTAGCGCTACGGGGGCGGCAGTCGTCCTAGAACGAATACGAGGTGCTGCCAAAGATCCCCCGACGCATGCCATACTGGGCCGCGTTGACACCCACGCCCGACCCGTTGCGAAGCTCGTAGGACTTGTCGGTGAGATTGACGACGTCGAGACGCACCTTCCAGAGGCGATGTCGGCCGGCCCTGAAGCTCTGCTCGGCGCCGATGCTGATTGAGTAGTACGCCGGCACGGTTCCTCCATTCGGTATGACGGTTCCGTCGGGAGTGGTCGCATCGGTCCGCAGACCCGTGCCATAAAGCGAATCCACGTAGACCCTCGTGTCGCCCGCGCGCTCCTTCCAGACATATGCGGCGCCGAAGGAACCGGTCAGCTGCTGGTCGTGGTCGAGGAAGATCCAGTGGTTCCTCACATAGGCCAGGTCATCGGGGTTGAAGAGAAACTCCGCCGAGCTCCAGTCCTCACCCCTTGCCACCGAGTGAGCGAGGTTGAGGTAGGTCGTGAACCCGCCGTTCGAGTACGAGGCGGTGAACTCCAGGCCGTAGACCTCGCCCCTCGCGTAGTTGAAGGCGGAGAGGATGAGCGTCTGCCCGAACAGCCCGTCGTCGAGCTGGTTCCTGGCCCGCTTGTAATAGCCGTCGATCCCGAGCTGCAGTTCGGGCCCGATCTTCTGCGTGACACCCGCGTCGAGGTAGTTCGCGCGCTCGGACTTCACTGGATCGTCCTGCGTGACGGCCGAGGCGTTCGAGGTGCCGCTGAACTCCGCGACGGTGCTCCCGGACATGTTCTCGACCGGCGGAGGGGTGAAGTAGCGCGCGTATCCCGCATGCAGCGTCGTCGAGTCCGAGGGCTGGTAGATCAGGTTCACCCGCGGGCTTAGCTGGTCCTCATTGTCGAACGACGCGTCGAATTCATCGAGCCTCGCGCCGTAGTTGAGCGTCAGGCCCGGCGCCAGCTTCCATTCGTCTTGCAGGTAGGCGCCCGCGAAGACGCCGTGGAGCCTCTGGTCGTTCGCGATTGGAAACGCCGGGCCGGTCGGGTTCCCTCCGCCGCCCACCGGGAACACGGTGGTCGTCGACTTGGCATCCACCGATTCCTCCAGCAGGGAGAAGCCCGACCGCAGGACATGATTGACGCCGAGTGCGCAGCTTCCGTCGCCCTCGACGCCGCCGGAGTAGAGCGTGCGCTTCACGTCGCTGGCGACGCCGTTGAAGTACAGGTCCCCTACCGGGTCCGGTGTGAAATGCACGCCGCTCTCGCGGCCGAACGCGGAGATCTGCAGGTTTAGGGCGCCCGCCGCCTTCTGGTAGGTGACGACGCCGTAGTCGTTCTGCTCGCTCTGGTTCTCGTTGAGGCCGGACGAATCGAAAGCCAGCGGGAGCCAGGGCCTGCCGTCCGGCGAGGTTCCCGCGGGCAGCCCGGGCGTGTCGGGTACCTGGTAGGTGCTGTACGAGGCGCTGCCCATGAACGTCAGCCGGCTCGTGCGGTCCAGGATGAAGGACAGGTACGTGAACTCCTTGTACTGGGAGGATTCGTCATGAACTGCCGTTGCGCTGGGCGTCGGATTCTCGATTCCGAGAGCATTGTGGTCGTAGCTGCCGTCTGTAAAATAGCTCAGATTTCCATCGGAGCCGCCCAGCTCGAAGCTTGGGCGCACCGTGCCGTAGGCGCCCCCGTAGAGCGAGAGCTCGCCCCCGCCGTCAAATGAGCCGGTCTTCGTCTGGATGTCCACGATGCCCGCCGTACGGAAGCCGTACTGGGCAGGTAGCGACCCCGTGATGAGCTGCATGCTCTGGACGAAACGGGGGTCGAGCTCGATGCCGAAGCCCGTGATGCCCTCGGGCAGGAGCACGTTGTTGATGCGGTATTGGAGGTTTCCGTGCTCGCCCCTGACGTGCAGGTCGCCGTTCGCCGCCGAATCCTCGGCCACGCCGGGAGCCCGCAGGAGCACCTGATTAAACGGGGCATCGGCGCCCTGTGGCAGATTCAGGATCTGCTGCTCGTCCATGATGAAGGAGGTCGCGCCAAGGCTCGGCTGGATGAGGCCTCGGGTCTCGTCGAGCTCTCCCGTCACAACGTACGGGTCAAGCTGGGTGGTCTTGGTATCGGTTGGCTGCGCCGGCGCCGTCTGGCTGCGCACCGGCGCAGCCGTTAGGCCGATCATGACTAGTATGAATAGCTTCTGAAAATTCATTAGAGTAGGAACGTGTTGCGATTGGAAGGCCGCGCCACGCGGCGCGAGGTAACCATTGACAGGCCGCTTGCATGGGCGACGTGGATGCTCGAAGGGCTGCAGGCGAATAGCCGGCATGCCAACCCCTCGGCGAATCATTCCAGACCGAGGGGAGGAGCCTGCGTTGGCGGGAGCAGGTATCTCGGAAATTCCGGGATTATCCGTTTGAGAAGCTCAAAATCCTCAGACGGCAGCGTCTGTCCCGTGAAGGCCAGGGCGAGGAGCGCGAGCGCCAGCACGAGACCTTGGGAATAAAGGTTCACCACACACCCGCCGTCGTCTTGGGTTTCCTGGGCATGCCCGTCGGGCAGCGCGTTCCCGTGCGCGCCGATCAGGGCGCCCGGTGGGTGTCCATGAAGCCACTCATGGAGCTCAGGGCTGGCCGCGAACACCGAAAGGGCCAGGACAAGGCCGATCGCCATGAGCGCGGTCGCCCGCGAAAGCAGTGAAGGGCTATGACGTCCGGATCGGTCCATGCGGGCCGGGTAAGGTCTCCAATTCCTCGCGCGCGTCAACCGGAGAAATCCCCCGGGGTGGGGGCGGTCCGCATTCCCGGCGGTCTTTGCGGGGGGTTACGTGTATAAAGCATTGAGGCCTAGTCAGGAGCGCGCCTAATTCCCGAGACTTTACGACTTCACGGTTGCCCCGGCGCATGCCCCATCTAGATTGCTGGTGTCATGCGCATTGAGAAGACACGGTCCGCTGAAAGCCGCTCGCTGGTCGACCAGCTGAAGCGCTCCCAGATCTACCGTGATTACGAGAGCGCGTTCCGTGAGACGACCGGGCTGCCGATTAGCCTGCGGCCCGTGGAGGCGTTCGACCTGCCCCATCACGGCGACCCGAACGAGAGCCCCTTCTGCATGCTCATGGCCAAGAGCAACCATTCCTGCGCCGCCTGCCTCCAGCTTCAGCGCAAGATCGAGGACCAGGCCAAGCTCGAGCCGAAGACGCTCAAGTGTTTTGCCGGGCTCTGCGATTCGGCGGTTCCCGTTCGCGTGGGCGAGAACCTGATCGCCTTCCTGAATACCGGCCAGATCATGCTGCACAAGCCCAACAAGGAGATGTTCGCGAAGACGACGCGCTCCCTCCTCAAGTGGGGCACCGACGTGGACCTGAAGCGGCTCGAGGAGGCCTATTTCCAGACGCGGGTCGTCACGAAGAAGCAGCTCGAGTCGGTCCTCAGGCTGCTGTCCGTGTTCGCGCAGCATCTCTCCGGGCTCGGCAACCAGCTCATGGTGAGCAACGACGCGGCCGAGTCCCCCGCGGTCGCCCGGGCGCGCGTGTTCATCGCCGAGCACCACTCGGACGAGGTCGCCCTGGGCGACGTGGCGCGGGCGGTCAACATGAGCGCCTTCTATTTCTGCAAGACGTTCAAGAGGGCGACCGGCATGACGTTCACCGACTACCTGGCCCGCGTGCGGGTCGAGAAGGTCAAGAACCTGCTGCTGAACCCGCACAAGCGCGTGAGCGAGGCGGCCTTCGAGGCCGGCTTCCAGTCCCTGTCGCAGTTCAACCGGGTGTTCCGGCGCGTCGCCGGAGAGGCGCCGTCAGCCTACCGGGAGCGCGTGCATCCGGCGGCGTAGGTCGGGGGGGCTCAGGAGACCTCCGTCGCGTCGGCCATCGCCGGGCGCACCTTTGGGCGCGGGCGGTGCTGGCAGAGCGAGCAGAAGGCCTCGACCTCGCAGCGCGCGAGCGCGTGCGTGACCACATAGAGCTCCGTGACCGCCGCGTCGCGCAGGGTGGGATCGGACGAGGGCTCCTCGGACTGCGCCATGACGAGGGCCTCGAGGAGCGCCTGCTCGCCGGCCATGAAGTGCTTGAAGAAGGGGTTGAGGCCGCAGGGGCACTTGGCCTGAAGGGTCGCGATGGTCGGCGGGAGCGAGGCATTATGGTTCGCCTTGTGGCTCCGGAGCTCGGCAAAGATCTTGTCGAGCGTCCAGTCGATCATGTGGACGAGATTGTCGGGGTCGGCGATCGGGGTGTCCGCGCGCTCCAGGCGCAGCAGCGCTTCCCACCGCCTGTGTATCTTGCGGCGGTTGGCGGCTAGCGCGCGGATCCAGCATTCTCGCATGGTGTGATTTTGCCGCTTGGCGCCCGATCTGGCTCCGCTTGATTTGGCCATATTAACGCATCTTTTGGCGCCGATTTTCGCGGTTTTGGCGGATTTTGGGGGCGTGCCGCGGCACCCCGGGTGCGCTGAGCAGGGCATGGGGAATCCGTTGGCGGCGCGGGCCTGCCGAATCGCGGAGGGGCCGTTGCGATGCCCTTCAACCGGGCGCCGGCCCGAGGCCAAATTGCTTGAGCGCGAAGGCGCCGGCCCCACGCTTTCCGCATGAGACCCCTGCCGGGACTTTCCGAGATCGAGTCGATAGCGGCGCAGATGTGCTCCATCGTGCCCACGACCCCGCAGATCTCCTGGCCCCTCCTTAACGCCCGCGCGGGATGCGAGCTCTGGGTGAAGCACGAGAACCACACCGCGATCGGTTCGTTCAAGATCCGGGGCGCGCTGAACTACATGAGCCAGCTCATGGCCCGGGAGACGCGTGTGCCGGGCGTCATTGCCGCGACGCGCGGGAACTTCGGCCAGGCGGTCGCCTTCGCCGCGGCGCGCCTCGGCATCCCGGCCACGATCGTCGTGCCGCGCGGGAACAGCGCGGAGAAGAACAGGGCCATGCGGGCCCTCGGGGCCGAGCTGCTCGAGCACGGCGGGGATTTCCAGGAGGCCCTGGTCAAATCGAGGGAGCTCGCGGCCGAGCGCCGCCTGCATTGGGTGCCCTCATTCCACCACGACCTGGTGTGGGGGAATGCGGTGTCGGCGCTCGACTTCCTCAGGCGAGCGCCGGCGCTCGCCTGCGTCTACGTGCCCATTGGGTTGGGCTCGGGCGCCTGCGCGCTCATTGCCGCGCGCGACGCGCTCAAGCTGCCGACGAGAATCATCGGCGTCGCCTCCGAGCAGGCGCCGGCCTACGCGCTTTCCTTCGATGCAAAGCGGGTGGTCACAGCCGATGCGTCGACAAGGATTGCCGACGGAATGGCGTGCTCGACACCCGACGGCGACGCCCTGGAGCACATCCTTCTCGGCGCCGATCGGATCGTGCGGGTCTCGGATGATCAGACCGAGGCGGCCATGCGCGCCTATTTCTCCGACACGCACAACGTCGCCGAGGGCGCGGCCGGCGCAGGGCTTGCCGCGGTATTGAGCGGGGGTGCGGCGCTGCGGGGCAAACGCGTCGGAGTCATCTTCACGGGGGGAAACGTCGACTCCGGCACGTTCGCGCGCGTGCTCGCAGCGGGTTGAATCCCTTAGTGAGGGTGGGCCAAAGGGAGGTGCGGCGCCCCCTGGGTCGCCGTGGCTTCGCGGTCGGCCTTATCTTTTTGTTAACTCGCCGACCCTGACGCCTGAGGACGCAGCGCTCCGCGCCGCACCCTGGCGCAGTCGCGGTGGTCCACAACGAGTTCGCCGCGTGGAGACGCGGCGAAGGGCGATCGGTTCCAATGATACACGTGGATCAACGGCTCCGTCTTGTTAACGGCGTCTTAATGCGAATCGCCCCACAATTAATCATGGAAGGCAAGAATGCTGCTCCATTGGTGCCGTCCCAGTAATCTTGCCATGACCTTCAACGAAATACTCCAGATAGTTCTCTTCTTCGGAATTGGAATCGCCCTCACACCCGTCCTTGGCCGCTTCATGGCCCGGGTGTTCCAAGGGGAGAGGACCTTCCTTCACCCGCTTCTGCTGCCTGTCGAGAAAGCCGTCTACAAGGTGACCGGCATCGATCCGAACGAGGAGATGTCGTGGAAGACGTACCTGTGGGCGGTGGTGGTCATGACGACCGTGGGGTTCGCCTCGCTCATGGCGATCCTGATGACCCAGAAATGGCTGCCGCTGAACACCCAGGGCCTGGACAACCTCTCGTGGCACCTGGCGTTCAACACGGCATGGAGCTTCACCTGCAACGCCGACTGGCAGTCGTATTCCGGAGAGGCGGTGATGACCTACCTGTCCCAGACGCTGGGGCTCTCCGTGCACCAGTTCATCAGCGGCGCCTCGGGGCTCGCGGTCCTGGTTGCGGTCGGGCGGGCCCTGGCGCGCGCCTCGGCGAGGAACATCGGCAACTTCTGGGTGGATCTGACCCGGTGCACGCTCTACATCGTAATTCCGCTCTCGGTGCTGTGGGCGATCCCGCTCGCCTGGCAGGGCGTCCCGCAGACCTGGAACGCCTACCCGACGGCGAACCTCGTCGAGAGCTACACCACCCAGGTGCCGAAGGTCGACGACAAGGGCAACGCGGTGACGACCTCGGTGCCGAAGGTCGACGACAAGGGAAAGCCGGTCGTGGGGACCGACGGCAAGCCCGTGATGGTCGACCAGCCCGTGATGGTGGACCAGAAGGTGGAGACCCAGCCGCTCCCGGTGGGGCCGGTGGCCTCGTTCGAGTCCTGCAAGCAGCTCTTCACGAACGGCGGCGGGTGGTACGGCGTCAACAGCGCGCACCCATATGAGAACCCCACGCCGCTTTCGGACTTCCTCGAGATGCTGGCGATCATCGTGGTGCCGATGGCGCAGGTCTACATGTTCGGCCTGCTGATCGGCAACCGGCGCCACGCGTGGACCCTGTTCTTCGTCATGCTCGGCCTCTATGTGCTCTCGTTCGCGGTGGCCTGGCACTACGAGGCGCAGCCGAATCCCGTCGTCG
>CAYQOH010000091.1:0-10256 GCA_964419075.1 uncultured Opitutaceae bacterium | reverse complement strand
CGGTAGTCGAGCCGGGTCAGCCCCCGCTGGGAGTTCGGCTGGTAGACGTTCACGAGCCAGTAGTCGGGGAACTCCACGGCCAGCACCCTGCCCTCCCTGTCGTGCCCCGCGACGCCGATCCCACGGCGCACGTCCGCGGGCCGCACCCGTGTCAGCACCGCGGTCCCGCTGTAGCCCTTCTTCTCCGCGCTGTTCCAGAGGACCTCGTACCCGCGGGGCCACTTCACGTGCTGCACGTCGCCCGGCTGCGCCTTGGTCTCCTGCAGGCACACGACGTCGGCGCCGCACCCCTCAATGTAGCCGAGCAGGCCCTTCTTCAGGGCGGCCCGCACCCCGTTGACGTTCCAGGAGACGATCCTCACGGGTTCGCAGCCGCGCCGCCCGCGCCAGCGGAACGCGTGACAAACGCAGGCGTCGGATCGGCTAGTGGGTTCGGCATGTTCAGCGGCATATTCCCTTCAGGCTATAACATTGCGACAACGAACAGAACCATGCCGGCTAGCGATACGTTCCAGATCATCGAGCGCAACAGCGGGTAACCCGCGACCGACGCGATAGCGTGAACAACGCGCCCCCAGAAATAGAGACGAGCGCCCCATAGCGTTAGTGTCCCGTCCCGCCCGGCAACGTGGGCTGCAAGCACCAGAACGGCAAAGAAGGGAAACGTTTCGGAAAAATTGATCAGGGCGCGGTCCACGCGTCCCGCAACGCCTTTGAGCGGAGGCATGGGTTCATCGCGGTTGCTGGCGGTCCAGGCGTACCCATATTGCGAGCTGATCGCATGCGATGCCCCGACCAGAAGGAGCAGCCCGAGAACAATGCTGTAGATCAAGTAGTGAAGCTCGGGTGTCATCGGGCCAGCATGCCAAACGTCGAAGATGAACCCCTTCGGTAAGTGGCGCGAGGCGCGCCCTCCGTGACGGCTTCATTTCGAAGCACCCCAGAGCACGGCCCGCGACAGGCCCCTCCGTTGGCTCTGGCGCCCGGTTGGGCGGCGGTTCTGCGATTTGCCTTAGCCACCCTTTGGCGGTTCCCAGAGCTCGATGCGGTTGCCCTCGCCGTCCTTGATCCAGGCGAACTTGCCGTATTCGGAGGCCTGGATACCCTTTGGGTCGGTCCAGACGCCTTCCTTCTTCAAGAGGGCGAGCACCCTCTTCAGGTTGGCGACGCGGTAGTTGATCATGTGGCCCTGCCTTCCCCCGCCGAAATACTTGGTGTCGGCATCGAACGGACTCCACACGGTCGAGCCCTTCTTTTTCGGGTTCTTGGCCTCGCGCCACGAAAAAGCGAAGCCGCCCCACGCCTCGATCGGCAGGCCGAGATGCTTCCGATACCACGCGCCCAGCCTGGACGGATTCTTGGCCTTGAAGAATATCCCGCCGAGCCCGGTGACGCGTGAATTCTTCATGAGACGGAATCAATCACAAGACACGGTGAAAACACAGAAATAAAACGAGCCGGGAAGGTCTGCTTTCCGTGGGTTCCTCGTGTTCTGGAAAGACCAGGCGACGAAGGCTTCTTTCCTTTCTGGCATGGTCTCCTGGCATGCGTCGAACGTCATCGGTTCTCGTCGCCGAGACGTCCTAATGATCCGCGACGACGGATGGCGCGCCGGCTGCCCCCGCAGCAGGCGTGACAGACGGAGGCGTCGGATCCGGTAGTTGGTTCGGCATGTCTTCTCAATCTTGCCCCGAATATGAAAATGTGCCGTTCAGCCAAAACGCTTTTCCGTTTGGCATCGTTAGGTTAATGGTGATTCGCCGTTTTGCCTCGTCGACATCGAACGTTCCCTTGCATGGAAAATCGCCGTTCTGATTCATATCCCAGATCCCAATTTCTGAGTCACGCCATTCACCTCGGCGTCCAACTACTGTGATCTTGAAGTTGTCGTCGGCGCGCCCAATACCGCACATCCCAACGCCGAGGCCGATTACTGTCTTCGAGATAGTAAACTCCTTTTTGTCGCCGACCGCCGTTAACTTGACGCTGGAGCGCGTAACGCAGCCCGAGGCAACTAGCAGGACGAGGCAGCCTAGACTGACGATGGCGCGCGTATTGGCTTTCATTGCCGAACCCTTGTTATCCAGCTTCGGGACAAAGCTTGTCGGCGGCAAGGAGCAGCACAGGACCGACGAAGAACGCCTTCCCCACGAAGCAGAATCCGATGCCCGTGTCCACGATGTCGTTCTTCGAGCCGAAATCGGTTCTGCTGAGCATCCACGGTCCGCCGAGAACGCAGAAGGCGAACGACAAGCCTGCTCCGATCCGTGCCCGTGTCTTCATGAGGCTGCCTGAGTGTTGATGTACCGAGGGTGACTGGCGCCACGATAGCCCTCCCGGACGCGAAATGAAGAGCAATTCCGGCCCGCCTGAATGACACGGATGGCGCCACGTTCCGGTTGCCAAGGGCGCGGGCGCGCCAACACTTTCCGGGTTCCATGCCGGCCTTCACGCACATTCCCCTTGGCACTCCGATACCCGACTTCCCGCACGCGGTGTCCTGCAGCCTGCCAACGATGGCCGCCGTGCGCGGCTACGAGGAGAAGGACCCGGCGGTCACCTCGAGGCTCAAGTCGGGCTACCCGAGGTTCGTCGTCCACCCCTTCTCGCTCCGCCTCGCCTCCGTGCTGTCCGAGCGCCGCGGGCTTGCGGGAAGGACGCTCTGGCTCGCCTCGTCCCGCGAGATGGCCGGCGCGCTCCTGGAGCACCTGCGCCTCGCCGGGCCGGCCGGGTCCGGCGCCGAGGGGTTCGCGGCGGACGGGGTCCACGGCGTGTCCCATCCGGAATCCGCCGAGCTCGCGCTCCGCGCGAGGCGGTACCTGCAGAACATCGGGGGGTTCCTCTCGTCCCGCGAGGCCGAGGACCGCCTCGCGCAGATCGGGGCCGGGCCCGCCCCAGGCGCCGAGGAAACCTTTGCCGGCGACTCGAGGGAGGAGGTGCTGCGTTTCCTAAGGCCCGTATTCCCGGGCGTCCCGGACGCGAACCTCATGCTCGCCAGCAGCGGGATGAACGCCGTCCACGCGGCGTTCCGGGCGGTGAGCGACCTGCAGGCCCCGAAGGGCCGGACCGCGTGGGTCCAGCTGGGCTGGCTCTACCTGGACACCATCGCTATCCTCAGGAAGTACACAGCCTCGCCGGATGACTACATCCACGCGCGCGACGTCATGGACCTCGCGGGGCTCGGCCGGCTCTTCGCCGAACGCGGGCCGCGGATTGCGGGGGTCATGGCCGAGGTCCCGACGAACCCCCTCGTCCAGACCCCCGACGTGGCGGCGCTCGCGGCGCTGTGCCGCAGGCATGGGATCAAGCTCGTCCTCGACCCGTCCCTCGTCTCGGCCTTCAGCGCCGACTGCATGCCCCACGCCGACCTGGTCGTGACGAGCCTGACAAAATACACGGGCAACGAGGGCGACGTCCTCGCGGGGCTGGTCGCGGTCAACCCCGCGGCCCCGGAGGCGGACGCGCTGCGCCGCGGCGCCGCGGCCGCCATTGACCCCCCCTACCCCCGCGACCAGGCCCGCCTTGCCGCCCAGATCCGCAACACCGGAGCAGTCCTCGCGGCGATCGAGGAGACGACGCCAAAGGTGGCCGCCTTCCTCGCGTCGCACCCCGCAGTGCGCACCACCCACTGGGCCCTGGAGCCCTCCTCGCGCGAGAACTACCTTAGAATCGCACGGACCCCCGGGTCGACCGGCGGCATCATCACGTTTACCCTTCGCGGCTCGATGGAGCGCTTCTACGACGGGCTCAGGCTGCCCAAGGGCCCGAGCTTCGGCATGCGCACGACCCTCATCTGCCCCTTCATGTACCTGGCGCATTACGACCTCGTGAGCACGCCCGAGGGGCGCGCCGAACTCAGCGCTAACGGCCTGGACCCGGACATGCTGCGCCTCTGCGTGGGCACGGAGCCGGTGGACGAGATCATCGGCGCCCTCGCGGAGGCGCTCGACGCCTCCTAGGATCCGCGGGGGCCAGGGGCCGGGCGCGTCAGCCGCAGGAACCGGGCCCCAAGCAGAACGGCGGCGGCGGCCAGGCCCGCCGCAAGTCCGGTCCATATGCCGGCCGGCCCGAATCCGCCGCGCACCCCGAGGGCGTAGCCGAGCGGAAGCGCGATGACCCAGTAGGCCACGAACGTGATCGCCGCGGGCACCCTGACGTCGGTGAGCCCCCGGAGCGCCGCCGAGTTGATCACCTGGCCCCCGTCGAAGACCTGGAAGACGGCGGCCACCGCGAGCAGCACGCTCGCCACCGAGACGACCTGCCGGTCCCCGATGAACCACGATGCGATCGTGTGGCCGCCGACGAGAAAGACCGCCGTCATCGAGGCCGAGAACACGAGGCCCATGAGCGTGCCGCCGAACCAGATCGGGCGGAGCCTCGCATGCTCGCCCGCGCCGACGGCCGCGCTCACGCGCATTCCGACCGCCATGGAGAGGCCGAGCGCCACCATGAAGGTCATCGCGGCGCACGAGATCGCGATCTGGTGCGCCGCCAGCGACACGGCCCCGAGCCATCCCATCATGACGGTCGCCATCGCGAAGGCGCCGCCCTCGAAAAGGAGCGCCCCCGACGCCGGCAGGCCGACCGAGAGCATCCGCCTCACTCGCTCCCATGAGAAGGGCGCCAGCCAGCGCCTGGGCCACGCGGCCCGCATCTTCGGATCAAGCCGCAGCCAGGTGAAGATCACGAACGACCCGAGCGAACGGGAGATCAGCGTCGAGATCCCCGCCCCGGTCAGCCCGAGGC
Source organism: uncultured Opitutaceae bacterium (assembly GCA_964419075.1). Taxonomy (GTDB): domain Bacteria; phylum Verrucomicrobiota; class Verrucomicrobiia; order Opitutales; family Opitutaceae; genus Palsa-1447. The sequence continues at coordinate 5,510 of CAYQOH010000091.1, read as the reverse complement.
GCGGCGCGCCGAGGTGCCCGTAGATGAAGATCCAGTTGAGGAGGATGTTGAGCAGCACGCCCGCGAGGATCACCACCATCGGCAGCCAGGGCCGGCCCATCGACTCGGCGAACTGACGCAGGGCGAGGTAGACGAGCGACGGCACGAGCGAGACCCCGAGGAGCAGGAAGAACGGGTTCACGGCGGCCACCACCTCGGGCTGCTGGCGAAACCACTCGAGGTGTAAGCCAAGGAAGAGGATCACGACGACCTCGACCACCCCGGATCCGAGCGCGAGCAGGAGGCCGTGCCGCAGGAATTCGCCGGCTTCGTCGTGGCGCCCGGCGCCCCGGGCCCTCGACGCAAACACCGCCACGGGCGTCAGGAGCCCGATTCCTATGATGAAGAATATGTTGAAGATGCCGACTCCGAACGAGGAGGCGGCGAGCGGAACCGTCCCCGCCCGTCCGATCATGACGCTGTCGGTGACGCCCATGGCCATCTGGCCCAGCTGGCCGATGATGATCGGCACGGCCAGCAGCAGCGTGGCCCGCGCCTCCCTGTAGACAGCATGCATCGCTGAGTGTTATTGCGCACCGCCGTGCGATGTCCAACGCTACCTTCACTGAAGAACCCACGCGCCATCCCCCTGCTCATCGGCGCGGCCGCGACGGCCGCGGCCCTGTGGGCCTACGCCTCCCAGCCGAGGACGGCCGGGCGCACGACGGAGCCGGTGGCCATCCAGGATGGCAAGACGATCGACTTCTCGAGCGGCAGGCCGGTCACCAGGGACGGCGCCGCCGACAAGGCCGCGCTCGACGCGGCGGTCAAGGAAATCGACGCGGCCTCAAAGGACGTCACGTTCCCCGTCGACTCCAAGGAAAAGAAATAGCCCCGGGGTCAGCGCGCCCGGCGCACCCGTATCGCGTACTTCTTGGCGACCGTGGCCGGCGCCGTGAAGCGCACCACCTCCGTCGAGTTCCCGGAAATCGCCAGCAGCTGCCACGGCGCATCGGGGGACAGGGGCATGCCCTCGCCGTCAATGAACTCGCACTGGACCTGCACCTGCACGGGGTTGGCGCCGCTGTTCTTCAGGTTGGCGACGACCTCGAGCCGCCCGTCGCCAAGGGTGCGCTCCTGAAGTCCCGTGCAGCTGACCACGGCCTCGGTCGCCGAGTCGAGTACGGCAAACCGGTCCGTGTTCTCCACCGTGAATTTGGTCGTGTCCTGCGGCGCCTGGGGCGCGGGCGCGCTTGCGCATCCGGCAAGCGCGCAGGCCGCCGCCAGGAGGAGCATGGGATGCGATCGTGTCATGGGTCGTAGGGAATATGTGCTGAGACTGCGCCCGCGCGAGCAAGTTCAGCCATTTTATTGCCCGGTTCGTCAACCGTTTGCTTGGTCCCGCCGCGCTTGCGCCCGCCGTGCGGTCCTGTGACGATCCCGGGGCCGCCCCGCCATGACCCGCTGCGTCCTCGCACTCGACCAGGGCACGACCTCCTCCCGGGCGATCCTCTTTGACCGGCGCGGTCGTCCCCTCGCATCAGCCCAGGAGGAATTCCACCAGCACTTTCCCCACCCGGGCTGGGTGGAGCACGACCCCGAGGAGATCTGGGAGACGACCCGGCGCGTCGCGCAGGCCGTCCTGCGGAAGGCCGGGGTCCGGAGGGGCGAGGTGGCGGCGGTGGGGATCGCGAACCAACGGGAAACCACCGTCCTCTGGGACCGGGCCGGCGGTCGACCGCTCCACCGCGCGATCGTCTGGCAGGACCGGAGGACCGCGGCGGCCTGCGCCGCACTTGAGCGCAGCGGCATGGGCCCGCTCTTCAGGAGGAGGACCGGCCTCCTGCTCGACCCCTACTTCTCGGGGACAAAGCTCGCGTGGCTCCTGGACCATGTGCCCGGCGCGAGGCGCCGCGCAGTGCGGGGCGAACTCGCCTTCGGCACCGTCGACTCCTGGCTTCTTTGGAAGCTCACCCAGGGACGGGTGCACGCCACCGACGTCTCGAACGCGTCGCGGACGCTCCTGGCCGGCCTCAAGTCCGGTGACTGGGAGGGCGAGCTCATGCGGGCCCTGCGCATACCGGCGGCCGTCCTGCCGCAGGTGCGGCCGAGCAGCGGGGTCTTCGGGGAAATCAGCGGGATCGACGCCCTGCGCGGCGTGCCGGTCGCCGGGATTGCGGGCGACCAGCAGGCCGCGCTGTTCGGCCAGGGGTGCTTCGCGCCCGGAATGGCGAAGAACACCTACGGCACCGGGTGCTTCATGCTGATGAACACCGGGACCCGGCCCGTCGTGTCCAAGCACCGGCTTCTCACCACCATCGCCTGGCGGATTGAGGGGCGGACGGAATACGCGCTCGAGGGAAGCGTCTTTGTCGGCGGCGCCGTCGTCCAGTGGCTTCGCGACGGCCTGGGCCTCATCTCCCGCTCCTCGGACGTTGAGGCGCTGGCGGCACAGGTCGCCGACAACGGGGGTGTCACGATCGTGCCCGCCTTCGCGGGGCTCGGCGCCCCCCATTGGGATCCGGCGGCAAGGGGCGCGATTGTCGGGGTCACGCGGGGCACGACCGCCGCGCACCTCGCGCGCGCGGCGCTCGAGAGCATCGCGTTCCAGACGGCGGACCTAATCGGCGCGATGGAGGCGGACTCGGGCCGGCGGATCCGCGAGCTGCGGGTCGACGGCGGCGCCTCCGTGAACAACGCGCTCATGCAGTTCCAGAGCGAGCTCATCCGGGCCGCGGTCGTGCGGCCCAGGGTGACCGAGACCACGGCGCTCGGCGCGGCGGCCCTCGCCGGGCTCGCCGTAGGCTTCTGGAGGGACCTGGGGGAGGTCGGCGCCCTTGCGGGAAGGGACCGCACGTTCCACCCGAAGCGGGCCCGCGCTTCCCTGAACGGGCTGCGGGCGGGCTGGTCGCGCGCCGTCGGCACCGCGCGCCACTGGGCCGGCCAGTGAGCCGGCGGGCGCGCGCGGAGGGGCGTGCCTGCAGGGACCGGTTCGCCGCAACCCCCCAGACATCGGGCGCCCAGCGGCTCGCGACCCCCGAGACCGGCATCCTCCCGCAGGAATTGTGGATTGTGTCCGTTTTGAAAGGCGTTTTCATACCCTGAGCCCACCGCGACCATGAACAGAACCCTCCGACTCGGCCTCCTGCCGATAGCCCTCGCACTTGCCGGTTCCCTCAGGGCCGACGACAAGGCCGCGGGGGCGCCTCCTGCCGACAGCCAGGCCTCGCTCCGGGCGGACAACAAGCAGTTGACGGACGAGCTGGCGGCCGCGTGGAAGGAGTCCGAAAGGCTGAAGACGGAGCTTGGCGCCGCCCAGGCGGCCTCGGCGAAGAGCGCGGCCGAGTCCTCGGATCTCCAGAAGCAGCTTGCGGCCGCCAAGGAAGCCTCGGCAAAGGGCTCGGGGGAATCCGCTGACCTTCAGAAACAGCTTGCCGCCGCCCAGGAGTCCTTGGCCAAGAGCTCGGCCGAGACGGCCGACCTCCAGAAGCAGCTCGACGCGGCGAAGGCCCAGCCGGCCGCGCCTGCCGACACGGGCTCCCCGGGCTCGGTGGCCGACCTTCAGGATAAGCTGGCGACCTCGCTGCGCAGCTTCTCGGTCGTCCAGGATGAGAACGCCCAGCTGAAGTCCACGGTGGACAAGCTCACGTCCGACAACGCCTCGCTCAACCAGCAGCTGGACGCCGCGCGCACCTCGGTCGCGTCCCTGCAGGTGCAGGCGGCGGCGACCTCGCAGATCGAGCCGCTGCGCACCGAGCTTCGCCAGGCCCAGGATGAAACGAGCCGCCTCGCCACAGAGAATTCCGAGCTGAAGACGCGCCTCGCCATCCAGTCGCCGGGGCCCGGGGCCACGAAGCCGGCCCCGACGCGGCCCGCTCAGGCCGCGGCGGCTGCCGCTGCGGCCGCCCAGGCGGCGCCCCCTCCCCCGCCGGCGCCCAGGACCTACGTCGTCGTCGAGGGCGACACCCTCACCAAGATCGCGCGCAAGTTTTACGGGTCGTCCAGCCGCTGGGAGGAGATCCTTAACGCGAACCGTGACGTGATGAAGGACGAGAAGAGCCTGGTCGTCGGAAGCACCCTGAAGATTCCCTGAGGGGCGCAGCCCTAGAATCAAGGCCTGACCCGCCGCATGCCTGCTGCCGTAACCCAGTTCAACGGCGTCTCCGTACAGACCAAGGCCAACGTGTACTTCGACGGCAGCGTCGTCAGCTACACGATAGTCCTGCCCGACGGCGCGAGGAAGACGCTGGGGCTGATCCGCCCCGGGTCCTTCCATTTCAACACGGATGCCCCCGAACAGATGGAGATCGTCGACGGGTCGTGCCGGGTCACGATCGACGGCTCGACGGAGGCCTGCCCGCACTCCGCGGGCTCCCAGTTTGTGGTCCCGGGAAAGAGCGGCTTCCGAATCGAGGTTGAGCGCGGCCTTTGCCAGTACATCTGTTCATTCCTCGCCTGAGGTGGCCTGCCGCCGCCCGCGCTGCGCGTCCCGGAGGATGGGTTCTGCGGCCGGCCAATTGGTCGTGCGCCCGTACCCGCGCTTGCCAGAAGATGGCCGACAAAGGGGCATTAGCGCGGGCAATGGGCGGCCTTTTGACAGATTTTTGTAAACGGGAGCGCCCGTAAGGCGAAGGTCGCAAAAGGGCTTTGACAAATATTTTACAAATTTCCGGCCGAAATATTAAGTTTTTCGCCGACGCAACGCTCGTTCAATTGTTGACACAATTAGCACGATAGAAAAAACTTGCGCAGTTTTTCGGCCAAACGCACCACGAATCCCCGGTGTATTTTTACAATTAGTTGCCTCCGAATACCCCCATATTCAGTCACGACTTCAATAATTTTTTACAATTTTTTGCCATCCCTTTGAACCTCATGGCGATCTAATCGTGCGTTTAAACGGCAAAAGTTGCACACTACGTACGGCCAACAAGCGCGGCCATACATCATGAAGCCATTATCCCAAGTCGCTTACCGGGGGTTTACCCTCGTCGAAATAATGATAGTTGTGGTCATCATCGGCCTTCTCGCGACGATGGCCATACCTGCTTTCCAGCGAGTGACGAATGCGTCGCAGGACAAGGCAGTTCTGAACAACGCACGGCAGCTCTCGTCTGCGGCAGACCAATATTTTCTGGAATCCGGCGTTTCGACGGCGGCAGTCTCGGATTTGGTCGGTCCAACCCAGTACATCAAGTCGCTCAACTCGATCGCCGGCGAGTCATACCCAAGCAACTATACCCAGGCGACGACCATCACCGTCAACAGCGTAGGCGGCACCCGAACCATAACCTATCACATGTGACCGGGACGGCGGCTATCGCCTCCAATTGAACCTGGTGGCTCCCAGGCTTGAGTCGTCTTCTCCCCGGTTGAAGACCCTGACGGCGGCCCAGACGAGCACCGTGATCGTGAGGGCCAGCGCTCCCAGTGACAGCGGCACGGGAAAGAAGAACGTCCCAAGGACCGTCCCGCGCATGAGGTCGATTGCATACGCGACGGGATCGAGGTGCGCGGCGACCTGCATCCAG